>JADJZB010000008.1 GCA_016719485.1 Holophagales bacterium
CCTCGCGGACGTTCGCCGTCAGCCCCCCCTGAGGAGGATGAACGAGATCACGCGGTAGGCGCCGCTCGCGCCGAGCAGCTCGGCGACAGGGGGACCTCCCCGGTCCTCTGTCGAGCGCCACATGCGGCCTTCACCCTCTGCTGCGTTCCCCGGTAGTGCCTTCCGTAAGAAAGTTGCCGGGGGCTGTTGTAAAAGCCCGGGTCTCGCGGAGCTTACCTATGGCGGATGACTGTTGAGTCGCGCCGTCCTTCCCTGTCGGAAGACCTGGGAGGCCGTGAGGAGTGTGTTAACTGCGTTCTCGTTCTTCCCCGGCATCCTGTCTGGTCTCCCTTGCTTCGCGCCTCCGCAAGGGACCATCCTCGGCGGTACAGATTCAGCTCACGACCCGACGTTCGCGGCCTTCGCTCTCCCTTCTCGTCTACGCAAGTCCTGCGATCCACGAGTCGATGCCTCTGCCTCCCGAACGAAGGTTGCGTCGTCGATCTCTGCGGAGCAGAGCCTCGGGCCCCATCTCTCCCTCTCGCCGCCCACCCGGCTGTCTGCTCTTTCCCTCCGGACCCTACTTGCCCTGTTTCTCGACGTCAGATTGGCACTCGTTTCTTCCGAGTTCACGTTGTTCCGTCAGCCGATAGCGACTTCTTCTGGCGTAAAGTGCTTGCTCGCCAATTCATGAAAGGAGCTTTCTTGAAGCACCGTTTTCTCGTCGTCGGTCTGCTCGTCTCGGCCAGCATGGCCCCTTTCGCCTTCAGCCAGGAGGAACACCCCAACCGTGCGACAGGGATTCGAGGGGAGACTCTCTATTCGAGCGCTGGAGCAGATGACATCAATCTCTTCAACGGGAACCTCCACTATCGCATCCCCATCGGTGGGGCCGTCCCTGTTGGCCCCCAGCTCTCAATAGCGCCCGCCCTGGTCTATAACAGTCACTCGGAACGAATGTGGAGAGTCTGCAAAGACAATCTCGAGTTCCCGACGGGCGACCGTGCCATCGGCACTGGCTGGAGATTGCACTTCGGTCGCCTCACGCGCGTCGAGACTACGATCCGCGCTGGCAGCTTCGACTGCGAGCGCCTGGCGGCCCCGGAGGAAGCCACGACTGATTCGCCCGTTGACGGCAAGATCAGGACGGGATGGGCCTACGAGGATCCCGACGGGGGAGTTCACGAGTTCTACGACCGGTTCCAGGAAGGCACCTGCGACGTTGACGATCCTGCTTGCGAGGCCACTCATCCGCCGAAGTGCTTCGACCCGGCAACGCACGGCTCGGGTCACTGCTTCGCTTACAGCCACGATGCGAGCTATCTCCGGCTCGACCCAATTGACCCCGAACATGGTGGCAAGCCGACTGTCTACCTCCCGGACGGCACATTCCGCGTGATGGGCTTTCGCGGCGGCAGATACCCGATCCTCGGCACGTCGCCGCGCACCGATCTGGATTTCGCCGACACGGAACCCTCCCATCACGCCACCGTTGTCGGCGACCTGTTCGGAAACCAGTACACCATTCAGTATTACGGCGACGGATCACCCGGCACCCCGCTCCATCCCCTTGAAGCCTTTGGGGTGCCGACAAATCAGTGGGACGCCATCCCCTATCGCGCCTTCCAGTCTGCTCCGGGTGCGCCCCACTCTCCTCTCTTCGCGTCTGTCGTCTTTCGATTCGAGGTCGAGACGGTTCTGTACCTGCCCGATTCGGGCTCTCCGCCGGTTCGGGCACCACGGCTCGCGCGCATCCTCACTCCCACCGCAGCGTCTGACGGATATGGCGGGTGGCAGGCAGCGACGTGGACCCTGGCACACGAGCATGTGGGACTTCTCGCCCCGCGCTTCACCAGCCTGACGTTGCCTACGCTCCCGACGCAGGAGGGTATGAGCTACGCCTTCTCGTATGGTGCCGGCGGACTCTCCGCCGTTCAAGTGCCTTCCGGAGGGACCGTCCGGTATGAGTACGGACAGATACTCCATTGGACGCGGCAAATGTCGCGTTACTCCTACACGGGCGAGCCGATTGATGACGGCTTCAAGAAGGACTTCAGTTACGGCATCGTCGCTCGTCAATCTGAGCGACAGATTCGAACTGCCGCTGGCGGTGCCCTGACGACCGAGGTCAGTCGCACGTCCTATTCCCGAAGCTACGCGGTTGAAGACGCCTGTTCTGAGTCCTCGAAGCAGAACTGCCGCCTTCGAGTCGACGTCTGGTCACCTTGCGAGAGCGCATGGATGAACTTCAGGGTCAGTCGAACTGTTTTCGCCGAGTCCGATCAGATACGCAACACCGCTCTTTACGCACGACCGCTCTCGACCTCCGACTACTTCGTCCGGGCCGATGGCCCTGATCCCGAGACGCTCGATAATTCGACTCCCTTCCGGACGATCTCCTATTCCTACGAGTTCGATGGCCCCCGCGACTCGTCAGTTCCTCCTATCGGCACCGGAGCCGGCTTTGATCACAATACCCGCGAGGCCACTCGTGTGACGGCCTGGGGCGCCAGGTCCGCAACCGCACTCCGGGTCAGGAAACGTTGAGCTCCGGCGCGAGGAGTCCACCTATCGCAACCTGATCTCCGACAGCGCCACTGGCACGCGCTGGGTGCTTGGCTCCACTCTCACTCAAACAACCTCTCGTACACGGAATACCCAGCTTGACTTGACGATGAACCTCTCGACTACCGAGACCTTCGAGTACGACCCGACGACAGGCTTCCGGACGGCACACCAGATCGTCTCCTCTGACGTCGTAAGCGGCATCACCAAGACCCGAACGCTGCGCCGCGTGATTGAGAAGGGGGTGGATGCCAGCGGCCGGTGCCTCGCGACCGGCAGTCTCTCTACGGCATGTTCGAATCTCGGCTTCGCCAAGACCGTGACAGAGACCCTAACCGGCGCTCTCGACGCGACGCCTCTCACCTCCACCTACAAGCGTTGGTTCTACTACGGGTACGGGACGCTTAAGGCAGCGCGCGACACCACCGGCTTCTACGCTGTCGACAGGGATATAGCCCCCGTCGGGAAGGTCATCGGAGAGAGAGGAACCGACGGGCGCCTCTCGTATGCGGACGTCTCCCCGCAGCTCACGACGACGACGACGTACGACCTCCTGGGAAGGGTCGTCGTGGTTCAGCCGCCCGGAGAGGGACCCGAGACGGTTTCGTTCGGCAGGCAGAACGTTGTCCGGCTCAAGTTCGATACTACGAACACCGAGATGAGCCGTCAGGAGTCGTTCTTCGATGAGCTCGCGCGCCCGACTGCGGAGCGGAAGCTCATGCCGGATGGGGGCTGGTCTTGCCGCGTCTCCGTATGGGACGCGGCGGGACACGCGGTCGGGCAGACGGCGTGGTGGAGAAATGGCGATCCCGGTGTTGGAAACCTGTGTGACGACCCTCTCAACGTTCAGTTCACCATATCCGGCGGTCCCGGCGCGGTCTCTACTCCGCGCGGGAGTTCTATCCTCGGTTTCGACGCTCTTGATCGGGCCACGCTGAGCCGACTCGCCGACGGCTCTGAGGAGACGAACACCTACTGGGGCTGGTGGACTCAGGAATCGACACGGACGCTTGTACCGGAGAACCCGCCGACCGACGCCATCACCACGACTACCGTGATCGAACGGGATTTCATGGGCCGGATAGTCGCTCTGACGGAGCCTGCCGCGACCAAGGCCGATCGCGCGTCAGCCATGAACCCCGCCGAAACGACGACGTATCGCTATGATCATGTGGGACGGTTGGTCGTCATTCGGAAGCCCGGGTCCGATTCAAACGCGACGCCGGGCTCGAGCATCACCCAGGTCCGCACTCGCCTGTATGACGACTTCGGCTGGCTGGTCTCCAGTACCGATCCAGAGCTTCCCTCCACGAGTTTCACCGTCTACGCGCGGGATGCTCGCGGCAACCCGCTGCGCACGAATGAAGGAGGCGTTTCAATCTCGAGGGTCTATGACGTAGCCGGGCGCCATAGAAGTTCCGCCTGGGCGAGCGAACCCTCCTCCTGGCTGTATAACGGCAACCCCACGACTGCGTACGAGATCTTCGAGTACGACGCAAGGTACGGATACGACCTGGGTCGGAGCAACGGTAAGCTCATCTTTGCAATCCGCGCGAATCATCTGCTCACGAACGAAGGGACCGTTGATCTCGGTTGGTACGGCTTCACGGACTTCCTTCACTACGGCGGTCCCGGAGGACGGATTAGCTTCCGCCAACATGGCGACAACTGGCTGGGCTTCTCGTCGACGACAGTCCCGCCGAATGCGATTCAGGCGCTCGATTCCGCGACCAAGAGGAAGACACCGACCCAGATCGCCTTCGAGCGATACTTCGAGAGCCAGGGCAGGAAGGTCGAGGACGGCATGGATACCGTTCGACAGATGGTTGCGTCGGAGAGCGCTGCCGCTACCCGCCTCTTGAGCGATCCGTGGAACCCCTCCGGCATGGCCCGCTGGCAGTACCGTTACGACGGAGCCGGTCGTCTGTCGCAGATCGTCTATCCCCGTCGCGACGAGGGCTTCCCGACCGAGGTCACTTACGGTTACAACCGGGGCTTCCTAACCGGGATTACTGCCGCGATTCGCAACCCTTTGGCACGAACGACTGTCGAGAACGTCACCGGCACACTCAGCTACAACGCGGATGGGTCCGTCGCTTCGACAGTGATCTCCTCGAACGGTGGGGCCGCCCGCGTGTTCTCACTCGCCACCCCGCGGGATGAGTCAGGGATGTCTCGCTTGCAGACGTGGGATCTCCGAGGGCCTGTCGCTACCAACCCGGCAGTGGAGACCCGAAACTACGCCTTTGACCCCGTGGGGAACATCGTCTCAATTAGCTCCGGTCTCGCGACCGACCTTTTTGTCTACGACTCGCGTGGTCGTCTGATCCGGGATGTGATCTCGGCCAGGGCAGGGCAGAACGACACGCAGGATCGCGATTACGACGGGTTCGGCAACCTCACCAGGGTCACGAACACCGGCGACCCGGTAGATCGGCCCGTCAGCCGGAGCACGAACCGGCTCGCTTCGGCGGGAATGATCTCGAACAGCCGCGGGGATCTCATCTTTGATACGTTCGCGGGCCGGAATGTCGCCCGCGACTATTACCCCGACGGACTAACCAAGGCGGAGAATGTGCATCCGCCCGGAGCCTATTCGGGAAACCCGCCCGCTATCTCCGCATGGGCTCCCGATTTCCGCGGCGCGACCTCGCTGACCTTCTACGGCGATGGCCTCTACTGCAATACGGAAGTCTTTCTGGGTCATCTTCGGGACGAGAGCGGTCAGATGCTCACGGACTACAAGGCGGACCCGACTCAGACCTGCGACTGCACTTCGTACGACTGCGAGTGGGCCGATCGCTTCCGCAAGGACTACATTCGCATTGGCCCGTGGGCGATGGTCACGTATGACCGCACAGACTCGCAGGGGACTGCGTTCTGGGCCCTCGACCATCTCGGCTCGACGCGGACCCGCTTCTCCCGTACTGGCCAGGTGCTCTTCCATTCCCGCCTCGATTCGTTCGGCAACGAGATCTCTGGAAGCGGCGGCGAGCGCTATCGGTTCGCGGGGCACGAGCGGCAGCACGTCACCGGAATCGACGGAGCGCAGTTCCCTGTCTCGGACAACATGGGCGCTCGGACGTACGTTCCGATGCTGGGGAGGTTCACGAGACCCGATCCGGCCAACAGCTTCTCGCTGTTCAACCCGCAGAGCCTCAACAGGTACGCCTATGGCTTGAACAACCCGGTCAAGTACATTGACCCCGACGGCAAGACCGCCCTCGTCGCGGCCGGCGTCGGTGCTCGGATCGTGCAGATTTCCAAGTCTGCGCTCCTCGGCGCGGCCGTCGGTGCTGGAGTCCGGGTTATACTCAACGGTCTCATAAGGTTTGACCATCCCAACTACAGCATCTGGACCGGTGTCACCGGCTCCGCTGTGACCGGTGCCATCACCGGTGGCGTGAGCGCTCAAACTACACTTGCCAAATTCGGAGCGAACGTCGTTGGAGTTGCCGCCGGAGCGCTAGTCAACGGGATCAAGGCTGGCCAGTTGGCCGACCAGCTTACGGTAAGTGCGGTCAGCGGCGTCGCGGCGGGAGCGCTCACTGGCGTAGGCGATGTTGCGCTTTCGGCGGGGGCGGAGAAGATGGCAGGCTCATTGCCGGCAGCCATGGGGACCATGGAAGGACTCGAGAAGTTCCTTGGTGTTGCAGTTTCAGGTACAGGATCACTCTTTCAGGAGGTCTTGGTCGAAGGGATGGGCGCATTAGGCCTCATTGCGGACACTCCTCCACCGAACAGCGTCGCCTGCGACGGGCAGGAAGTTGACTGCGGGGCGAATCGGAAGATCAGCGGGGGGGGGAAGTGAGGCGTCTGCTGTTCTGGGCGGAGTCCTTATTGAGCGTAGCGGGCTTATCGGTCTGCGGCTCCCGCCCGGTCTCAAGGGCATGGGGAGCGATGATCCTCTCGCAGTCCGAACCGGGGGGCGACCACGTGGCCATGCCCTTCGCGTATAGACATGTCCCGTTCGGCTTCGGGCTTCTCAATCCGCCCGTCGCGATTGGCACGAGTCGTGTCGTGGCAGGGAGGCTCTCGGCCGACTCCGGACGGCACGAAGGCGGATGAAAGGAGTGGGAATGTTGCGTTTGGGCTCAACGCGGCTACCGTCGACGAATGCATGGCTTGTCTTTAATACATTCATCTTGCTGATATTTGGAGTCTTTTCCTTAGGGATCGGAGTTCTCGCGATCCTCGACAAGAAGCGACTCGGTATTGCATCAGCAGCGATGCTCCTCGCTAGCCTTGCGGGCTGTCTTCATTACTTCGCGTTCCACAAGCGGAAGCTGCGACGCGTTCTTGGTGTCCTGGCGAATTCGCTGTATGCGATGCTATTGAGCTACGTTGCGGTCGATGTCATCCGGGACGGCGACATTGTCGGCGGGCTGGCGATTACAGCCACCGCCATTGGGTTCTTCATTCTTCCTGGGCTGGCGGCGCTTCGTCGATCGGGCTGAAACGCCGCCGCCGCACGGGATGAGGTCTTGAGTCCTTGATCTCGGAACGACGGGGCGCGCTTTCGGGTGCGCCCCGGTGTTCTTCCGGGCGTTCCTCGTCGTCTCCCCACGCGGGAGGATGGCTCTCCATCTCCCCGATAGAAGAGGACGGGCCGAGGACCGGGTCGGGTCCGGGGCTCGCGAAGCGAGCCGCGCAGCGGCCGCCGAACTCTGGTTTAGCCAGGCCCGCAGGTCGCGGCCCGTACTATCGTCTTCGATCAGGCAGCCGGTCGGCCATTCGCCAGGCGAGGTCCGATTATTTCCCCAAGAGGTCGCCCAGGAGCGCAACCAAAAGAATGGAAAGCACTTCAGGACGGAGAACGAATTGAATCTCGGCCTCCGCCTCTGAGAGAACGGTTCATCCAGCCGCTCTGCTGCGTAACCATCGTACTTTCCCCGCTAGCTCGATCCCGGCAAGCGGTTAACGACGAGCGCCGGCAGCCCTGCCGGCGTTTCCCGTTGAGAGGCCACTGTTTGCGGGGTCTTCGCGCTCGGCCGTCCGGTCTCAGCTGTCGTGCGCCTGACCGATCGCGGAGCCATCGACCCTTCCGCAGTCAATTCAGGTCTGCGTCCGCTCCCTCTCGGCTTCGAGGATCGTCTCGACAGCCGAACGGAGAGCTCCGAGGTCGTTCTCGACCACCGCCCAGACAGCGTCCCAGTCGACGTCGAAGTAGCCGTGGACCAGCGTGTTCCTCATTCCGATGATCCCCCGCCAGGGGACGGTGGCGTAACGGGAGCGAAGGTCCTCGGAGAGCCGCGATACGGCCTCCCCGATGATCTCGACGTGCTTCAGGCACCAGATCCGGACGAGCTCATCCCGTTCGAACCGCTCCCGGCCCTCAGCGGTGTGGCGCTCGATAGCCTCAATCGCCTCCAGGATGTCGCGGAGACGGTCGAGGTCCCTTCTCACAGGGCGACGGCGTCCTGGAGCACCCGGTCCCGGAAGCGCGGCCGGAGGCCCCGCGCGCTCACGACATCGACCCGGCATCCAAGGAGATCCTGCACGTCCGCCACGAAGCCACCGAGGTCAAAGAGGCTGCGCCCCTGCTCCAGGTCGACGAGAAAGTCGACGTCGCTGGCCGGGGTGGCGTCGCCTCGCGAGACCGACCCGAAGACACGGATCATCCGGACGCCGTGCTGCCGGCCGATCTCCAGGATCTCGTCGCGCCGTTCCCTCAGGGTCGCCAGCGTCCAACGCGTCATCGCACAGGAATCGTACCAGCCCGATCTCCGACGCTCCGGAAGGAATGCGACCGGTGCGTCGTCGACGATCGACCCGTCGATGACGCTCCCGACCCCTCAGCGCCGGCCCAGCGCGCCTGTTTCGAGATACCTGCGCAGCTGCTCCTCTGCGGCGACGACGTCGTCGTGGGCGAGCGGCGACGCGATGAAGACGAGGCGGTTCTTCCTGAGGAGCTCGGCGGTCACGGCGCTCTCCGGGACCTCTGCGAAGGGAACTCCCCAGGCCCGCAGGTCGTCCATGAAATCGAGCGTCTGTGCTCGCGTCCCGCCCCCGGGGGTGTGGATCACGACCAGCCTTCCCCGTGTGTGGTCGACCCACCACGCGAACTTCTCCACCTGCCCGTACAGGGCGTCGAAGAGGTAGACCTCGCGGACGTTCGCCGTCAGGCCCCCCCTGAGGAGGATGAACGAGATCACGCGGAAGGCGCCGCTGTGCCCCGTCAGGACGATCGAGCCGGGGCGGGGCTTCTCGATCACGCCCCTGTCCTTCAGCGTGGCGAGGACGTCGGCCACGAGGCCCGAAAAGACGCCCTCCTCCTCCAGCCTTCCGCCGAACGAGTCGGGTGCGTCCTTCGGCCCCTCGGCGAGGACGAGGACGGCGTTGACGCCGCTCGCGCCGAGCTGCTCGGCGATCCGGAACGTCGCGAGCGTCCGGTCCACGTTATTCCACCACCCGTGGAAGTAGAAGACGATGTCGGTCGTCTCGCCGGGACGGAAGCCCTTCGGGACGAAGATCACGACGGTCCGATCGCTGTAGTGCCGGTCCGCCGGGTAGGTCTTCCCCTCGTACACGTACCCGTTCGCGCGCTTCGGGTGCGGGAACATCGTGTGATCGGACGTGGTCACGATGGTCGTTCCCAGCGCGGCGGTGCGCTCGGCGAGAGGCTGGCCGGAGAGGAGGGACGGGCTCAGGGCGAGGAGCAGGGCCAGCGTGGCGGGCCGCATGAGGCTCGCGTCAGAGGTCCCGATAGCGTTTCGCCGCCGCGAGGTCCTTCCGCAGCTCCTCGGCGTTGCGCCGCGGTCCGTAGCCGGGCGTGTCCCGCTGGATCCGCCAACCCTCCTTCAGCGGGCCCGCGTCGACCGTGTCGAAGCCGAACGCGTCGAGCATCCGGGTGACGGTGGCCTTCGCGGACGGGTCGTCGCCCGCGATGACCAGGGCGCGGCGGTTCGGCGTGCCCGCCGGCTGCCCGTGCGTCGTGAGCTCCGCGGCATAGATGTGGTTGAAGGCCTTGACCACCTTCGATGTCGGAAGGTGCGCCTGCAGGAGCTCCGACGTCGTCGTCGACTCGTCGTCGAGCGCGGGGATCTGCCCGTCGCGCTCGGGGTAGTAGTTGTTCGTGTCGATGACGACCTTGCCGGCGAGGGGCTCCACGGGCACGCTGCCGATGCTCTTGAGAGGAATCGTCACGACGACGATGTCTCCCTCGCTTGCCGCCTCGACCGTCGTGCCGGCGCGGGCATGGGGGCCGAGCTCCCGCACGAGCGCCGCGAGCGTCTCGGGGCCGCGCGAGTTGCTGATCAGCACGCCGTAGCCGTGCGCCACCGCGAGGCGCGCGACCTGGCTTCCGATGTGTCCCGCTCCGATGAGTCCGATCGTCTTCATGAGCAAGATCGTGTCACAGGTGCACGTCTCCGGTCCCGCTGACCCGGAACCGGATGTGGTCCTCAGGACCCGACGTCGATCGTCCCGTTCTTCGTCCCCTTCGCCTTATCGGGGGTGACGTACGAGTAGGAGTACTCGCCGCTCGCGCCCTTGTTGACGGTGTACTTCTGCGTCGGCTTTCCGCTGTCGATCGGCGCGGGACTCTTCTGCGGGGAGACACAGGTGGGAAGTGTGAAACCGGTGATGGTCTTGCCGGTGTTGTTCGTCCAGACGATCTTGTCGCCCGGCTTGCACCCCGTCAGACGAGCGGGGTTGGGGCCTCCGGGGTCCAGGGAAATGTTCTTCGTCGCCATGTCGTTCTCCTTCCGTTGCCAACCGCTTTGCCGGCTTACGGGAATCGGCGTGCGGCTCAGCTCGGCGTCTTCATGCGCGGGTCTTCGAGAAGCCGTGAAAGCTCGGGGTTGCGCAGGAGCTGCTGCCGCTGGAAGCCGAGATCCAGCGACCTGCGGAGGGCGGCGACCGCCTTCTCCCGCATCCCGAAGAGCTCGTAGACCTCCGCCGCGTCGGCCTGGATCTGTCCAGTGCCGGGGGAGAGGGTGAGCGCGGTGGAGAGCCGCTGGAGCGACAGCCGGCGATCTCCGGTCTTGGCGTAGTAGAGGGCCAGCTGGCTGTGGAGCGATGCGTCCCGCGGGCTCTCCTTCCGCTCGGCCTCGGCGAGCCGGATCGCGCGCTCGAACGCCTCGACCGCCGCCGCGTCCATCCCTTTCATCCAGGAGGAGACGTAGGCGAGGTTGCCCCACGCCAGCCAGTCCTCGCCGTCGAGCTCGAGCGCCTTTCGATAGGCGGCCGCGGCCTCCGGGTAGCGCTCTGCCCGCGAGTAGGCCGTGCCGAGGTTGGAGTAGGCCATGGTGCTCGGCTTCAGCGAGACGGCCCGCTCGTACAGGGTGATCGCCTCGGCGAACCGGCCGGTCTCGCTGAGGGCCGAACCGAGGTTGACGAGCGCGGCCGCGTTGTCGGGGGCGAGGCGGATGACCGCCCGCCACTCGCGCACGGCCTCCTCGAAACGCCCCTGCCGGAAGAGGAAGTTCGCGAACGCGTCGAGGATGGAGAGGTTCTCCGGGTCGAGAGAGAGAGCCTTTCGATAGGAGGCCTCGGCGTCCTCGAGCCGTCCGAGGCGCTCGTACTGGCGGGCGATCGCCTGGTTGGCCTCCGGGTCGTTGGCGTCGATCGCGAGCGCGCGCTCGAACGCGGCGAAGGCGAGGTCGTTGCTGCCCCGCATCCCGTGGATGCGCCCGAGGGCCACCTGCACCGGCGCGAGGCCGGGATTCAGCCGGACGGCCTCGTCGGCGCTCCTGCCCGCCGCGTCGAGCCAGGTCCTGTCGCGCGTCAACGCGTACTTGATCCGCTCGGCGTCGGCGAGACGCGCGAAAGCCAGGGCGAAGGCGGGGTCCTCTGCGGCGGCCTCGCGGAAGAGGCGGATCGCGTCGTCGAGGTTGGTTCCCTTGTCCCAGCGCTTCACCAGCTCGAGGCCCTCGAGGTAGCGGTCGTACGCGTTGCCGGGTGCGGAGGCCGCCGCCGTCCGGACCTCGGGGCTCGAAGGGAGCCGCGCCCTCCAGGCGAGGCCCACGACGACGACGCATCCGATGAGGACGGCGGCGGCGGCGGCGACGGCCCACGCCAGGCCCCGGCGCCCGGTCCGCGAGCGGAGGGGAGCGCCGGTGAGGGCTGCCAGCACCTCGCCTCCGTCCGCGAGGCGCTGCGCGGGGTCTTTTCTCAGCATCGCGTCCAGGACGTCCGTCACGTGGCGGCCCAGGCCGGGCCGCAGGCGGACGGCCGGCTCGGGCACGCGGTGGACGATCTCGTAGAGGACGGCGGCCGCCGAGCTGCCTCCGAACGGAGCCTTCCCCGTGAGCATCTCGTAGAGGACGATGCCGAGCGAGAAGACGTCGGTGCGGGCGTCCACGGGCTTCCCTTCGACCTGCTCCGGCGACATGTATCCCGGGGTCCCCACGACCGTGCCGAACTCGGTGAGGCGCTCCTTCGTGGGGCCGATGGAGTCCACCACTCCGGACTCGACGCAGGCGAGGCCGAAGTCGAGGACTTTCAGCTGCCCTCCCGGCGTGACCATCAGGTTCTGGGGCTTGAGGTCGCGGTGAACGATGCCCGCCGCGTGCGCGACGGCGAGCGCCGCCGCGGCCTGCCTCGCGTAGCCGAGCGCCTCGTCCACCGGCAGGGGCCCGGCGTCGAGGATCTGGCGCAGCGTCCGGCCCTCGACCCTCTCCATGACGATGAAGTCGACGCCCTGCTCGCGGCCGACGTCGTGGACCGTGACGATGCCGGGGTGGTTCAGCGCCGAGGCCGCCTGCGCCTCGCGCAGGAAGCGCTCGCGCCTCACCGGGGAGCCGGCGTCCCGGGTCAGGACCTTCACCGCGACCTCCCGCCCCAGCCGGGAGTCGGTGGCCCGGTAGACCTCTCCCATCCCTCCCGTACCGAGCGGGGCGAGGATCACGTAGGGTCCGAGCTGCGTGCCGGCGGGAAGGCTCATCGGGTGTCGAGCGCGATTATGTCCCGCCGGTGCGCCAGGGTAAGGAAGCCGGAGCGGGAAGGGCTCCTATCCGAGCTTCTTCTTCGGCTGCTTGTCCTTCTTCGCCTTGTCCTGCTGCTGATGCTTGGCGTCGCTCTGTTTCTGGCCTTTTTCCTTGTCCTTCTTGCCGCCCTTGTCTCCCATCGTGTCCCTCCGGTTCGCGCCGTCTCACACCGTTCCACGGTACCGGTGCGGCAGCAGGTTGTGGACCCATCTTCGCACCCTCCCGCCAGCGGAGGACCGCCGGGTGGAGCGGATTCGGTGTCTGAAGGTGCGAGGGGCAAACGGCCCTTCTTGCCGTCGGGATGGGCCCGCTACCCGCCCCCGCGCAGGAACGCGCGAAGGAACCGGGCCATGAAGGTCTCCCCTTCCTCTTCTTCGAACTCCTCGAGGGCGATCTCGACACGGTGACGCGGAACGACGACGCTGCCCAGTCGTCGATCCTCGATCTGAATCAGCCGGATCGTCCCGCCACGGCCCCTCTCGGACCACCGGACCGTGTCGCCGTCCACCTCCCAGGACGGCACCGCCGCCGGCAGGAGCCGGAAGAACTCCTCCCTGAGGAGGCTCATCTCCAGGCTTCTGCGGAAGACCACTCAGCCGCCGGCGACGGGAGGCCAGATGGCGAGGGCCTGGTCTTCCGACAGGACGCGCGCCGCGCGATCCTGCGGGGCGACCCACGCGCCGTCGACGAGGACGAGAAAGCACTGCGCCTCGGGGATCCCCTGACGCCGGATCACGTCGAGGACCGTGGCGCCCTCCTCGACCTCCAGCTCGACGCGGTGGCGGGCGCGCGACTCGGGTGGGAGGCGCTCGGTGAGCGACGCGAAGAGCTTGAGGGCAATCCTCATCCCGCCCCGCAGGCCGGCACGGCCGTCTCCACGTACGCCTGCATGACCTGCGCGGGGTCGTTCATCAGCCTTTTCTTCCAGGCCCCGAGCCGGCGGCGCCCCTCGATGAGCCCCCGAAAGGCGCCGACGTGATCGCCGAAGCCGACGCAGTTGGCGCCGACGAGACGGTCGCCGTCGAGCTGAAGGTTCAGGTAGCGGTACCGGGACTCGTCCAGCACCTCCGCCGACTCCCCGCCCGGCACGCCTTGCCACTCGCCGAAGGAGGACGCGGCGAGGCCGAGCGTCGTGAGGACGTTGAAGACGAAGCTCCCCTTGAAGCGGGTGGAATGCCCGGCCATGTTCAGTGCCGCGGTCCGGCCCTGCTCGGTCGCGTTGGGCTGGATGGCGTTGAGCTGCCGCTTCCCGGTGACGACGTCCGGGGTTTCCGCGACGTCGCCGGCCGCGTAGACGCCGGGGACGCTGCTCTGGAGGTTTGCGTCGACGACGACGCCCTGCCCGATCTCGACGCCGCTGCCCGCGAGGAACTCCCGGTTCGGGTCGACGCCGACGACGCTCAGGTAGATGTCCGCGTCGAGGGTGCGCCCCTCGCCCAGGTCCACCTTCAGGGCGGCTCCGCTCGCGGCGAGGCCCTTCGGCTGGGTCCGGGTCAGGATCTTCACGCCCTTCGACTCGCACCAGCGCCGGATGAGCCCGCTCGCGGTGGGGTTCATCATCCGCCGCACCATGTAGCTGCTGCGGACGAGGATGGTGAGGTCCGCGCCGCGCGCGAGGAGCCCCTCCATGATGATGCAGCCGACGAACCCCGCTCCCATCTGCACGACGCGGGTGCCGGGCCGGATGCCGGCGAGGAGGGCCCGGGCGTCCTCGAGGGTCCAGCAGGTGCGTACGCCCGGGAGGTCGATGCCGGGGATCTTCTCGCGGCTCGGCCTCGAGCCCGTCGCGACGAGGAGGCGGTCCCAGGGAAGGCCGCGCCCGTTGCCGACGTCGACGACCCGGGCGGCCGTGTCCACGGCCCGGGCGCGGGCCGGAACGAGGTCGATCCGCATCCGCCCGTAGTGGTCCCGGTCCTTGCGGATGAAGGTCCCCGCCTCGTCGATGTCCCCCTTCAGGAGGTACGGGATCGCCATCCGCGCGTACGGCGGCTCCCCCTCGCCGCAGAGGAGGGTGATCTCGGCGGAAGGATCGGCCTTGCGCAGGGTCTCCGCCGCGATCACGCCGGCGGGACCGCTTCCGATGATGACGTGCCTCACGCGAGACCCCGTCCCGATCAGACGCCGAGGCGCTTGCGCGTCCCGGGAGTCGGTATGCCCTCCGCCGTCCAGCCCCGGACCTCGTAGTACTCCGGCAGCATCACGTCGAGCTTCGAGACGGCCCCCTTCTGCGGGCCGGTCTTCGCAGCCTCCTTCATCAGGCGCGGCGGGAGGCAGTCGTCCTTCTTCGTGAGCCCCGCCGCGAGGTTGAACTCGCGCTCCATGTTCCAGATCCGCTCGCCGACGAGGAGGAGCCGCTCGGCGGACCAGTCGCCCTCGCAGGCGGCCTGGATCTGCGGCTGGATGTCGGCGAGCCCCCACGCGAAGGTGGTGAAGAGACAGATGCCCGCGGAATCCACCACGGCGGTGAGGTCCTGGAAGGCCTTCAGCATGGCGGCCTTCCCCTCGGTGGCCTGCGGCTCCATCTTCACCGGGATGCCGAGCACCTCGGGCGACACCATGTAGCCGCGCAGGTGGCAGGCCCCCCGGTTGCTGGTGGCGTAGGCGAGGCCCATTCCCTGCAGGCCCCGGCCGTCGTACGCCGGGAACTCCTGCCCCTTGACGGTCATCGAGAGGTCGGGGCGGCCGTACTTGGCGCAGAGGCGCCTGCTCCCCATCCCGATTTCCTTGCCGAAGCCCTCGCCCCGGGCCGTCAGCTCCGCGAGCTTCACCATCGCCTCGGTGGAGCCGAAGGGGAGCTCGAAGCCGACTTCGTCCTTCGTCAGGATGCCGAGGTCGTAGAGCTCCATCGCGGCACCGACCGTCGCCCCGAACGAGATCGGGTCGAAGCCGTGCTCGTTGCAGAGGAAGTTCGCGTACGTGAGGGCCTCGAGGTCGTTCACGCCGTTCGCGGCGCCGAGCGCCCACGCGGCCTCGTACTCCACGCCGCCGGAGGCGCCCTGGTACTGCGGCTTGTCCTTGACGGTGAAGTGGCCGGGGTCCATCCGGGAGATGCGGCCGCAGGCGATGGTGCAGCCGAAGCAGGCGCCGTTCGTCACGAGGTTCGCCTTGCCGTCGGTGGAGCGCTTCCGGTGCATCGCCTCGCCCGAGATGTCATTCGCCCCTTCGAACTGGATGTCGCGGTGGTTGCGGGTCGGGAGCGCCCCCAGCTCGTTGATGACGTTCATCAGGACCTGGGTGCCGTAGGTGGGGAGCCCCTGGCCCGTCACGCCGTTCGCCGCGAGGACCTTCTTCGCCGCCTCCGTGGCCGCGAGGAACGCCTTCGGGTTCGCGAGGGGGTAGGAGTCGGTGCGGGTGCCGCGGACGGCGACGGCCTTGAGGTTCTTCGACCCCATGACCGCGCCGACGCCGGACCGCCCGGCGGCCCGGTGGAGGTCGTTCACGATGCCGGCGTAGAGGACGCCGATCTCGCCCGCCCGGCCGATGGCCGCGACGCGGATCTGCGGGTCCTGGTGGGCCTTCTTGATCCCCTCCTCGGTCTCCCAGACGGTCTTCCCCCAGAAGGGAGCGGCGTCCACGAGCTCGGCCTTCCCGTCGGTGAGGAGGAGGTAGACCGGCTTCGGCGAGGCGCCCTCGAAGATGAGCATGTCCCAGCCCGCGAACTTCAGCTCGGCGCCGAAGTAGCCGCCGGAGTTGGAGCAGGCGATGGCGCCCGTAAGGGGGCCCTTCGTCACGACGGAGTAGCGGCCCCCGGTGGAGGCCATCGTCCCCGTGAGCGGCCCGGTCACGAAGATGAGCTCGTTCTCGGGGGCGAACGGGTCGACCTTCGGGTCGACCTCGCTGACGAAGTACTTCGTGGCGAGGCCCCGCTGGCCGAGGTAGTCGTGGGCCCAGGCCATGTTCAGGGGCTCGGGGGTGCAGGTTCCGGCAGTGAGGTTCACGCGGAGGACGTTTCGGGTCCAGGCCATGTCCGTCTCTCCTTACGCCGTCGCCGCGGTCGTGTCGGTCTTCCCGGCCCAGGCGCGCATCTTCCCGAGGCCGGTCCAGTCCGCGTCCACGTAGGTGATGGCGCCCGTCGGGCAGGCCTTCGCGCAGGCCGGGTCGCCGTCGCAGAGGTCGCACTTCTGCACCTTGCCCGTCGAGGCGACGTAGTTAATCGTCCCGAAAGGGCAGGCGATCGTGCAGACCTTGCAGCCGACGCAGGTGGGCTCCAGAACGATCTTCGCGCCGGTGACGGGGTCGAGCTTGATCGCGTCCACCGGGCAGGCGATCAGGCACCAGGCCTCGTCGCACTGCGTGCAGGTGTACGGGACGAAGCGCCCCTCGTGGTGGAACGTGAAGACCTTGATGCGGGACTTCGCGATGGTGAAGCTCCCGTACTTCTCCCACGCGCAGGCCATCTCGCACTGAAGGCATCCCGTGCACTTGTTGGGGTCGATGTGGAGGGATTTCTGCATCGAGAGCACCTCCGGTCGAGTCCGTGCCGGACCGACGACTGGAAATCATAGTTCCAGCGACGGCGGAAGGGCCCTCTTTTCCTCTCCGAGGGTTCGGCAGACGTCGCGGCCCGCGTCAGCCCGGCTGGCGGCGGAGGGCGCGGGCCTGCAGGAGCAGGAACGACACGGTCGTCACGACGCCCGCGAGCATCACGAAGAGCTCGATCCCGGGCCCCTTGGTGCCGCGGGAAGAGAAGACGAGGGCGACGACGAGGGGCGCGACGAACTGGTTCGCGAAGAGCCCCGCGAAGACGAGCCGGTTCGTCCGGTTCTCGGCGAGGAAGCCCCACAGGAAGAGCCGCGGGTTGGAGACGACGGCGACGACCGCGTAAAGCGCCATGAAGCCCATCTCGAGGGGCGAGATGCCGACCCGCGGGTCGCCGTGGACGCTGAGGTAGGTGGGGTTGGCGAGGAGGTACCCGAGGAGGCTCAGCCCGCCGGGGACGAGCGCGAGGTGGAGCAGCAGGTCGTCCAGCAGGAATGGCGACTGCGGCGTCTCCCTCGTCACGATCACGAGGTCGTAGAGGCAGAAGAGGACCAGGCCGAGAGACGTCATCGCCGACGTCAGGACGACCCCCGAGAAGCTCACCCAGACGTTCGACGGCATGAGCGCGATCATGGCCATCGACGCGACGTTCCCTCCGAGGACGAGGCCCGTCATCGCGAAGTTCAGCGCCACCGGCCAGTCCCTGTCGTGCAGTCGGCCCTGCCGCACGAGGACGAGGACGAGGAGCGAGAACGCGGTGAACGGCGACATCACCGGCGACGACGGGGAGTAGAGGACGGGCCGCCCGAGGATCCAGGCGAGGATGACGACCGTCGTCGCGACGGCGAGGATCGCGTCGACGGCGATCGTGACACGCCTCTCGAGAGGGGCGAGCGAGGTGATGTCCCTTCGATCGTCTGCAAGCGTCATCGGCGGACCTCCTCGTCTGACCCGGTTCGGATTGCGCGGACTATACCCGGGGAGGTCCATCCCTCCGGCGCGCTTCCGCCTGTTTGGGGCCACTTATGATGCGGGCGTCATGTCCTTCGCCGTCTGGCTGATTGCCCGGACACCGCTCCCGCTCGCAGCAGCGCTCTCGTGGCTCTCGTCGTGGCTCTGGTGGACCGCGATTCCGGTGCGCCGGAGCCTCGCGGTGGCGAACTTCCGGGCGGCCCTTCCGGGGCTCGTCCCCGGGCCGCCGCTGCGACAGATGCTGCGCGGGATCATCCTCGGGTACTTCGAGCTCTTCCGCGAGCTCCACCGGCCGGGGACCGTGACCCTGGCGATCGACGGCGTCGAGAAGATCGTGGAACGCTCCCGGAGAGGAAGGCCGACTCTCGTCCTCGCGACGCACCTCGGCTCCTACGACCTGATCGGGGGGCTTCTCGTGAGGCGGACCGGGGTCCCCTCGACGGTCGTCGTCAAGGTTCCGCGCGCCCCTGCCCTCGCGGCGCTCCTCGAGAAGGTGCGCACCGGCTACGGCCTCGAGATCCTGCCGAACAAGCGGGGCTCGATGGCGACGATCTACGAGCTCGCCGCCCGGGGCCAGCTGATCGGCTTCTTCCTCGACCAGCGTCTCACGCGCGGGATCCCCGTCCCGTTCTTCGGAAGGCCGGCACTGACCGCCCCGTCTCTCGCCGTCGCCGCGGCGAAGACCGGTGAGGACGTCACCTTCCTCGAGTACTGGCGGGAAGGGGTTGGGCGGCACGGCTGCCGGTTCCACGACCCTCTCTCCGTGACCGGCAACGTCGAGGAGGACACGGCCGCGTTTACGCGTCTCATCGAGGAGGCGATCCGGCGGCGGCCCCACAGCTGGCTCTGGCTGCACGACCGGTGGAAAGGGGCGCCCGAGGGGCGCGCGGCCGGCGACGAAACTCGAGGGTGAAGGGCATGAGTCACGACACGGGTCCCCGTTACACGGCCGAAGAGGCGCTCGCGCGCCTCGCCGACGGCAACGCGCGCTTCGTCCGCGGAGACGCGCGCTTCCCCACCGTGCAGAAGGAAGTCCTCGCGGCGCTCGCGAAGGGACAGCAACCCTACGCGACGATCCTGGGCTGCAGCGACTCGCGCGTCCCCCCCGAGCTCGTTTTCGACGCCGGCTTCGGCGAACTCTTCATCGTCCGCCTCGCGGGAAACGTCCTCTCGCCCGAGGTGGCCGGCACGATGCAGTACGCCGGGACGCACCTGAAGACGCCGCTCTTCGTCGTCCTCGGCCACGAGGGTTGCGGCGCCGTCCACGCCGCCCTGCAGGTGAAGTTCCACGGCGCGCGCGATCGCAGCCGGATCGAGGAGCTCCTGCAGAACATCCTGCCGGCGCTGGACGGCATCGACCCCGAGGCCCCGCTGGACGAGCGGATGCACGCCGCCGTGGAAGCGAACGTCCGGTGGACCCTGCGCCGGATCCGCGCGACGCCCGAAGCGCAGGCACGGGAGGCCGAAGGGATCATGAAGCTCGTCGGCGCGGTCCTGAGCCTCTCGACCGGCGTGGTCCGGTTTCTCGAGGAGTAGCAGCCTCAGCCGGCCATCTTCTTCAGCATGTGGTCGATGACCTCGCTGTGCTCGCGCTGCGGGCTGAACAGGATGACTTCGGCGTCCGCGCCCACCTTCACGGTGTGTCCGGGCGGCCAGTAGAAGAGGTCGCCGTCCACGGGGGATTCCTGCGTGCCGTCGGCGAAGGTGACGGTGAGCTGGCCCCGCAGGACGTAGCCCCAGTGGGGAGCGTGGCACAGGTCGCCTTCGAGCCCCTGGAGGAGCGGTGCGATGTCCGTGCCGGCGCCGAGCGAGAAGTACTCGCCGCTGATCGCGCCGTACCCCGTGGCGTCGCCGAAGTCCGTCTTCTGCCTGGCGACGGCGCCCGGGACGTCGATGCGCACCGGTATGTCTCGCTTGGCGATTCGCATGGTGTCGTTCTCCTTCTTCGTCGTGATCGGCTCGCCGGGAGCGCCTGCGTTCCCGGCACCGGGGGCGAGCGAGACCCTCGCGGACGGGGCTCTCACTCCACCGGGCTGAGGCCCAGCGCCACCCTCCCGGTGAAGGTGGTCTGTCGCGCGCGCGGGAGCGGGTGGAAGAGGCAGCCGTGGACGTCGCGATAGAGCCGCTCGAGGTCGGAGCTGCGGGTGTAGCCGACGCCGCCCGCGACCTCGATCGCGAGACGCACCGTCTCGATCAGCGCGCCGGTGGCCACCGTCTTGCGGGCGAGCGTGCGGCTCGCGAGATCGTCGGTGCCGGCAAACCTGAGGTCGTCGGCGTCCAGGTACGCCGCCGCGACGACGTCGGCCGCGGTCGTGTGGGCGTTGACCATCTCGC
Organism: Holophagales bacterium; assembly: GCA_016719485.1. Taxonomy (NCBI): domain Bacteria; kingdom Pseudomonadati; phylum Acidobacteriota; class Holophagae; order Holophagales; species Holophagales bacterium. Next base: position 20,259 of record JADJZB010000008.1, read on the forward strand.
CGAGCAGCTGGAACGTGTGGGGCGCGGGACGCCCCGCGACGGCGTCCCGCGCCAGCTCGACCGCGGCATCGGCGATCCCGAGGTAGGCCGACAGGATGAGGGGCATCGCCGCGCCGATCACGACGTTCCAGACGGGGTGCCACTGGTCGGCAGGGCGAATCAGCGACACCGCGGCATCGGGGACGAAGACCTCGTCGAGCACCACGGTGTGGGAGCCGGTGGCGCGAAGACCGAGCGTGTCCCACGTCCGCTCGATGCGGACGCCCTCGGCGCCGAACGGCACCGCGCAGTGCAGCACCTTCGGACCGTCAGGGGCGTCGCCCCAGCGGATGCTCGTCACGAGGACGTGCCCGGCCTCGCACCCGCTCGCCGGAGACTTCCGGGCGTTCACCCGGTAGCCGCCTTCGACCCGCCGGGCGCTGCCGCTGGAGGCGACCCAGTCCGAGGCTCCCGTGCTGATCAGGACGGCACGGTCGGCGACGACCTTGCGAAACAGCGCGGAGGCGTCCACCCCGTGGCGGTGCCGCCAGACCTGCGCGGCGACGAGGTGGCAGTGCATCGAGAACGCGACGGCCGTCGAGGGGTCGCGCCGTCCGAGCTCGCGCAGGAGCCCGCCGACCTCGGCGTGCGACGCGCCGCCGCCGCCGAACTCGACCGGCACGAGGGCGCTCGTCGCTCCCGTCTTTCGAAGGCTCTCGAACGCCTCGAGTGAGATCTCGCCGCTGCGGTCGCGATCGGCGGCAGAGGGCCCGAACGTGTCTCCGATCTCACGGGCGAGCCGGGCCCAGTCGGTTCCCGTCTTCGTTGCGGTGGGGCTGGCGGTCATCGTCATGGAGCAAAGATTGGGACCGGCAGCCGCGTGAAAACAGTCCAAAAACAGGACCTCGCCGGTCCAGAATGAGGACCAACAGAACCCGCTCCACGAGGTGCCGACGTGACGGAACGAAAGGCCAGCTACGGTCAGTACTGCCCGATCTCGCGGGCGCTCGACCTTCTCGGCGAGCGGTGGACGCTGCTGATCGTGCGCGACATGCTCGTCGGCACGACCCGGTTCAACGAGCTCGCGCGCGGGCTGCCCGGCCTCTCGCGAAGTCTCCTGACGCGGAGGCTCCGACAGCTCGAACGGGCAGGCCTCGTCGAACGCGTCCGGAACGAGTACCTACTGACCGGGTCCGGGCGCGAGCTCGAGCCGATCGTGTTCGGGATCGGCGCGTGGGGCGCGCGCTGGACCTTCGGTGATCCCGAGACCGCCGAGCTCGATGCCGAGCTCCTCGTATGGTGGATGCACACCCGGCTCGACACCTCCGAGCTCCCCGGCAGGCGGCAGGTCTTCAGCGTGCGGTTCACCGACGACAGCAGGCGGTTCTGGATCGTGATCGAGTCGGGCTCTCCCTCGGTGTGCACGACCGATCCCGGCTTCGAGGTCGACGTCACCATCCGCACCGACGTCGGGACGCTCTACCAGGTCTGGCTGGGGCGCGTGCCCCTTCAGGACGCACTCCGTTCGGGACTCGTCGCGTTCGAAGGGGCCGCAGCACTCACCCGCCGGATGCCGGTGATCCTCCGGTTGAGCCCCGTCGCCGCCATCGTGAGCGCGGCCCGGGAAGCCCCGCCCTCCCGGTCGCATACGACCTGAGTTCCAACGCTCGAAGACAGTCCGTCTGCGACGCAGGGCGCCTCCGGGCGCCCCGCTCCCTACTTTCGGCCTCGGCCCGCCGCTGCCGCCTCCCGGGCGGCGGCGAGGTCGGCAATCGCCTGGAGGCACTCCCGCGTCTCCTTGTGTTTCTCGCCGCGGCTCGAGACGAAGAGCGGACGGGCCTCGAGGAGGTCCTTCTCGGCGGCGTCGAAGCGGCCGAGGGACGTGAAGGCCTTGCCCCGTCGCGTCAGGAGCTTGGCGACCCAGCGGGCATTCGCACCTTTGAATGCGTTGCGGGCCGCGGGCTCGACGCCGTCGAGGACCTTCACGGCCTCGGCGTTCCTGCCCTGGGCCTGCAGCACGCCGCCCGTGTTGATCGTCGTGATGAACGTGTTGGGATGCCCTTCGCCGAGGACGCGCCGGCACTTCTCCATCGCGTCCCGGTAGTACGTCTCCGCCTCCGCCAGGCGCCCCATGGCTTCGAGGACGACCCCGTAGTTGTTGATCGACGTGAGGGTGTCGGGGTGATCGACGCCGCGGACGCGGCGTTTCTTCTCGAGGGTCTCGCTGAGGACGGGCTCCGCCTCGGCGAGCCGGTCCACGGCCTGCAAAAATCGGCCGAGGTTCCCGAGGCAGGCGATGGTGTCGGGGTGCTCCTCGCCGAGCACGCGCCGCCGCGCCGCGAGCGTCTCGCGCAGGAGCGCCTCGGCCTCGGCGTACTTGTTCAGGTCCTGCAGCAGGAGGGCGAGGTTGTTCATCGCCGCGAGCGTGTTCGGGTGGTCCGCGCCGACCGCTCTTCGGTTCTTCTCGACCGCCTCGCGCTCGTAAGGCTCCGCCTCCGCCAGCTTCCCCTGGTATTGCAGGACGTAACCCATGTTGTTGATCGCCACGATCGTGTCCGGGTGCTCCTCGCCGAGCACCCGGCGGAACTTCTCCAGCGCCTCGCGCAGGAGCGGCTCGGCTTCGACGAAGCGCCCCTGGACAAGCAGCAGGAAACCGAGGTTGTTGACGGCGGTGACGGTCTCGGGAGCCTCCTCGCCGAGCGCGCGGCGGTGCCGCCCGAGGGAGTCGCGATGGACCGCCTCGGCCTCCTCCAGCCGGCCGAGCGACTGCAGGACGAGGGCCAGGTTGCCCTGCGTCGCCAGCGCCTCCCGGTGGTCTTCGCCCAGGACACGGCGCATCTTCTCGAGCGCTTCGCGGCAGAGCGGCTCGGCCTCGGCATGCCGGCCCTGCAGATGGAGCGCGTAGCCGAGGTTGTTCATCGACACGAGGGTGAACGGGTGCTCGACGCCCAGGACGCGACGGCTCCGCTCCATCGCGTCGCGCAGGAACGGCTCGGCCTCGGCCAGCTTTCCCTGCGCGCGGAGGAGGTCGCCCTTGGCGCCGAGCGAACGGAGAGTCTCCTCGCGCCCCTCGCCCAGGACGCGCCTCCGGGTCTCGAGCGCCCGGTCCTGGAGCGGCTGCGCGGCCTCGTAGAGTCCGAGGGTCTTGTAGAGGTCGGCCAGCACCTGGCGGAGCTGCGCGTCGACGGCCGGCTGGTCCGCGAACCGCGTGTCGATCGCCCTGACCGCCGGCTTCAGGATCGTGAGGTCGATGAGGTTGCGGGCCGCGTCGGTAGCGTTGACGCGGCTCCACTGCCCGGAAAAGCCCGCCACCTGCGCCGCGCGGGCCCGTTCGGGCACGCCGGCCTGCGCGAGCGCCCTCTCGAACCCGGCCGTGACCTCCTTCGTGAGCATCCGCCCCGCCGTCGCCGGGTCGACCTGGGCGAGCATCGCCGCCTGGAAGTCGGAGACCTTCCGGAGCTCCCCGGCCCTCATCTGAGCCTGGGCTTCCGCGGCCACGGCGCGGTCGCGCTGGCCGCGCGCGACCTTTGCCTGCCAGGCGAAGGCGACGACGCCGACGACGAGAGCTACGGCCACGGCGGATGCCGCCAGGACGCCGCCCCGATGGCGTCTCACGAACTTGCCCACGCGATACGCCGCGCCCGGTGGCGCCGCGACCACCGGCTCGCCGCCCAGGTAGCGCTGCACGTCCATCCCCAGGGCGTTGGCCGTCGGGTAGCGCCTCTGCCGGTCCTTCTCGAGCGCCCTCATGACGATCCAGTCGAGCTCACCACGGACGATTGCCGACAGGCGTTTCGGGGCCGTCTGCCGCTTCGCGGCGGCGGTCGCCAGCGTGTCGGCGGAGTGGCCGAGGCGCGTGGAGGGCTTCGGCGGGTCGACCTCGCGGATGATCCGCCGCACCTCGGCCAGCCCGGCGGCCTGCAGCTCGCGCGTGCTGAACGGCGTGGACCCGGTCAGCAGCTCGTAGAGGAGGACGCCGAGGGAATAGACGTCGGTGCGCGTGTCGATGTCGAGCGAGCCCTCGGCCTGCTCCGGGCTCATGTACTCGGGCGTGCCGATCATCGCCCCGTCCACGGTGAAGAGCGTCTCTCCGGCAGGCCTGTCCGCCATCGCCTTGGCGATGCCGAAGTCGATGACCTTGGCGTGGGGCTTTCCGTCGTGGGTCGAGACGAGGACGTTCGACGGCTTGATGTCGCGGTGGATGATCCCCTTCGTGTGGGCGTGCTGGACGGCGTTGCAGACCTGGGCGAAGAGCTCGAGCCGCGCCTCGACCGACAGCCCGTTGCGGTCGCAGTACTCCGAGATCGGAGCGCCGACGACGAGATCCATGACGAAGAAGGGGCGCCCCATCGGCGTCGCCCCCGCGTCGATGACGCGCGCGATGTTGGGGTGATCCATCATCGCGAGGGCCTGGCGCTCCAGCTCGAAGCGCGTCACGACCTTCTGCGTGTCCATCCCGGGCTTGAGGATCTTCACCGCGACGCGCCGGACGATCGGCTCCTCCTGCTCCGCGAGGAAGACCGTGCCGAAGCCGCCTTCCCCGAGCCTCTCCAGGAGCCGGTAGGGCCCGAGCTGCGTGCCCGGCCCCTCGAGGTGAGGCACGGCTCGCGCGCCGCCGGTCGCCGCGAGCGTCTCGGCGGACGAGATCGGGCCCGGTGCCCAGGTGTGGTCGACGGTCGGTTCGTCCGCCTGGAGGCTCGCTTCGACGCGGGCTCTCAGCGCCTCGTCGCCCCCGCAGGCCTCGTCGAGATAGTCCTTGCGGGCTGCCGGGTCGGCCAGCGCTCGCACGGCCCGCACGATGGAATCGATCTTCTGCGACACCGTTCCCCCCGTCGTTCGGCCGGGAGGATACCGTCGCACCGGCCTGGTGCAGAGGTCGGGCTGTTTCGCTGGACGGGAACGGTTCGGCGACCTGAATTGCCTGCCTCCGAACCGCCCGACACTTCCGGCCTAGAATTGATCGCCGTGCGCCGCATCGCCCTCTCCGCGGCAGCGCTCTTCTGTCTCGCCGTGGCGGCGTGCGGGTGGGTCGAGGAGAGCCGCGAGGCGGCGAAGCACGACGCGACGGGGATGGAGGCCCTTCTGGCCGCGGAGCGCGGGGACCTCGAAACGCTGAGGGCGGTTCTCGCGAAGGATCCGAAGGCCGCGAACGGGAAGCGCTGGACCTCGGGGACGCGAAAAGGCTCGATGCGCGCGCTGACCGACACCGCCCTGACCGCCGCCGTGAGGGCCCGGAACCTCGAGGCGGTCGACCTCCTCCTCGGGGCCGGGGCCGACGCGAACTTCCTCCTCGATTCGGGAGAGGCCCCGCTCGACGTCCTCGCCGCGGCCCAGCCGCGCGACGCCACGGCGCTTTCCCTCGCGAAGGCGCTCGTCGCCCGGGGCGCGCGGCTCGCGCCGAGGACCTGGGAGCGGACCGGCGAGACGACGTCGCCCCTCCACACCCTCGTCGCCGCGGGGGCGGTGAGGGACGGGGAGGACGGGCTCCTGCGCCTCTTCGCCTCCGAGCGTTCCGCCCTCTCCGCCACGAACGGCCGCGGCCTCACGCCCCTCCACATCGCGGCGATGGGCTGCCAGGACAGGACCGTCGAGGTGCTCCTCGAGGCCGGAGCGGACCCGATCGCCCGCACCGTCTCCTCCCGCGACGCCTGGCCTTCGCAGCGCACGGGCGATACGCCCCTTCACTCCGCCGCGGACTGCGGCCGGATCGACGTCGTCTTCGCGCTCTGCGCCGGCGGCGCGAACCCGCGCCTGACGAACGGGGCCGGAGAGACGCCCCTGGCGGCCTACCGGCGGGTTGCGGGCGCCGACCCGGGCCGTTCCGCGACCGCCGCGGACCCCCGGAAGTACGAGAGCGTCGTCGCAGCTCTCGCGCCCGGCGGTCCGTGCGACGCCTGGTACGGGAGGTTCCTGCGCGAGGGCCGGCCGGCCCGCTGGGAGGCGGTCCGCGTCGCGCGGTACGAGCTCGGGTGCTCGTTCGACTCGCGCTCCGACTGCGGCGACGCCGGTTGGGCCTTCGAGAAGGGAGAGGGGGTCGCCGTCGACCTCGGCAAGGCGATGGCCGCCTACCGGAAGGGGTGCGAGCTGAAGGGAGCCTGGGCCTGCGGGATGGTCGGGACCCTCCACGAGAACGGAGCGGGCGTTCCCGAAGACCCGGCCGACGCGGCCCGGTGGTACGCGACGGGCTGCGACGGCGACGATGGCCAGAGCTGCTATCGGCTCGGCGCGCTCGCCCGCGACGGCCGGGGCGTGACGCAGGATCGGGCACGAGCCCTCGCCCTTTTCGACAAGGCCTGCGAGCGGAAGTACGAGAAGGGGTGCGCGGGGGCCAGCGCCCTGCGTTGACCGGGGCGCGACCGTCGCCCCGGAGGACGGCCGGCTCCCTCTCTACACGCTCATCTCGCCCGCCGCTCGACGTAGCGGCTGAGCGCCTCGACGGCCTCGTCGAGCATCTCGTCCCGGCCGAAGCGGTCCGGCGCCGCGTGAACGAGGACGACGCTGACGGTTTCGGTGACCGCGGCGAGGAGAAAGGCCATCAGCGCGCGATTGCCCGGGCGGACGTCGGGCCGGGCCGACAGGATCTCCGCCAGCGTGGCGACGTGGCTCTGCTTGTAGCCGGCCAGCCCCTCGGGGACCACCGGCATCTGGCCGACCTGCTGCTCGATGGCGCGAGAGAGGCGGGGATCGGCCTCGTGCACTTCGCGCAGCCGCTCGAGGAGGAGCCGGATCCCGTGCCGGAGGGGAACGGCGGGATCCCGGAGCAGGGGAATGCAGGCGCGGATCGCCGATTCCACCGCGGCGAGGTGGCGCGCCAGGAGCGCCGTCAGGACCGCGTCCTTGTTCGGGAAATACTGGTAGAGCGACCCGACCGACACGCCCGCCCGCCGGGCGATGTGGTTCGTGCTCGTCCGCGCGTACCCCCGCGAGGAGAAGAGATCGATCGCCGCCTCGAGGATCGCCCCCACCGTCTCGCGGGCCCGGTCCTGGGTCGGGCTCTTGCGCGGGGCGAGCCTCCGGGGAAGCCGGACGCGGGGCGCATCCTCCACGCGAATGCGAGCACCCGTGGAGGCGGTCCGTCGGCGGGCGGCGCCGGAGGGCTTCCGGCCCGCGCGAGATCCCGGCCGGGGCGGGGTCGGGTCGGTCACGAGGGCTCCTCTCGAAAGCGAGTCGACGAAGCGAGCGATCGCTCGTATCTTGAAGACATGATACCGAACGAAAGCTCACATACGCAGCCCGCCCCCTCGGGCGGAGTCCACGTCTGCCCCGCCTGGGCCGGGCCGCTCCTCTGCTGCCCCCTGCGTCGTCTCTTCGAACGGCCGGAGACGCTCCTCGGCGATCACGTGAAGCCCGGGATGACCGTCCTCGAGCCGGGCTGCGGGATGGGCTACTTCACGCTGCCGATCGCGCGGATGACGGGTCCGGCGGGCCGGGTGGTCGCCGTCGATCTCCAGTCGAAGATGATCGAAGGCCTGACCCGGCGCGCCCGTCGCGCGGGGCTCCTGGACCGGATCGAGGCCGTCGCCTGCGCCGACGGGGACCTCGGTCTGGCGGCCCGGCCGGGAGTCGTCGACCTCGCCGTCGCAATTCACGTCCTCCACGAGGTCCGCGACCGCCAGCGGTTTCTCGGACAGCTTTACGCCGCCCTCCGTCCGGGAGGCCGGCTGCTCCTCCTCGAGCCGAAGGGGCACGTCTCCCGCGAGGCGCTCGATGCGGAGCTGGCCCTCTCGGAGCGGGCGGGCTTTCGCCCGGCCGGAGAGCCTCTCCACCGGCGCAGCCACGGAGCCCTGCTCGAGAAGCCCCGATAGGGCGCGGCGACAGCGGCGAGGGCGGAGGGGAGGAACGCGAGCCCGACGGCTAGACTCGCCGCGCGAGGTTCCCGATGAGCTCAGCACGACGTGCGTCCGCGATCCTTCTCTCGCTTGCCGCCCTCACGAGCCGGACGCTTCCCGCCGCGCCGCCCGATCCGGCCACCTTCTCGATCGCCGCAGCCGATCCGGCGACCGGCGAGGTCGGGGTTGCGGTGGCGAGCCGCTTCTTCGCCGTCGGGACGGTCGTCCCGTGGGCGAAGGCGGGGGTCGGCGCCGTGGCGACGCAGGCTTCGGCGAACACCTCGTTCGGGCCGAACGGCCTCGACCTGATGGCCCGCGGCGTCACGGCGGAGGAGGCGTTGAAGGTCCTGCTTCGCGCGGATGACGGGCGCGACCGCCGACAGGTGGGCCTCGTGACCTCCTCGGGCGACTCGGCGACCTATTCCGGCTCGGGGTGCAATTCGTGGGCGGGAGGCCGGCGCGGACCGAACTACGCGGTGCAGGGGAACATCCTGACGGGCGAGGCCGTCGTCGTCGCGATGGAGAAGTCCTTCCTCGGAAGCGCCGGAAGACCGCTCGCAGAGAGGCTGCTGGCGGCTCTCGCCGCGGGCGACGCGGCCGGAGGGGACAGCCGCGGGCGGCAGTCGGCGGCGCTCCTCGTCTGCCGCGCGAAGGGGGGCTACAACGGCTTCACCGACCGGGCGGTCGACGTCCGGGTGGACGATCACGCCGACCCCTTCCGCGAGCTGTCGCGCCTCGTCGGGATGGGCGTCGTGAACGATCTCTGGAACCGGGGCTGGACGGCGTTCATGGAGAAGCGGTTCGCCGAGGCGCTGAAGTGGCAGGAGCAGGCGACGGCCCGCGCGGAGGGGCAGCCGGCCATGCTCCCCGAAGTGGTCTACGACCTCGCCGTCATCCGGCTCGCCGCCGGCGACAGGCCCGGAGCGCTCTCCGCGGCGCACCGGGCGCTGAAGCTGAACCCGAAGCTCGCCGCGCAGGCGGCATCCGACCCCGACCTGGCGGCGATCCGGCCGGAGCTGCCGTAGGCTCGAGAGTCAGCTGCCCGGAAACAGCCGGAGGTAGCGCACCGTCACGAGGGCGTCGGCGAGAAGCAGGAGCGCCGCCAGGAGGAAGGCGAGCCACGTCGCTCGCCCGATACGGCGGATGCCGGCTACGGCGGCGACGCCGAGGCACGGAAGGAGCGGCAGGTAGTAGCGGGCGTGCATGCCGCCGAGGCGGCCCGTCTCGACGTAGCCCGCGTGGGCGTAGACGAGGTTGACGGCCAGCGTCACCGCGAAGGCGACGGACCCGATCCGGGCGAGGGTGCGGCCGGTCCGGTCGTTCCCCGCCGGGTCCCGGTCGGATGCGGCGAGGCCGACCGCGGCGAGGACCAGCAGGAGCGCCGGACCGCCGAGCGTCCAGGCCGGTCCCACCGGTAGCCAGACGTGACCGGTGATGGAGAGCCAGGTCGAGGCGAGCGCTTTGGCCATGCCCACGCCCCACGCCGTCAGCGGCATCCGTGCTCCCTCCCGCGCGACGACGAACGCCGACCGGGCAAAGGCCTCCGGGTTCGTCACGTCGAGCGACGGGATGGGCGTGCCGTACCGGACGAGGACCGGAACGAAGTGGAGCACGGGAAGGACGAGCCAGGGGAGAACGGCGAACAGGAACCGCCCGCGCGTTCCCCGGGGCGCGAGCCTCCAGGTCTCGACGAGAGTGGCGAAGACCGCGACGGAGACGAGGAGGCCGGCCGTCGCCTTCGACAGGAGTGCGACCGCGAGGCCGGCTCCGAGAAGCGTCGCGGTGAGGAGATCGGAGCGTCCCTCCAGCCTGCGGGAGATGCCGAGGAGGGCGATCCCGCCCGACAGGAAGGCGAGAACGTCGTTGTTGACGGCGGCGCCGACGAACGCGAAGGCCGGGACCGTCGAGACCGCCGCCGCATAGACCACGTGCCCCGGGAGGGACCAGGGCCGTCTCCACCCGAGGACGAGCAGGAGCGCCGCGGCCGCCACGAAAAGGGGTGCGGACGCGTGGCGAAGGCGCCTCGTGAGGTCGTCGAGGGACGGGGTCCCGGGCGCGCCGAAAGCCCGACCGACGACGCCGATCACGGCGTAGTAGGGCGATGGGTGCGCCAGATAGTTCGAGAGCTCGCCGAAACGGCCACTCTCGTCGAGAAGGCGCATCTCCTCGTAGCGCGGCACGAATCGGCCCGCGCTTCCCACGTACGCGGCGTAGGAGACGTGCGCCGGCTCGTCGGGCGGAACGCCGGGCGGGACGTTCTCGGAGAACAACACGGCCTTCGCCATGAGATAGACGAAGGCAATGATGTAGACGAGACCCGTCGGCAGGGAGGCCCGGGGAGCCACGTTCGGCGGCCTGCGGGACGTCGGCTCGCCGCCCCCGTCAGGCGGAGAGCGCGGCCCCGGCGCGGTTCGCAGGTGGTCGAGGGTCGCCGACATCGCGGCCTCGAGGTGGGGCGTCGGCCCGGCGAAGGGATGAACGGCGCCGAAGGTGTGGCCGGCTCCGTCGATCGCGGCGAGCCGCGCGTGCGCGGTACTGGCCGTGGCGAGCTCTTCGGCCTCCGTGAACGGCACCGTCTCGTCCGCGGTGCCGTGGACGACGAGCCACGCGGAGCGGAGGCGCCGCGCCGCGGAGAGCAGGTCGAGGCGGGCGCGGTTCCCGAGGACGTCGTCGAGGAAGTCGACCCCCATCGGGAGGACCTGCCCCGTCCGCGCGTTCACGACCTCGTAGACGCCGGTTCGCCGCCACCCGGCGAGCGTCGCCTCGTCGGCGATCCGGTCGAAGTGCGAGACGGCCGCCCAGGTGACGAGCGCCTTCACCTCCGGCCGCTCGGCCGCGCCGAGGAGGGCGATGCCGCCGCCGCGGCTGTGGCCCATCAGGCCGAGGCGGGACGGGTCGAGCGTGGGGCCGAGCCGTCCCGCGAGGATGGCGTCGAGGACCGTGTCGAGGTCCTCGCGCTCGATGGAGAGCGTGTTCTTCCGGAAAGCGTCGAGGTCCTCGATGTCGCCGTCCGGGTCGCGGACGCCGTTGCGGGAGAAGTTGAAGTGGACGGCCGCCAGCCCCGCGGCCGCGAGGCGCGCACCGAGCCAGGGGTGGAAGCCCCAGTCCTTGAAGCCCTTGAAGCCGTGGCAGACGACCACGACGGGGTGCGGGCCCTCTCCTTCGGGCAGGCGGAGGTCCCCGTGGATCGGCTGGCCCAGGAAGCTCTGGAGCGTGAAGCGGCTGTGGATCACGAGCCGATTCTGTCTCACGCGATCGGCAAGAAGACGCGAAGGTCGATTCCCCCGGCGTCCGCCGGAAGGGCAACGGCCCCCCGGACGCCCGGCGTCAGGATGTCGAAGGCCACGGGCGGGCCGGCGTCGAAGGCGACGTCGGGGACCGGGAGGCGCGAGAGGTTCGTCAGGAGGAGCCCCTGCCGCGGGTGGACGACGTGGCACTCCTCCATCGCCTCGAGCCCCTCCGCGCGACGAAGCCTCTCGAGGGCGACGAGCGAGAGCTGCGCCGCCTCCGCGTCGATCCCGTCGACGGCGCGGCGCACGCGCGTCGCGAGGTCGCCGATCGGCGCACCACCGAGCTCCCCGCGCGGGATCGACGCCTTCGCGAGGGCGACCGCGTTGCCGAAGTAGGTTGGCCCGACGGCCGGGTGGATCCTCCGGAAATCGACCGGGCAGCTGACGTAGGTGTCGAGGGAGGGGTCCTCACCGGCCCACTCCACGAGGTACTTCTTCCAGAGCCACGCCGCCGCCGTGTCGTTGTGCGAGAGGCGGACCGGGTTCCCCTCCTGGGCCTCCCGGTGCATCGCGACGAGCTCCGCCCGGGAGAGGACGTGGCGGTGCGGGCGGATGTGGTCCCGATCCACCTCGGTGCGGCGTCCGGCCCGGAACAGCCCTCCCGCGGCGAGGGGGGTCGGTCACCGTGCCGCTCCCGTCGACCGCCGGCACGAGCGCCTCCCGCGCGTGCGACGGCGGCGGGAACGGCTCGCCCCGGAAGAGGCGCGCCCAGCTCGTCAGGAAATGGAAGTAGCTGTAGCCGTCGGCGACGGCGTGGGAGAGGCTGAAGCCGAGGACGCAGCCGTTCGGCGTCCGGGTCAGGAGGACCCGCGCGAGCGGCTCTCCTTCGCGGCCGTCGACGGGATCGAGGAAGACGGTCCGGCGCTCGGTCTCCGCAAAGCCGGTCGCCGACTCCGCCACGCGGAAGGCGCAGCCCCCCTCGTACGGCTCGAAGGCCAGGGCGTTGCCCGCAACCCGGACGAAGCGGCTCGAGACGGGCGGGAACGCTTCGAGCGCGCGGTGCAGGCTCTGCTCGAGCCGGCCCGCGTCCATCGCACCCGCGTAGGCGAAGGCGAACTCGATGGGGTAGGCGCCGCGGCCGGTGAAGACGTGGTCGATCGGCGAGAGAGGGATGAGCGTCATCGCGACGATGATCGCCCGTCGCCGCGGGAACCGCCACGGCTGCCGGGGCCCCGCGCCGAGCTAAGCGCGCGGGAGGGTGAAGCTGAACGTGCAGCCGGCGCCGGTCGCCCCGCCGCTCTCCACGGCCACCTCGCCGCCCATCCTCTCCACGAGCCGGCGGACGATCGACAGGCCGAGACCGTGCCCGTCGGCGTCCCCCCGCCAGAGCCGGGTGAACGGCGCGAACGTCTTCGCCCGCTCTTCAGGGGTCAGCCCCCGACCGTTGTCGCGCACCCAGACGCGGACACGGCGGTCGTCCAGGACCGTCGCCCCGAGCTCGACCCGCGGGGGCCGGCCTCCGTACTTCAGCGCGTTGCTCACGTAGTTCGTGAGGACCTGCTCGACCCACGGGGCATAGCCCGCCGCCGCGGGCCACGAGCCCGGCAGGAGGACCTCGGCCCGCAGGCGCTTCACCTCGTGCGCGAGACCGGCCAGGCTCTCGCCCGCGATGGGACCCAGGTCGAGGGGCGCCATCGGGACGTCCGACCGGCGGGTCTCTCCGATGAGGAGGAGCGCGTCGATGATCGTCTGCATCTTCCGCGCGCTCCGGGTGATCGCGTCGAGCGATTCCCGCCGTTCGGACTCCGGCAGGGTGTCGGCGCCCTGCTCGAGGTGCTCGGCGAACCCCAGGATGGCCGACACGGGGTTCTTCAGGTCGTGGGCGACGGTGTGGGCGTACGCGTCGAGCTCCTCGTTTCGAGCCACGAGCGCCGCGTGCGACGCGCCGAGAGCCGCCTCCATCTCCCTGGCCACCGTGACGTCCTCGAAGACCGTGGCGAACTCGCCCCGGGCCGGGGAGAACACGAGGATCCGGAAGTGGCGCCGGAGCGGCGCGAAGTAGGCCTCCATCCGCGCCGGCTCGCCGGTGATCGCGACGCGCCCGAAGACGTCGAGGTACGGGGCTCCGCCGGCGCCGTAGAGGTTCGAGGCCAGGCGCCCGACGGCGTCCTCCTTGCGGATTCCGGTGTGGGCCTCGTACGCCGGGTTGGCGTCGGTGAGGACGTAGTCGGCCGGCTCGCCCCGCTCGTCGAGCAGGAGACGGTGCAACGCGACTCCCTCGGTCATCGTCTCGAAGAGCGCCCGGAACCGCGCCTCTCCATCGCCGGCCGCCCCGGCAGCGATCTCTTCGGCCCGCGAATCCTTCGACCAGCTCGCGTCGTCCATGGGGCGCCTCCGCGGTGCAGCGGCATTCTCTCCGAAAGCCGCGACAGGCGCGTGCTCAGCGCGAGTCGTAGATCCTGCAGCCGGGCAGCTCGATCGCCGAGAGGAAGCCCCCCATCCCGGCGCCGGTGTCGATGCCGGCGAGGCCACCCGTGAGGAAGACGTCGAGCGGGTCATTGGGGGTGAAGGTCGAGTTCTCCTGCGGCAGCCGCTTCACCGGCGTGTGGCCGAAGACGACGCGCTTGCCGGCGTAGCTCTGGTAGAAGGTCCGGCTCCTCTGCCAGAGGAGCGGCCTCGGGTCCTTCACTTCCGACGGGTGGAGCCAGCGTTCCCCTTCGAACGGCAGGCCCGCGTGGACGTAGATGGCGTGCTCGTCCTCGTGGAAGTAGGCCAGGGTCTTCATCCACTCCACGACGTCGGCCGGAAAGAAGGTGCCCATCGCCATCGCGCGCATCTCGTCGGCCGTCGGGTCCTCCTCCCGCTCGGGAGGAAGGCCTCCGGTGAACGAGCGGTAGGTCATGTAGCAGCCGTTCCCGCGGGGAAGGACGAACTCGGGCGCGCCCTCGCGGCACGCCTTCAGCCAGGCGTCCTCGTGGTTTCCGCGAAGGAGGACGACGCGGGCCGCGGTTTCCTTCTGCAGCGCGCGCACCCGGCGGACGACCCCGGCCGGGTCCGGGCCCCGATCGACGTAGTCGCCGACGAACAGGAGCGTGTCGCCCGCGCCGAGGACCGGCAGGCGCGACAGCAGCGTCTCGAGGCCCTTCAGGTCCCCGTGCACGTCTCCGATCGCAATCGTTCTTCCGGCCGCCATCGTCGCTCCCTGGCGCGGACGATACCGGAGGATGGGAACAGGAGCACGCGGGGTCCCGGCGGCCTGATAACCTGACCTGTCGGGCTGGCCCGCCGGGGGCCCACCACATTCGGAGGCGACGATGCGCGTTCGGGCCGGAGTCCTGCTTCTTCTCCTGACCCTTCTCCCCTCCCTCTCGCGCGCCGCCGAGGCGCCGGGCGCCGAAGAACGGCTGAAGGCCCTCGAGGCGAAGCTGACGGACCTGGAGTTCCAGCTGGACCAGGTTCGGAAGTCCAGCGACGACGCCCTCTTCTGGCTTCGTCTCTCCGACGTGGCCGAGGTCGACAAGGTCTCGATCGCCGGCCCGCCGAACCCGCGCGGGACGGCGCGCTACGGCATCGCGAACGAGCGCCACCCGATGCGCTTCGCCCAGTACGTCTTCGCGCCGAAGAAGCGCGAGGCCGGCCGCAAGTACCCCGTCGTCGTCCTGCCCCACGGGGGGGTTCACGGCGACTTCGGCACGTACCACGTCCACATCGTGAAGGAGATGCTCGCGAAGGGGTGGGTCGTCCTCGCCCCCGAGTACCGCGGATCGACCGGGTACGGGAAGGGCTTCTACGACGCGATCGACTACGGCGGCCTCGAGGTGGACGACGTCGTGGCCGGCCTGGATTGGGCCGTCGCCGACCTGCCCTACGTCGACGGTTCCCGCGCGGCGATCGCCGGCTGGAGCCACGGCGGCCTGATCGCCCTGCTTGCCGTGATGCACCACCCGGAGAAGTTCCGGGCGGCCTACGCTGGCGTGCCGGTCACCGACCTCGTGACGCGCCTCGGCTACCACGAGCAGTCGTACGAGGACCTCTTCGCGGCGAAGGGCCACGTCGGCAAGAAGGTCGTCGAGGACGTCGACGAGTACCGCAGGCGAAGCCCCGTCTTCTGGGCCTCAAAGCTGAAGACGCCGCTCCTGATCCACGCCACGACGAACGACCGCGACGTGAACGTGCTCGAGACGGAGAACCTGGTCAACGCCCTGAAGGCGGAAGGGAAGAAGTTCGAGGTCCGGATCTACAAGGACGCCCCGGCCGGGCACTCCTTCAACCGGATCGACACGCCGTTCGCGAAGGAGTCGCGCAGGGAGATCTGGGACTTCCTCGAGAAGCACCTCGGGAATTGAAGCCCCTCCGCTAGACTGAGCGACGGAATTCCCAAGCGGGGAGGTTGCGTTGGCCGGAACAGGAATCTCGGTCGGAGGGTTTCTCGCACGTCTCCTCGCCGCGGGCGTGCTCGTCTTCGCGACCTACAACCCGACGGGGTACTCCTTCGCCCACTGGGTCCGCCAGACCGGCGGCGGACCGCTCCCGCTGAAGGTCCTCGCCGGGATCTTTCTCGCGGCGGGCTGGCTCTTCTGCGTGAGATCGACGCTCCGGTCGCTCGGGCACGTCGGCACCGCGCTCGCCGCGGGCTTCTTCGGCGTCCTCATCTGGCTTTTCGTCGACCTGCAGGGCACCGACGTGAAGGGATCGGCGATCGCCTGGTTCGTCCTCTCGTGCCTCGCCGCAACGCTCGCCGTCGGCCTCTCGTTCTCCCTGGTGAAGCGCCGCGTCACCGGCCAGATCGACGACACCGAGGAGTGATCGGCTGAGGATCGGCATCGACCTCGGAGGGACGAAGACCGAGGCGCTGGCCCTGGGCGAGGCTGGCCGCGAGCTCCTTCGTCTGCGGCGCCCGACCCCGCCCGACTACGACGGCACGCTCGCCGCAATCGCCGGCCTCGTCGCCGAGGTCGAGACGACGCTCGGAGCGCGCGGAACGGTCGGCGTCGGGATGCCCGGAACGATCTCCCCCGCAACCGGCCTCGTGAAGAACGCGAACTCCACCTGGCTCCTCGGCCGCCCGCTCGGCACCGATCTCGCCCGCCTCCTCGGGCGCGACGTCCGCCTCGCCAACGACGCGAACTGCTTCGCCCTCTCCGAGGCGAGCGACGGCGCGGCCGCCGGAGCCGCGTGCGTCTTCGGCGTCATCGTCGGGACGGGCACGGGCGGCGGAATCGTCGTGAACGGCCAGGTCCGCACCGGCCCGAACGCGGTCGCCGGCGAGTGGGGTCACAACCCGCTCCCGTGGGCCCGGGAGGACGAGCAGCCCGGCCCCGCCTGCTGGTGCGGAAAGTACGGCTGCATCGAGACCTTCCTCTCCGGGCCGGGCCTGTCGCGCGATCATCTTGCGGCGACGGGCGAGGCGCGGAGCGCGGCCGAGCTCGCCGTCGCGGCCGCCACGGGTGACGCCGGCGCGACGGCCACTCTCACACGCCATACCCACCGGATGGCCCGCGCCCTCGCGAGCGTCATCAACGTCCTCGACCCCGACGTGATCGTCCTCGGCGGAGGACTCTCGAACCTTGCCTCGCTCTACGACGAGGTTCCCCGCCTCTGGGGACGATGGGTATTCTCGGACCGCGTCGACACGCCGCTCCTCCCGCCCCGCTGGGGCGACTCCTCGGGCGTTCGCGGCGCCGCCTGGCTCTTCTGCGACGACGAAGCTCCGGAGGTGCCGCGATGAAACGCTCGCGTCTTCGCGCCGAGATCGGCGAACAGCCCGACGTCCTGACGCGCCTCCTCGTCCGCGAGGGCGCGAATGTCCGGCGGATCGCACGCGGCCTCTCGCGCCACGACCTGCGCTTCGTCCTGATCGCCGCGCGCGGCACGTCCGACAACGCCGCCCGCTACGCGCAGTACGCCCTCGGCCTGACCTGCCGTCTGCCGGTCGCGCTTGCCGGTCCGTCTCTCGTCACGCTGTACGACAGTCCCCCGAAACTCAAGGGCGCGCTCGTCGTCGGCATCTCGCAGTCGGGCCGCTCACCCGACGTCGTCGAGACGATCGCCGCCGCCCGCTCAGCGGGATCCCCGACCCTCGCCATCGTGAACGACCCCGAGAGTCCGCTCGCCCGAGCGGCGGCCGAGGTGATCCCGCTCCACGCCGGCGAGGAGAAGAGCATCGCGGCGACGAAGACCTACACCGCCCAGCTCCTGGCCGTCGCGCTCCTGGCCTCCGCCCTGTCGTCCTCGCGGCGCTTCGCCGAAGGGCTCGGGGCCCTCCCCGACGCCGTCGCGGACACCCTCGGCGTCGAGGCCGCCGCCCGGCGCGCCGCCGCCCGGCTGGCGCACGCGTCGCGCCTCGTCGTCCTGTCGCGCGGCCTGAACTACCCGACGGCCCACGAGATCGCCCTCAAGCTGAAGGAGCTCGCGCTCCTCGACGCGGAAGCCCTCTCGGGCGCCGACTTCATGCACGGCCCAATCGCCCTCGCCGGTCCGAAACTCCCTACGATCGTCGTCTCGCCTCCCGGCACGGCAACCGAGGCCGATCTCGCCGCGCTGGCCGCCGAGCTGAGGCGGCGCGGGAGCCCGGTCCTCCTCATCGGCCCCGCCGGGCGCGGGTCTCTGCCGGTCCCACGCCTCCCCGAGCTCCTTTCGCCCATCGTCGCCGTCGTTCCCGGGCAGCTTCTCGCCTTCCACGCGGCCCGCGCGCGCGGCCTCGATCCCGACGCTCCGCGCGGCCTTTCGAAGGTGACGGAGACCCGTTGACGGCGTCGAGGAGTAAGCTTTCCAGTCCGAGCTGGTTCGCGGAAACGAACGCTCGAAGGAGACATGGAATGAAGAAGACCTTCGCCCTGCTCGCATGCGTGCTGCTGGTGGCCGGCCTCGCCGCCTGCAACACCGACAAGGCCCCCGCCGACCTCGCCATCAAGGCCGCCGACGACGCGATCACCGCGGTGGCGCCCGAGGCCGAGAAGTACGTCCCGGATCAGCTCACCGCTGCCAAGGACGCGCTCGCCGCCGCCAAGGACAAGTTCGCCAAGGGCCAGTACAAGGAAGCCCTCGCGGCCGGCACCGAGCTCGCCAACACGGCCAAGGACCTCGTGGCCGCCACCGCCGCGAAGAAGGACGAGCTGACGAAGGCCTGGAACGACCTCGCCGCCTCCCTCCCGCAGACCGTCGCGTCGATCCAGGCGAAGATCGAAGAGTTCGGCAAGGCCAAGAAGCTCCCCAAGGGGATGGACAAGGCGAAGCTGGCCCAGGCCCAGGAAGGCCTCGCCGGAATCACGAAGGCGTGGGACGAGGCGTCCGCCGCCTTCACTGCCGGCAACCTCGGCGAAGCGCTCGGCAGGGCGAGCACCCTGAAGGACAAGGGCGCCGAAGTGATGGCGCTCCTCGGCATGGCCCCGGCCGCCGCTCCGGCGGAAGCCCCGGCCGCCGCCCCCGCAAAGTAACAAGCCCTTCCGTCAACGCGCCACGTGCGGCGCTCCACGGCCCCGGATCTTCCGGGGCCGTGGCATTTCTGAACCCGGAACGGGGAGGGGACCGTAGAGACCGGGGGGGGCCGGGGGGGTCGGGGGAACCGAGAGCCGCGCCAAGCCATCTCATCTTGCCGCTCGAGTCGCGGATGGGAGGGGTGTCCCACGGCGGCGCTCGCCGGGGGGCCTGAGCTTCGCGCGGCCCCCCGGGCCCCCCACCGTTATTCCGATCACTTTTCTCGCGCAGGCATCGTTCTCGTTGCACGCGCGCTCGCCTGATCCGGCGGCCTGCTCGCGGTGCCGTGCGGGGCCCCGCGCGTGCTCGGACGCCGCTCGCGGGACACCCCTCCCACCCGCTCAGATCCCCGGCAAATCAGCACCTCGAGCGAGTCCGCTCTTGAACGACAGACTCCGTAGAGTGTAGAGCGTAGACCAGACCCCAGGGTTATTTTCGATCTCTGAAGCTCGCCGGCCGCGGGAGGGGCGGTGCGTCTCGCGAGCCGACCTCGAGCACGACCGGGGACCCGCTCGAATTCGCGAGGACCGGGCGGGGATCAAGCCCGCGCGCGTGTTTGACGAGCGAAGCGAGGAGTTCGCGCGGGCGCCCCGCCCGGCCGCAGCGGATTCGGAAGCGGGTCGGGCGCGCGCAGCGGCGGCCGTGAGACGTACCGCACCGCACGCGGCCCCTTGCCGAAGCGACGAGACGTTGAAGTTGGATGTCTCCCGGTCCCGGTCCCAGTCCCGTCTCAGAGGGCGCGGATCTCGACCCCCGCTTCACGGAGCCGCGCGGCGATGGCCCTCGCGAAGTCGACCGCGCCCGGGGTGTCGGAGTGGAGACAGAGCGTCCTCGCGTCGACGGCGACGATCTCGCCGCTCGACGCGACGACCTCGCCGCGGGCGGCGATCGAGACCGCCTGCCCGGCCGCTTCTTCTGCCGTCGCCTTCAGCGCGCCGGGCCTCCCGCGCGGCGTCAGGGTTCCGTCGGGCTCGTAGCCGCGGTCGGCGAAAGCCTCGCCCGCGAAAGGGAACCCTTCTTCGGAAAAGCCCTGGAGCATCACCGAGCCGGCGAGGCCGACGAGGACGACGCCCGGGGCGACGCGCGCGACGCCTTCGGCGATCGCCCGCGCGAGGGCCTCGTCCTTCGCCGCTGCGTTGTAGAGGGCTCCGTGCGGCTTGACGTGCGCGAGCCGCGCTCCGCAGCGCTGCGCCACGACGAGGAACGCCGCCACCTGGCCGGCGACGGCGGCGGAGACCTCTTCCAGGGAGATCCTCATCGTCCGCCGGCCGAATCCCTCGCGGTCGGGGTAGGACGGGTGCGCCCCGACGGCGACGCCACGGGCGAGAGCCGCGCGGACGACCCGTTCCATCGACGCGGCATCTCCCGCGTGGCCGCCGCAGGCGACGTTGACGGACGTGACGACGTCGAGGAGGGCGTCCTCGACCTCGACCAGCTCCGGGCTCTCTCCGACGTCGGCGTTCAGGTCGATCGTCCTCACGCGAGCTCCTGCCCCTTCGTCTCCGGAAGGAATCGCATGAGGAAGGCCCCGGCGACGTAGAAGGCCGCCGTCAGGGCGAGGGCGCTCCCGATGCCGTGCCGGTCGGCGAGGGCCCCGATCGTGAACGGCGCCAGGGCGCTCACCGCGCGCCCCGCGTTGTAGCAGAAGCCCTGCGCGGCGCCTCGCACCGCCGACGGGAACAGCTCGGCCAGGAGCGCGCCGAAGACCGAGAAGTAGCCGTGCCCGAGGTAGCCGACGAGCGGGGCGAGAAGGAGGATCGCCGCTTCCGAGCGCGCGAAGAGGCCGAAGGCGGGGACGACGACCGCCGCGCCGAGAACGAAGGCGAGGAAGACGGGCCGCCGGCCGAACCGGTCGGCGAGGAATCCGAACGTCGTGTAGCCGAGGAAGGCCCCCGCCTGCATCGCGACGATGAAGCCGGTCGACCGGACGAGGCCGAGCCCCGCGCCGCCGGCCGCCGCGGGCGCGGCGAGGAAGCTCGGGATCCAGGTGAAGAGCCCCCAGTAGGCGAAGAGAAGCGCCGTGGAGAGCGACGTCGCGGCGACGACGCGGCCGAGGAGCGGAGGACGCAGGAGGATGGAGAGGCCGGGCCCGCCTCTCGTGCGGACGCCGCGCTCTCTCCAGATCGCCGGCTCCGGCACGCGCCACCTCACCCAGACCGCGAGCAGGCCGGGAAGGACTCCGAGGACGAAGAGCGGCCGCCAGCCGAAGCTCGGGATGACGACGGCGGCGAGGACCGCCGCCAGGATGTAGCCGATGGCCCATCCCGACTGCATCAGGCCGATCGCCTTTCCCCGGTGCGCGGCGGGCCAGGTCTCGGCGACGAGGACCGAGCCCGCCGACCACTCCGCCCCGAGGCCGAGGCCGACGAGGGCGCGCCAGAGCGCCAGCTCGGCGACGGTGCGGGCGGTCGCCGTCGCGCCGGTGAAGAGGGCGTAGGCGAGGATGGAGAGGACGAGGATGCGCGCCCGGCCGAACCGGTCGGCGAGGATCCCCGCGCCGATTCCGCCGACCGCGGAGGCGATGAGCGTGACCGACGCGAGAAGGCCCGCCTGCGCGCCGTCGAGGCCGAACTCCGCCCGGATCGCCGTCAGGGCGAACGCGTAGAGCATCACGTCCATCGCGTCGAGCATCCAGCCCGACGTCGCGGCGAGGAGGGCGCGCCGGGCCTCGGGCGAGGCCTCGCGAAGCCAGGCGAACCTCACGGCAGGAAGACTCCGGGTCGGTTGATCCGTGCCTCGCGCTCGAGGATCCACCGGCGCGCCTCATCGAACGAGACCCGCGCGAAGCGGACCTCGTCGCCGGGACGGAGCTGGGCGAGGGCGGAGAGATCGGCGGAGATCACGCTCGCAATCTTCGGATATCCGCCCGTCGAAGGGTGCTCGACGAGAAGGACGATCGGCAGCCCCCCTGCCGGGACCTGGACCGCCCCCGCGACGACCCCCTCCGTGACGAGCGACCGGGTGGGCGCCTCGAGCGGCTCACCCTCGAGCCGGACGCCGGTCCGGCTGGAGGAGGCAGAAACCCGGAAGGAGCAGGAGAAGAAGGTCGCGAGCGCTTTCGGTGAGAACCAGTGCTGTTGGGGTCCCGGCGTGACGCGCAGGAGGCGGCGCGGCCCGTTCCAGCGCGCGGCCGCGGCGTCGACGCTCAGGCCCCGCGGCGGGGCAAGGGGCGGTCCGATCGGGAGGAGGTCTCCGGCCGCCAGCGCACGCCCCAGGAGTCCCCCGAAACCCGTCGCGACGTCGGTCGACCGGCTGCCGAGGACGTGCGGGACGTCGATTCCGCCGCGGACGCAGAGGTACCCGCGGGCGCCGGACACCGCACGCCCGAGGGTGAGTCGGCTGCCGGCGCGCACGCGGATCGCGCTCCACGCCGCGAGCTCTTCCCCGTCGAGCATCGCCGCGAACGGGGCCCCGGCCAGCACGACGAGCCCCTCGTCCTCGAAGACGAGCTCCGGACCTGCGAGCGTCGCCTCCAGGGCCGCCGCCCCTTCGTCGTTGCCGAGGAGGAGGTTCCCGAGGCGGAGCGCGTGCGCGTCGGCGGCCCCGCCCGGCGGAACGCCGAACGCACCGAGACCGGGGCGCCCGAGATCCTGGACGGTCGTCAGGAGCCCCGGCGAGAGGACGCGGATCATCGCGGTCCCTTTGAGAAGAGGTCGAAGTCGTGCCGTGAGACGGGGACGAACCGGACCGCGTCGCCGGGCAGGAGAAGCGACGCGCCCTCGCGGCCCGGGTCGAAGAGTGGAACCGGCGTCCGCCCTACGAGTCTCCAGCCGCCCGGCGTCGCGCGCGGGTAGAGCCCCGTCTGGCCTCCCGCGATCCCGACGCTTCCGGCCGGCACCCGCAGGCGCGGCGCGGGAAGCCGCGGGGTCGCGAGGCCCGGCGGGAGACCGAGGAGATAGGCGAAGCCGGGTGAGAAGCCGAGGAATGCGACGCGGTAGGACGCTCCCGCGTGGAGTGCGGCCGCCTCCTCGGGCGCGAGCCCCGCCCCACGGGCGACGTCCGCAAGGTCCGGCGCGCACTCCCCCTCGTAGCAGACCGGGATCTCGACCGTCCGCTCCGCGGGCGCGAGGGCGAGCCCCGGGGGAGGCAGGAGCGGCATGACGATGCGTTCGATCTCTTCGTGTGTCGTCGTCCGCGGGTCGAAGACGACGAGGAGCGACGTGTAGGCCGGCCGCAGGTCGACGAGGCCGGGTGGCGGGCTCGCCGCGAGCGCTGCGCGCAGGGCGAGGACCGCGGCCGTGGCGCTCTCGGACGGTTCGGCGGCCAGGACGGCGAGGAGCGCAGCGTCGCTCGAAGGGACGAGACGGGGAATCGGGGGGGCGTCGTCGCCGCTCACTCTCCCCGCACGATACGCGGGAAGCGCTTTCCCTCGACGCCGGGCCGGCCCGGGATTACCGTGGGCCAAAATCGCGCGGAGGGAACGCTTCATGGCTCTCGACGTTTTCCACCAGGTCCTGAAGAGGCTCTACGAGCTCGCGGGCGGCAACCCACGCCAGATGGTCTCCACCTTCGACGTCCTGAAGCAGGAGAAGCTCTTCGGAAGCGCCGAGATGATCCTCAACAAGCTCCACGCCGAAGGCTGGGTCACCGACGCCCCCACGCGGGACCACGTCTACGTGACGACGTGGGGAATCGAGGAGGTCCTGCGCGTGGGCGCGCCTGCTCCCTCTCCGGCCGCCAGCGTGCCCGCAGCCACCACGCCCGCCGCGCCGAAGCCGGCCGAGCCGAAGAACGCCAGCGCCCTGCGCGAGGCGGCCGCGAAAGCCCGCGAGCTGGCCACGACGCTCGACGAGCTTGCCTCGGGCGCCGGAGGCACCGGCGCGCAGCGCAAGGCCAAAGCGAAGAAGGCTCTCGCCGCCGTCGCTGCGGCCGTGGAGGGAGCCTTCGAGTGGCGGCGGGGGGGGGGGGGGGGGGGGGGGGGGGGGGGGGGGGGGGGTGGGGGAGCCCAGCCCCCGGGGGGGGGGGGGGGGGGGGGGGGGGGAACGCCATGAGCCCAACGCTGGACGCGCTCCTCCCCTCCCCGGCCCGGTTCCTGGAAGGGCGCCTCGGTCCCCTGCGCAATCCAAGGGTCCTCGCCGGCTACGAGGCGTATTTCGAAGGGCGCGGAAAGGGGATCTCCGAGGCGGTCGACCGGGCCGGAACGCCCCCTCTCCGGATGTTCGACCGCTTCGGAGCGCGCATCGACGAGGTCGTCTTCCCGCCCGAGTACCGCGAGCTCCTGACGAAGGGGTACGAGGCCGGCGTCGTCTTCAAGGCCGTCGAGGAGGGGGACCTCCTCGCGTCGTACCAGGTCGGCTACGTGACGTCCTTCTACGATGCGGGGCTCTACTGCCCTCACACGGTGTCGCTCTCGACGGCGATCCCGCTCGCCAAGTACGGCTCGGCGGATCTCAGGGCGAAGTACCTCCCGAAGCTCCTGAAGCGGGACGACTCCGTCTGGCAGGGGGCGACCTGGATGACCGAGGCGAAGGGGGGCTCGGACCTCGGCTCGTTCGTGGAGACCGTCGCCCGTCCCGACGGCGACCGCTGGCTCCTGACGGGCGAGAAGTACTTCACGAGCAACGTCGGCGCCGAGCTGGCGATCGCAGCGGCCCGCCCGGAAGGCGCACCGGCCGGCGTCCGCGGCCTCGAGCTCTTCCTCGTGCCGCAGCGGCGCGACGACGGCACGCTCAACTTCCGGGTCCGCAGGCTCAAGGACAAGATCGGCACGCGCTCCGTCCCGACCGGCGAGGTCGAGCTGGACGGCAGCGTCGGGTTCCTCCTCGGCGAGCGCGGCCAGGGGACCTACCTCGTCCTCGAGGCGCTCAACGTCTCACGTGTCTGCAACAGCGTCGGAGCGGTCGCGCTGACGCAGCGGGCGCTCCACGAGGCCTGGAGCTTCGCGAAGGGACGCGTCGCGTTCGGAAAGCCGGTCGCCGAGCAGCCCCTCTTCGCGCGCCAGGCGCGGGAGCGGCACGAGACGCTCCTCGACGCGTTCGCCCTCGCCTGGGAGGCGGTGACGCTTCTTTCGGAGGTCTGGCGCGAGACGCCGCGCTACTCCGACCGCTACCACCTCTTCCGGCTGGTGGCCCACCTCTCGAAGTACTGGACGGCCGAGGTCGCCGTGCAGACGGCGAAGTGGGCGATGGAGGCGCACGGCGGCGCCGGCATCCTCACCGACTACCCCGTCGAGAGGCTCCTGCGCGAGGCGATGATCCTGGGGATCTGGGAAGGGACGCCGCACCGGCAGATCCTCGACGGCATGGAGGTCGTCGAGAAGAAGAGAGTCCACGTCCCGCTCCTCGACGGGATCGCCGCGCGGGGGGGGAACCCCGTCGCCCTCGCAATGTCCCGGTCGGAGGTCGACGAGTGGCTCGCCCTTCCCGCGGAGCGCAAGGAGGCCGAGTCGGAGCGCGTCTTCGCCCGGCTCGCCGGGACGGTGGCCCGAGAGCTGCGCCGCGCGACGACCTGATGGCGGAACGGAGAGGACGCGGGCCGGGCGATGCCCGGAGGGGCTCAGGCGTCCCGAGTCCTCTCGAGCTCCACGAGCGTCGCCCGAAGCGTCGGGAGCACGGCGACGTCCTTCGGCCGGCCGGTGGCCGCCTTCAGCTCGACCAGGCGACGCAGGGAAAGCACTCGGGCCGACAGGTCGGGCCCGACCCGCATCTCCTCGCTGTCCGGGAGCAGGTCGTCGTAGGAAAGGCCGTCGTCGATCGCCCCGAGCGCGTCGAGCGGACCGCAGGTCGTCTGCAGAAGGTTGTGGCCCGGCCCGAGCAGATGTTGCGCCTCGGGGACGAGCCCCCGCGGATCGTGCCGATACCGGGCATCGATCGACCGGAGCGCGACAAGCAGGCGACGGACGTTGTCCGGGGTACGCCGGTGCACGATGTCGAGGTCGAGGGTCACGACGGGCGCCCCGCGCAGGATGGCCGAGATCCCTCCGACGACGATGAACTCCACCTCGTGCGCCGCGAGCACCGTCAGCGCGCGCCGGAAGTCGAACGTCATCGGGACGCGGGGATCTGGAGCGCCCGCAGCTCCTCGATCCCGTTGGCGGACGAGCTCGCCTCGTCGAGCCGTTCGGCCGGGGTCAGCCGCAGGAACATTCGGATGAGCGTCAGGTCGACACCCTCCTCGTTGTAGGCGCCCGCCGCAAGCCCGTCCGCGACGAAGGGCGCCTCCTCTCTCCTCGGCTCGACCTCGTCCGACATGACCTTCATCATAGCCAACGTCACAGCCCGTCTGCCGGCGTCCACGGCGCCGAGCGCTCCGTGCCGTCCGGGACGCGGGCGCCGGCTCAGCGCAGGACGAGCATCCGTTCCTCGGTCATCTCGAGGAACGCCGAGGCGGGCCCTTCGCGCCCCGTTCCCGAAGCCTTGACGCCGCCGTAGGGCATCGGGTCGCTGCGCCAGGTCGGGACGTCCCCCTGGATGACCGCCCCGACCTCGAGCGTCTCCCACGCGCGGCGCACCTTCGCGACGTCGTGGCTGAAGACGCCCGCCTGGAGCCCGTAGCGCGAGGCGTTCACGCGGGCGAGCGCTTCTTCGAAGGAGTCGTACGTCGAGAGGACCGCGCCGGGGCCGAAGAGCTCGCCGGCCACGATCGGCTCCTCGTCCGGGACGCCGTCGAGAAGCGCCGGGGAAACCATCGCGCCCTCCGCCGTCCCTCCCGCCAGGAGCGTCCCTCCCGCGGCTTTCGCCGATGCGATCCACTCCAGCACGCGGTCGCGGTTGGCGGCGTCGATCATCGGCCCGCAGAGGGTCGAAGGCAGGGACGGGTCCCCCTTCGGAAAGGCCTCGGTCGCCTCGACGAGGAGGGCCCTCAGGCGCGCGGCCACGTCGCGATGCACGAGGACCCGCTGCACGCTGATGCACGACTGCCCCGCCCAGGCGTACGCCGCGGCCGCGATCCGGCGCGCCACGTCGGGAAGGTCGTCCCAGTCGGGCTCGACGATGACCGCGGCGTTTCCTCCGAGCTCGAGGGCGACGCGCCGGTCCCAGGCCTTCTTCCGGAGCGCAAGGCCGACCTCGGCCGAGCCGGTGAACGTGAGGAGAGCGAAGCGGGGATCGGAGACGAGCGCCTCGGCGTCGGCTGCCCGCGCGGGTACGACGGAGAGCGCCCCGTCGGGGAGCCCGGCGCGCTGGAGCGCGGCGGCGAGAAGGAGAGCCGCCGTTGGTGTCTGGCTCGCGGGCTTGAGGACGACCGGGCAGCTTGCCGCGACCGCGGGGGCGAGCTTGTGCGCGACGAGGTTGAGGGGAAAGTTGAACGGCGTGATCGCGAGGACCGGCCCGATCGGCACCCGTTTCGTCAGGGCGATCCGCCCGGCGCCGCTCGCGAAGCCGGAGAGATCGCGCGCGACGAGCTCGGGGAATCGGGCCACGTGCGCCGCCGCCAGGAGGGTGTCCCCCGCGCGTTCCACCTCTCCCCGGGCGAGGGCGATGGGCTTGCCCGCCTCTTCGACGATCGCACGGGCGACCTCTTCCTTCCGGCCGAGGAGGTCGGCGCGCGCCGCCTCGAGAATCGCCCCGCGTTTCTCGGCGGCGAGAGCCGCCATCGCCCGGGCCGCCCCCAGAGCGGCCTCCGCCGCGCGGTCGAGGGTCGACGGCCCTGCCCGCGCCACGCGCGAGACCGGCGATCCGTCCCACGGCGAACGGACGACGGTCGCGTCGTCACCCTCTTCCCACACGCCGCCGAGGAAGAGCTTCGTCTCTCTCATTTCCCGTCCCTCTCGGAGCCCCGGGCCTGCGGGCCGAGGCCGAAGAAGCGTTCGATCTTCGTCACGAGGGAGACGTGCGCCGCCTCGATGCGGTGGCGGCGGGATTCCTCGGAGAGTCCCTCGGTCGCCGTCGCGAGCTCCACCTGGCGCGCCGCGAGGATCCTCGACACCGCTTCGGCGATGGCGGGACGCTCGTGGAGGATCTCCCTGAACATTTCCTTGCCGAGACGCCAGCACTCCGTCTCGCCCACGGCGATCACCGTCGCGCGCCGCGGTTCGCCGGTCAGCATCCCCATTTCGCCGAAGATGCCGGGGGCCGTGATCCGGCTGACGAGGCGCGGAGGGGCGTCGGGGACCTCGATGCGAACGTCTCCCGCGCCGCGCGTGAGGATGTAGAGGTCGTGCACCTGCCGTCCCTGGACGACCATCGCCTCACCGGGGGCGAACGGGGCGCGGACGAGTCCGGGCGCGAGTCGCTCGCGTTCCTCGGCGGTCAGCGCAGCGAAGAGCGGCACGCTCTCCAGGGCCGCGAGCCGTGCCTCGTCGTCTCGCTTCGCCTGGCGCGTGCGGTGCCCCTCCTCCTCCACCGTGACGAAGTTCGCCGTGGCCGGTCTCGACAGGGCAATCCCGGCACGTCGGAGGGCGTAGAGGACGCGCGTTCTCACGATCGAGTCCGTCGGATCGTCCAGGAGGAGGTCGGTCAGCCAGTAGCGGACCGCGTACGAGGCCCAGCTCTCACGGAAGTCCATCAGGACGACGCTCGGTGCCGGCTCGGCCGCGACGTTCGGGATCGGCTCGCGCGTCAGCGCCTCGCGCACCGTCTCGAGGACGGTGACCGGCGAGGTCCGGTAATCGACCCCGAAGGTGACCCACCGCCTCTCGAGCGGCGGCCGGCGTCCTCCGGCCTTCCCGAGAAGGAGGAGCGGCGTCTTCACGAGGACGCTGTTGGGGATGAGGAGGGTGTCGCCGTTGCGGGTCTCCACCGCCGTGTGCCGCCAGGCCGTCTCGCGGACCCGGCCGGACGTGTCGCCGAACTTCACCCAGTCTCCCGGCTCGACGGCCCCTTCGAGCTGGAGGGCGATGCCTCCCATGACGTTCGCGAGGGTGTCCTGCAGCGAGAACCCGATGACGGCCGTGACGACCGCCGACGTCGCGACGATCCCGGTGACGTCGACCTGGTGGACCGAGAAGAGCCAGATCAGGAGGGCCACGAACGAGAGCCCGACCGCGAGGTCCCGCGCGATGCGCGGGACCCGCACCCGGGCCCGGGGGAGGAGCAGGTCGAAGAGGACGACCGCGGCCAGGCCGAGGAAGGCGATCCCCTGCAGGAGAAGGGCGATGAAGAGGATGGTGGGCGCCGCGCTCGGGAGCTCGAGAAAGGCGAGAGCTCCGATTCCACGGAGGAGGACGGAGACGCCGAAAACCAGGGCCAGCCGAACGATGCGGCCCCTCGCTTCGCGCACGGCGACGAAGAGGAGCGCCGACCCCAGCAGGAAGGCGACCCCGAGCCGGATCGATTCCGGCGAGAAGACGGGTAAGGCGCCGGGTCCGGGCATGGGAGCGGAGGACGAAACTAACACGGAGAGGGACGGGGGGTGCCCCGGTTCGGTAGGATCGGGAGAGAAACGGTCCCGACGGTTGGCAGCGACCGTGCGGACGACGAAAGACGTCGCGGGCCTCGACGGGCACCGCGCTCGGGGAGAAGGCGATGACAGAGAACGCGACGCTCGAGACGACCCGTGGAACCGAGACTCTCATCGACCTCGAGAGCCGGTACGGCGCCCACAACTACCACCCTCTCGACGTCGTCTGCACGAAGGGGGAGGGGATCTGGCTCACGGACGTGGAGGGGAAGAGGTACATGGACTTCCTCGCCGCCTACTCCGCCGTGAACCAGGGGCACAACCACCCGCGGATCGCCGAGGCGATGATCCGCCAGGTCCGCCGCCTCGCCCTCACGAGCCGGGCGTTCCGCAACGACCAGTTTCCCCCGCTTCTCGAGAAGCTCTGCCGCCTCAGCGGCTTCGACAAGGCCCTCCTGATGAACAGCGGCGCCGAGGCCGTCGAGACGGCGATCAAGGCGATGCGCAAGTGGGCCTACGACGTGAAGGGGGTCCCGTACCCGAAGGCCGAGATCATCGTGGCGGAGGGGAACTTCCACGGCCGGACCACGACGATCGTCGGCTTCTCGACCGACCCCGACTCGACGAGCCGCTTCGGCCCCTTCACGCCCGGATTCCGGATCGTCGCGTACGGCTCGGTCGCCGCCGTCGAGGCCGCGATCACGCCCGAGACGGCCGCCATCTTCGTCGAGCCGATCCAGGGCGAGGGGGGCGTCGTCATCCCGCCGGACGGCTACCTCCGCGGCCTGCGCGAGCTCGCCGACCGGCACAACTGCCTCCTGATCCTCGACGAGATCCAGTCGGGCCTCGGCCGCACGGGCAAGCTCTTCGCGTTCGAGCACGAGGGGATCCGCCCCGACGGCGTCACGATCGGCAAGGCCCTCTCGGGCGGCTTCTACCCCGTCAGCGCCTTCCTCTCCTCGAACGCGGTCATGGACGTCTTCACCCCCGGCATCCACGGCTCGACGTATGGCGGAAACCCCCTCGCGTGCGCCGTCGCCTCCGAGGCGCTCGACGTCCTCGTCGACGAGCGGCTCGTCGAGCGGGCCGCCGAGCTCGGGCTCCACCTCGAGGCGCGGCTGCGCGGGATGAAGACCGGCAAGATCGAGGAGATCCGCGTCCGCGGCCTCTGGGCCGGAGTGCAGCTGAAGGTCTCGGCGGGACTCGCGCGCCCCTACTGCTACGCGCTGAAGGAGCGAGGGATGCTCTGCAAGGACACGCACGAGCAGACGATCCGCCTCGCGCCGCCGCTCGTCATCGCGCGCGAGGAGATCGACTGGGCGGTGGACCAGCTCGACGCGGTCCTGGCCTGACGCGCAGAGGGCCCCAGTCCCGGTAAACTGAGGGGCTTTGCGCCGACTTCGCGCGGCCCTTCGGGCCATCCTCTCCCTCCTCGCGCTCTCCTCCTCCGGTCTCGCCCAGAGGCCGGAGGAACCTCTCGTCGCCCTCGTCGCGACGCGCGAGGTCGTCCTGGACGGGCGGCTCGGAGACCCCCTGTGGAAGGACGCCCCCGTCCTCGACCGCTTCACGCAGCAGGCCCCCGACGAGGGCCAGCCGGCGACGGAGCGGACGGAAATCCGCGTCGTCGTCACGCCGCGGGCGGTCGTCGTCGGCGTCGTCTGCGTCGACCGCGAGGCCAAGCCGGTCGCGGCGCGCAACTACGAACGGGACGGCGACTTCGACGCCGACGACTGGGTGATGATCGTCCTCGACACCTACCTCGACCGCCGGAACGCGGCGATCTTCGCCGTCAACCCGCTCGGCACCCAGTGGGACGCCCTCGTCACGAACGAGGGCGAGGAGGAGGACGAGTGGGACGCGATCTGGGAGTCGCGGACCTCGGTCGGCCCGGACGGCTGGCGCGCGGAAGTCGCGATCCCGCTCTCCGCCCTCCGCGCTCCCGCCGGCGCGACCTCTTTCGGCTTCAACGTCTTCCGGATGCTCCGGCGCCGCCAGGAGACCTCGGCCTGGGGCGGGTGGCGGCGCGAGGCGGGGCCGAACCGGATCTCGATGGCGGGGACGCTGACCGGTTTCCGGCTCGAGCGGCGTCTCCCGCTCGTCCTCAAGCCGTTCCTCCTGACCGGGTACGACCACGACGTCCGCGAGGCCGGGGGCTCGTACCGAAACGGCGCGCGCCTCGACGCCGGGCTCGACGCGAAGGTGGGCGTGACGCCGACGCTCGTCCTCGACGCGACGGTGAGGACCGACTTCGCGCAGGTCGAGTCGGACACGCAGCGCGTCAACCTCACCCGCTTCCCGCTCTTCTTCCCCGAGAAGCGCGAGTTCTTCCTCGAGCGGATCGGCTTCACGCGGTTCGGCCAGCAGCAGCTCGGCGAGATCTTCTACTCCCGGCGCATCGGCCTCTCTTCCGACGGGGAGCCGGTCCCCATCGTCGGCGGGGCGCGTCTGACGGGAAACGTCGGCCGGACCGAGGTCGGCGTCATCGCGGTCCGGCAGGACGAGTCCCTCGGACTCCCCGAGACGGACTTCTACGTCGCCCGCGTGCGGCACCCGCTCGGCGCGCGCTCCTCCGTCGGCGCGATCTTCACCGACCGGGAAGGAGGTCCCGCCGGGAAGGAATGGAACCGGGCCGCCGGTGTCGACCTCGACTGGAAGCCGACGGAAACGCTCGCGTTCACCGCCTTCTGGGCCACGACGCGCGACCCCGAGGGGCGACCGGACACCGACGGCTGGCGCGTCTCCGGCCAGTTCGACGACGGCAGCTGGCAGCTCTACTCGAGCCTGAAGCGCTACGACGAGGACTTCGATCCCGGGATCGGCTTCGTTCCCCGAACGGGCATCACGAACCTCTTCGGCCGCGCGGCCCGCCGCTTCTACCCCGCGGGCGGGTTCGTGAGGGAGTGGGGCGTCGGGGCCGAGGTCGATTACTTCGAGGACCCCGCCGGCGACCCCGTCGGGCGCGAGATCCAGCTGGAAATGTGGGCCGAGGGGCGCGACGCGAGCTACGCCAGGGCGGAGCCTTTCTCCAGCGAGTGGGACCGCCTCGACGAACCGTTCGAGATCAGCGCCGGCATCCACGTCCCCGAGGGCGCCTACTGGAACCGGCGGCACGCGGTCGAGGCCGGCACGAGCAAGGCCGTCGCGCTCTCGGCGAGCGGGAGCGTCGAGTGGGGGACGTTCTACGGCGGGCACCTCGAGACGTACGAAGGACAGCTCTCCTGGCGCCCGAACCCTCACCTCCTCTTGGCGCTGACCGAGGAGTACAACGACGTGAGGCTCCCCGGGGGCGCCTTCACGACCTCGCTCCTCGGTCTTCGCGGCACCTGGAACTTCTCGAGGTCCCTGCTCCTGACGGCCTTCACCCAGGTGAACTCGGAGGCGGACGTCGCGAGCCTCAACACGCGCCTGCGCTGGATGTGGCGACCCGGCTCGGACGTCTACCTCGTCTACAACCGGGCGACGGGAGAGGGGCTCGAGCGACGGGCGTGGCAGGTCGTCCTGAAGGCGACGTGGGCGATCCTGCCGTGAGAGGCGGAATAGTCCCGGTCCCGCAGGCGTTGTAGAGGCTCTCGTGAGCGCACTCTCCATCATCCTCTTCTTCCTCGGCATCGGCCTCCTCGTCCTCGGGGCCGACCTCCTCGTCCGCGGCGCCTCGCGCATCGCGCTCGCCGCTGGCATCTCGCCGCTCGTCGTCGGCCTGACCGTCGTCGCGTTCGGGACGAGCGCCCCCGAGATGGCCGTGAGCGTGAAGGCGGCCTTCACCGGGCAGACCGATATCGCCTACGGAAACGTCGTCGGCTCGAACATCTTCAACGTCCTCTTCATCCTCGGCCTCAGCGCACTCGTCGCGCCGCTCCTCGTCGACCGGCAGCTCATGCGCCGGGACGTCCCGATCATGATCGGGGCCTCCCTCCTGCTCCCGGTCCTCGCGCTCGACGGGCGGATAGGGCGACTGGACGGGGCGCTTCTCTTCGCCGGGGTCGTTGCTTACACCGCCTTCTCGGTGCTCCAGAGCCGGAAGGAGAGCGCCGCCAGGCGCGCGGAGACGGCAGCGGAGATGCCGGGAGGACCGACCGGCTCCTGGTGGGCGAACCTCCTCCTCGTCCTCGCCGGCCTCGGGCTGCTCGTTCTCGGCGCTCGCTGGCTCGTGGGCGGCGCCGTGGCGTTCGCCCGTTCGTTCGGCGTCTCCGAGCTCGTCATCGGCCTGACGATCGTCGCCGCGGGAACGTCGCTCCCCGAGGTCGCGACGTCGGTCCTCGCCTCGTATCGCGGCCACCGCGAGATCGCCGTCGGAAACGTCGTCGGCTCGAACATCTTCAACATCCTCGCCGTCCTCGGCCTGACGGGCCTCGTTGCACCGACCGGTGTCCCGGTCGCCGCACAGGCCCTTGCCTTCGACACCCCGGTCATGATCGCGGTCGCCCTCGCGTGCCTCCCGATCTTCTTCACCGGGCACGTCATCGCGCGGTGGGAAGGGGCGCTCTTCCTCTTCTTCTACACGGCCTACGCCTCGTTCCTCGTCCTGAAGGCGGCACAGTCCGCGGCGCTGCCGGGCTTCCAGCACGCCATGACGTACTTCGTGCTGCCGCTGACTGTCGTGACGCTCCTGGTCCTTTCGGCCAAGGCCTTCCGGCGGCAGAAGTCGCCGGCCCGGTGAACCGGACGCTCGCCACGCTGACCCGGGAGATCGAGGCCTGCCGGGCCTGTCCGCGGCTCGTGGCGTGGCGGGAGGAGAGCGCGGCGAAGCCCCCGCGGCGCTTTGCGGGCGAGGATTACTGGGCGCGGCCCGTCCCCGGCTTCGGCGACCCGGCGGCAGGGCTTCTCATCGTCGGCCTCGCGCCGGCCGCCCACGGCGGCAACCGGACGGGCCGGGTCTTCACCGGCGACTCCTCGGGGGACTTTCTCTTTTCGGCGCTCCACCGCGCCGGCTTCGCGAACCAGCCGGAATCGACCCGGTGTGGCGACGGCCTCGCGCTGGCCGGCGCCTACGTTCTCGCGCCCGTCCGTTGCGCTCCGCCCGACAACCGTCCGACGCCCGACGAGTTCGACCGCTGCCGGCCGTTCTTCGCCCGGGAGCTGGCGCTGCTCCCGAACCTCCGCGTCTTCCTCGCCCTCGGCGGCCTCGCGTGGGCCTCGGCGCTCCGCGTCCTCGGCGACGCGGGTGTCGCGATTCCCCGCCCAGCGCCGACCTTCGGCCACGGCGCCGAGGCGGCGCTCGACCTCCCCGGCCGTGGCCGCCTCACGCTCCTCGGCTCGTACCACGTGAGCCGGCAGAACACGAACACGGGGAGGCTGACCCCCGCAATGTTCGATTCGGTCCTCGCGCGGGCCCGGGAAGCGCTCGGCCCCGGCCGCTGACCGGAACCCGGGGGTGCCGGCGCCCGTACACGGGGAATGCGCCTCGCCACCGGGGTCCTGTCCCTCCTGCTCGCCCTTCCCGCCACCGCCGAGCCGCCTGTTCACGATCGGAGCTTCTGGATCGCTCTCGCCGCGAAGGACTTCGCCGTTCCCGAGGGAGAGTCGGCCGCGGCCCTCGCCCTCGAGGCGGCGGATCTCCTCGCCTCGCCCGACCCGGCCCTGAGGGATGGGGTCGGCTACGAGGCGCTCGCGCGGTGGATCTACAAGGACGGCCTCGTCCCGCCGGCTGACCTGGAGCGCCTGCGCCTCCGGCTGCAGGCCGGGCTGAAGAAGGGGCTCGGGGAAAGCGCGACCGACGCGGCGTACGGGCGTTCGTTCTCGGCGATCGGCCTGGCGATCCTGGCCGCCGCCGACCTGAAGACGCCGTGGCTGACGCAGGAGGCGTTCGACGACCTTCTCGCGGCCTCGACCGCCTACCTCGGCACCGAGAGAGACCTGCGCGGCTTCGTCCCCGGCTCCGGCTGGGTCCACGCGACGGCGCACACGGCCGACGTCCTGAAGTTCCTCTCCCGCAACCCGAAGCTCGGCGCGGCCGGGCAGGCCCGGATCGTCGAGGCGGTCGCTGCGCGGCTCAGGACCGCCGGCGTCGTCTTCGCCTGGGGCGAGGACGAGCGCCTCGCGCTCGCGCTCCTCTCTCTGACGCGCCGCAAGGACTTCGACCCGAAGCCGCTCGAGGCCTGGCTCGCGGCGCTCGCCGCCGAGAACACCGCCCTCTGGAAGAACGGTGCCGCCATCGATCCGAAGGCGTTCGTCGCGGTGAGGGCGCAGAAGCAGGCGCTCGTTCACCTCGCCGCGCTCGTCGCCCGAGAGGAGGCGCCGCCGGAGCCGTTCTACAAGGCGCTGAACGGCGCGCTCGGCAAGCTCGCCGGCTGAGGGTCCGGCGTTCGCCGGACCCGGCCGCTCAGGCCTCCTCGGCCGCGGCGTCCGCCCGTCGCTTGTCCCGCAGCTGGACGAAGCTCGCGACGACGAGCGCCTCGCCGATGTCCTCGGCGCTGACGAGACCGAGGAACTCCTCGCCGCTGTTCACGGCGACGATCCGCTCCCCCTTCTCGCCCATGAGCCGCCGGACGTCGTCGAGACCCTGCGAGGCCTGCACCGTGAGGACGTCCCTCCGCATGATGCCGGCGACGTAGAGGTCGGTCACCTCGGTGGCGAGGGTCTTCAGGATGTCGTCGCGGGTCACCACGCCGAGGAAACCGTTCCCCTGCATGACGGCGAAGTCGGGCTGGTAGCTCGTCAGGATGTAGTCGACGACCTTGCTGACGTGGTCGCCCGGGTTGAGCGTCAGGGCGTGCTTGTTGTAGGCGTCGCCGACGCGCAGGGTCGTCAGGACGGTGCGCGCCTGCTCCTCGGCCCGTTCCTGCCCCGCCCCCATGAAGACGAAGAAGGCGACGACGACGAGGAGGATGTTCCCGCTGAGGACGCCGAAGAGGCCGAAGGCGAAGGCGATGGCCTGGCCGACGCCGGTGGCGATCCGCGTGGCGCGGGAGAAGCCCATCTTCAGGGCCAGGCCCGCGCGCAGGATCCGGCCCCCGTCCATCGGGAAGGCGGGAATGAGGTTGAAGAGGGCGAGCGCGACGTTCGCGGTGAAGAGCCATCCCCAGAGGGTGACGAGGGAAGGAGGGCCGTCGGTCGTCTGCAGGAGCGACCGCCCCTCCAGAGCGCCGAAGTTGACGGCGAGGCCGCCGGCGAAGAAGAGGAGGACGGCGATCGCCACGTTCACGAGCGGGCCCGCCGCCGCGATGAGGAGCTCGTGGAGCGGCTTCTCGGGGTTCTTCTCGAGTCGCGCGACGCCGCCGATCGGAAGGAGGACGATCTCCCGCACGGTGAGGCCGAACTTCTGCGCGACGAGGCTGTGCCCCAGCTCGTGCAGGACGACGCAGGTGAAGAGAAGGATCATCAGGCCCATCCCGAAGACGGCTCCCGGGAGGGAGGACTCCCCCTCGAAGCCCTTCGGGAAGCCCCAGCGGAACGCGCCGTAGGCGAGGATGAGCGCAAAGGTCGCGTGGACCTTGATGTCGATGCCCGAGATCCGGGCGATGGAATACGACCACTTCATGACGATCTCCCGGCGATACGGAACGGGCCCGGCCGCCGCTTAATTTCCGACGGCCGGCCCCGGCGGGATTTCCGGCTCGAAGGCGGGTGCCCCCGGCCGGGGCCGCTTCTTCCAGGCGGCGTAGGGGCGCGCCAGGGTGCGCAGCGCCTTCAGCTTCCACTCGTACGGGTCGAGCCAGCTCTGCTCCGGCGCCAGCTCGCGCCCTTCCTCGGGCTGGACGACGAGGGAGACCTTGATGTTCGGGAGGATGCCGACGGCGAGCCCGGCCTTGCGGGCCGCGGTGTACTGGTAGGCCATGACGTCGCGCATCTCGTCGGGGTCGGGCGAGGGGAGGTGGGCGAGGTTGCTCCCGGCGAGGGGCCGGAAGATGCACACGGTCGGGAAGCCGCCGGCCGCGACGATCCGGTCGATGGCCCTCTTCGTCGACTCTGCCGGCTCGAGGCCCGCGATGATCTCGCCCGAGACGCGGCCCCGGCCGAGCTTGCCGGCGGTGTACTCGAGCGCCTCGAAGAAGGCGTCCTGTCCGACGGTCGTCGCCTTGCCCGGGCAGATCTCTTCGAACCACTTCTTGTCGAGGAGCTCGACGCAGAAGGAAAAGTGGTCGCACCCCAGCTCGATCAGCTCGTCGTACTCGTCCCAGCACTCCTTCAGGACGGGAACGGCCTGCATGCCGATGAATCCGCCGACGTTCCGGCGAATGGCCGAGACGAAGGGACGGGCCTGCACGAGACCGTGCATCGCTCTCTTTTTCGGGTCGTCCTCGAAGTGGTAGCCGGTGTTGAAGTGGGTGAAGGTGACGCCCGACTCCTCGCGCGCGACCTTCGCCACCTCGACGACGTCCTCGACCTTCTTGGCGAGCTCCTCGTTCTTGCCGACGTTCACGCCGGTCGTGCAGAACTGGCAGTTCGCGGAGGAGGGGGTGTTGTACCAGTACATGCAGGTCTCGGCGAAGTAGACGCCGAGGTAGGTCCCCTGCAGGACGCCGACGCGGGTCATCGGAACGCCCCGGCTCGTCGTTCGCGCGTACCAGGCGGGCGGGTCGGGAAGGCGGACCGGGTAGACGACGTCGGGATGGCGCCTGTCGCGGACGGCGAACGCGTCGCCCTGCCTCACGAGTGTGAGGGGCGAGGTGGCGACGAAGGGCTCGTCGAGCGGGACGTTGACCCAGATCCCCTGGCGGGGGCCGGGGATGACCAGCTCGAGGCCCGAGCCGAGCCCGGCGCGGGTGCGGGCGACCCGGCGCGCGTCCACTCCGGCCCGGGCGGTGTCGTCGACCAGGAGCCCCCTGCAGAAGAGCTCGACCTCGAGCTCCACGGGGTTCCAGGGGGTGTCGGGGCGGGTGCTCATCGGCCGATTCTCGCAGGGTCGGCGGGAGGGGGCCCGGGACACCCCGTCCGGGCCCGATCCGGCAGGGAAACCCGGCGTCCGATATCGTTCCGGGCCATGAGCGAGGCCCGCCTCCCCGAGTCGACCCGTCGCCCCCTCGGCAAGCTCCACGCGCCCGTCTCCCCCGTCGGGTTCGGGTGCTACCGCGTCGACGACCGGGTGCCGCGGCACCGCGAGGCGCTCCGCCTCGCCCTCCTCTCGGGGGTGAACCTCGTCGACACGTCGACGAACTACGGCGACGGCCACAGCGAGATCCTCGTGGGGAAGGTGCTGAAGGAGCTGGCCGCCTCGGGCGAGGTGGCGCGTGAAGACGTGGTCGTCGTCACGAAGGCGGGATACGTCCAGGGGCAGAACCTGCGCGAAGCGCACGAGCGCCGGAAGCTGGGCGACCCCTGGCGCGAGATGACCGAGTATTCGCGCGACTGCTGGCACTGCATCTCCCCGGAGTTCCTCGCCGACCAGCTCTCGGCCTCGCTCGGGCGGCTCGCGATGCCGCGCGTGGACCTCCTCCTCCTGCACAACCCCGAGTACTTCCTCTCGGACGCCGAGCACCGGAGGATGCCGCTCACCGAGGCGCGCGACACGTTCTACGACCGGATCGGCCGCGCCTTCGGGCAGCTCGAGAAGGAGGTCGCCGCGGGCCGGATCGGCGCCTACGGCATCTCCTCGAACACGTTCGTCGTCCCGCACGACAAGGCCGACGCGGTCGACCTCCTCCGCGTCCTCGAGCTCGCCGGCCCCGGTTTCGCCGCGATCCAGCTCCCGATGAACCCGGTGGAGCTGGGCGCCCGCGAGCCGATCCACACGGTCGACGGCCGCAGCGTCCTCGACGTGGCCCGCGAGCACGAGCTCGCCGTCCTCGTGAACCGGCCGCTGAACGGGTTCAAGCAGGGTCAGCTCCACCGTTTCGCGACGGTCGGGGCGCCGTTCGCGCCCGTCCCCTCGCCGTCCGCCGACGCGCTCGCACGCCTCCGGACGGCAGAGGAGGAGTTCGCGCAGGCGTTCGCGCCCCGCCTCTCCGTCGAGAACGGCGTCGCGCCGCCGGAGGAGCTGATCGCGATCTCGCCGCTCCTGGCCGAGTTCGAGAAGCGCGGCCTCGACCTCTCGACCTTCCGCGAGGTCTGGGACGACGTCGTCGAGCCGCGGCGGACCGAGCTCCTCGCGGAGCTGCGGGAGGTCTTCTCCCGCGACGCCGACTTCCGCCGCTGGGCCGACGGGTGGGACGCGGCGATCCTCGACGCGGCTTCTGGGGTGGTGGAGCGGTTGGCGCCGAGGGAGGAAGCGCGATTCGCCGAGCTCTCCGAGATCGTCACGAAGACGCTCCACGAGTCGCTCGAGGGAACCCTCTCGCAGCGGACGATCAAGGGGCTCCTCGACGTGCCGGGCGTGACGAGCGTGCTGCTCGGGATGCGGCGGCCCGAGTACGTGCGGGACGCCGTGAGGGCGTTCGGGGGGTAGGACCGGGGCGGAGAACGGGGACGGATGACCGGGGCGGGGCCGACTCCCGTCTCGTTCTTCCCGCGGGCGGGAGGATGGGGGGGGGGGGGGGGGGGGGGGGGGGGGGGGGGGGGGGGGGGGGGGGGGGGGGGGGGGGGGGGGGGGGGGGGGGGGGGGGGGGGGGCCGGGGGGGGGCGGGACACCCCCAACGGATCTGCCTGCGTCGAGATAGGCGGTGCGGCGCCGCGGATACGGTGCCAGGCGTGAAATCGTGTATTACATCGTCGGTGGGAGACGAAGTGCGGCATGCCGTCAAGGCAGGCGTCGATCTCGAGGGATGCACGCCCGCGCCGGCGAGAGCCAGCTCGCCGGGACCGGCCGACGGAGCCGGAGCCCCCGCCTGCACGGTCCGGGTAATCTCCGCCCACACCGGCGCGAGGTTCCACGAATGTCAGGCATGCTTTTCATCCTCTTCATCGAGTTCGTCGGCGGGTTCTTCGCCTGGATCGGCTTGAAGGGCATCGTGACGACCTGGGTCCGGCGCTGGACGTGGCTCCGGGTTGAGGGATTGGTCACCGGCTTCGAGAAGTCCCGAGCCCGGGCACCGCACTCGCTCTACCGCCCGTACTACCGCTACTTCGTCGAGGGAAAGAAGCACGTCGGCGTCTCGGACACGGGTTCGGCTTTCAAGCGGTACCGGGTCAGAGGTCCGATCCGGCTTCTCGTCAATCCGAAGAGCCCGGGAGAGTCGATGGTCCTCGATCTCGGAACCTGGCTGTTCTCGTGGGGGATCTTCCTGGTCGGACTGTTCCCGATGGCCGTTGGCGTCTGGCTCGCCATCGAGATCTTCACCGGGAAGGGGAAGGTAGCGCGAAAGCCAGGGAACCTCCGTGACCCGTTCCCCCGGGACTCGTGCCAGGCGTGAAATCGTGTATTACAGATCAAGATGCTCCCGGAGGGCGCCTGGCCCACGCCGGGGAAAGGATGAGTGCATGACCGCGAAACGACTCGCCCTGCTTCTCGCCTCCTTCACGATTGCCGGTTGCTCCTCGACGTCACCGCAGGGGCCCACGGCCGGCCTTCGGCAGCAGGTCGTCGAGACCGAGCGGGCCTTCGCCCGGACGATGGCCACGCGCGACCACGCCGCGTTCGTCTCGTTCCTTTCGAAGGAGGCCGTCTTCTTCTCGGGGCACACGCCCCTGCGTGGCGCCGAGGCGGTGGCCGCGTGGTGGAAGCGTTACTACGAGGGCTCTGCCGCCCCGTTCTCGTGGGAGCCCGAACAGGTCGAGGTCCTCGACTCGGGGACGCTGGCCCTCAGTTCCGGCCCTGTCCGCGACCCGGCAGGAACACTCGTCGGCACGTTCACCTCGATCTGGCGGCTGGAGAACGGGCGCTGGCGCATCGTCTTCGACAAGGGTAACGAGGCCTGCCCGAAGGCGCCGTGATCCGCCGCCGTGCGCGCTGTCGGTATCCGCCGGCGGCGCCGATACCGCCTATTTCGCGGGCGGGAGCCCCAGGCCCCAGTAGTTCTCCTCCATGAAGGGCCCGTAGTCCTTCTTCGTCACGGCGTTCAGGATCTGGGTGACGAGGCGGGTCGTCCCGAACTTCCAGGTGAGGTTCGACTGGAGGGTGGCGAGGAGGACGCGGAAACGCTCCTCGCCCAGGTCGCGGTGGAGGGCCTCGAGGAGGACCGGCCCCTTGGAGTAGAGGAGCGCGGTCCGATGCCGGGACGACGTGATGACGTCGTTCTTCGCGAAGGCCCGGTTCGCGAAGGGAATCGGCGCGACGTCGCGCGACTCGTTCGCGGCCCGCCGCCAGTGCGCGACGAGGCCCTTGTAGTCGCTCTTGCCGCGGAGGTCGCGGATGAGGAGCGCCGCCGACATCTCGGCGAACGACTCCGAGAGCCACTGCTCGTCGCCGCCCGGCATCTTCACGACGTGGCCCCACCACTGGTGGGCGATCTCGTGCGCGACGCGTTCGTTGATCCCCTGGGAGAAGAGCTGGTTCAGGTCACCCTGGATCGGGTTGAAGGCCTCCGTCGTGATGAACATGAAGGCCGGGGGGGCCTGTCCGAACCCGTACGAGTTGATCTCGACGATGTTGAACTCGTCGAACGGGAAGGGGCCGAGGAACGGGGTGTAGTACTCGATGCTCTTGCGCGCCAGACCGAGGAGCTTCTTGTACGCGCCGCGGTTCTCGCCGCCGTAGGAGGCGACGCGAATGGTGAGGCCGTCCTTCGTCTCCTCGTCCCACTCGTACTTGCCGGCGAGGACGACGAAGAACTGGACCGGCTTGTCGATCCGCGTCTCGAGGAGGTTGTAGTCCCCCTCCTCGACCCGGCGGACCGTCCGGCCCGGAGCGAGAGGCTTGAAGGGCTTCTTCACCTTCACCGTCGAATGCACCGTGTAGTACTGCCCCCCCATGTCGGGCTGCGGGAACCACGGTTCCGTGCCGAGCTCCCAGTAGTTGTCGCCGTTCGGACGGTGGAGGAGGTCCCCTTCGATCTCGAAGCGCACCTTCGCCGGCCTCCCGGGTGCGAGGGGTGTCCGCAGGGCCACGGCGACGGAATCGTCCCGGTGGTCGAATTCGAGGCGGTTGCCCTGCTCGTCGAGGACGGCCCCGAGCTTCAGGCGCCCCTTCTCCATCTGTCCGACGCCGTTCCAGCGCCTGAGGACGTCGTAGAGGTCGAGGAGGAGGACGCCGGGCGTTCCGCCTACTGGCTGAAACGTCTCCGTCACCGTCAGCGCCGCCTGCGTTCCCTCGGAGGCCGTGAGCGCGAGGTCGACGTCGGAGAGAATGAAGAGCGGGCGGAGCGGTTCCCGGCGGTCGCGGCCGACCGGCTGGTCGGAGAGCGTCACGAGGAACTTCCGGTCGTCGCCGGCCTCGGCGAGCCACCGACGACGGTCCGCCACGAGGAGCGACTCCGAGCGCGCCTCCACGCCGTCGAGGAGATAGACGAGGTCGTCCTTCCCGCCGCCGGCCTCGACGCGGACGTACGGGCTCGTCGGGGCGTCCCGGCGGGCGCGCGCGAAGAGCTGCGCGACGGGTCTCTGGGCGACGTTCCCGAAGCGCTTCCGGTGCTCGAGGAACTCGCCCGCGAGTGAGCCGCCGTCCGGCGCCTCCGGGAGGGCGGGGAGCGCCGTGCCCGACGCGAGCCAGAGCGCCCCGTCGAAGGCTTCCGACAGGAGAAGGCCCGGCCCGGCCTCCGTCACGTCGAGGCCTGTGTTCTTCTTCGCGTTGTAGCGGACGACCGGGTGCTCGACGGGGTCGTCCGAGAGGTACGCGACCGTTCCTTTTCCGGAAAGGAAGAGCCCGACCGGCTCGCTTCCGGCACGCACGACGGCCGCCCGGCCCTCTGTGAGCCGGAGCGTCAGGCGCCCCGACTTCAGCGCCAGGCCGCTCGCGGCACGGCTCGACGAGTCGATCGAGATCCCGTCCCACCGGTCCAGCAGCGCGCGGAAGGTCTCGGCCCTCGCGGGGAGAGCCGCGACGAGGATGATCAGGAGCGCCAGGGCGAAAGGTGTCCGGTTTCCAGGTTTCAACGAATCCTCCCCTGGGTCTGGCCGGGTGCGGCAGGCTATTGGGCGGGCGTTCGCGATCCGTCCCTCACGAAGCCGTCGAGGGAGAGGCCCTTCTCCGTCCGCCGGAAGAGGACGAGGTCGACCTCCGTCCACGGCACGATCGCCCTTCCGGCCGCCCAGGCGGCCGATTCGCGGGCGAGCGCCGCGTCGTCGAGGAGGAGGAGGCCGTCCCTCGCGAGACCCCGCGCCGCCAGGCCCGCGAGGACCTTCTCCCAGCCGGCGTCTCCGCCCGCGGGGGCTGGCGCGACGACGAGACCCGCGGCGTCGATCTCCTCGAGACCCCGCATGTGGGCGAGGTCTCCGACGTCGGCGAGCGCCGCCCCGAGAAGGCGCATGCCGTCGCCCGCAAACGACCGGGGCCGGACGAAGGCCAGGTCCGCGGTGAAGGGAGGGAGACCGCGCCCGCCGTGGACCGTCGCGCCGCGAAGGAGAAGCTCGACGAACCGGCCCCGG
Source organism: Holophagales bacterium (assembly GCA_016719485.1). NCBI lineage: Bacteria > Pseudomonadati > Acidobacteriota > Holophagae > Holophagales > Holophagales bacterium. Next base: position 63,385 of record JADJZB010000008.1, read on the forward strand.
ACGTTTCGCGGAAGCGCCTCGTACGAAGGCGCGTCGAGCGCCTCCTCCCCGCGGGCGAGGGCGTGGAGGGCCGACAGGAGAACGACGAAGTTGAGGCGGACGAGCCGCTCCTCCTCGCCGGGCCCCTGCCAGCCGCCGGTCTCGACGAGGACCGTCGGCGTTCCCCAGCGGGACATCGAGTCGCCGAAGGCGCGCTCGGTGTAGTCCGAGCCGTACCGGGCGACGCGCCCCGGGGCGAATACCGCGGCAACCCTGGCCATGTGCGCGGCAAGCCCCTTCTTGCGGGCGAGCGCCGGGCCGTCGGGCTCGCTCTCCGAGCTCGAGACGGCCAGGACGGCGAGCGCGACCTGCAGGCCCGCCTCCCCGGCCCCCACGAGCGGGCTCTGGTTGTGGAGATTGAAGCCCGCGCCGGGCCTGTGGCGCGCGCGGACCTCCCGCAGAAACCGCCCCTCGGGTGACTGGAGGCGGAGCGCGTCGCGATTGATGTCGATCCCCTGGGCGTTGCGCCGGTCGTTCCTCGCGGCGCCGTCGGGGTTGAGCATCGGGATCGCGAGGATGGTCAGCCGGGAGAGGAGCTGCCGGGTGGCCGGCTCGGCACGGGTAGCGACGAGATGCGAGAGGAGGTCGACGAGGGCGCAGGTGGCCGTCGGCTCGTCCCCGTGCATCTGGGACCAGAGAAGGACCTTCTCGGGACCGCTCCCGGTCGCCAGGAGGAGGATGGGTCGCCCCTCGGCCGACACGCCCTTCTCTTCGATCCGGACGAGACCCTCGCTCCGCGCGGCGAGCCGCTCCAGATCGGCCACGAGCGCTTCCGGCGCGTACGAGCCCGACGGGGGAGAGACGCGAGCCGGTGCCCAGGCCGCCTGGAGCGCTTCCGGCGGTGGGGCGGGCGCCTCGGACGGGGGAGGGGCGGCGGTGGCCAGGAGGGTGGCGAGGAGGAGCGCGCCCGGCATCCCCCGAAGGTACCAGCGAATCGGCCGGGAGGGGTACGGTCCGCCTTGACACTTCCGCGTCTAGTGGCAAGCTGCCCCTGCCCGTGACGGAAGGGAAAGTCGCCATCACCTGCCGTTCTGCAGGACCCGTCGAGGTGGTCTCTCTCTCGGGAACCCTCGACGCCTGGTCGGAGCCCGAGGTGCGTGAGGCGCTGAAGGAGGTCCTCGGCAGGGGGAGGGCGCGCCTCGTCCTCGACCTCCAGGCCCTCCGCCGGATCGACTCGTCCGGCCTGTCGGCGCTCCTCTCCGTTCTCAAGGCGGCCCGTGCGGCAGGAGGGGATGTCGTCCTCCTCTCGCCCTCGGCCACGGTCGCGTCGATTCTCCGGCTGACCCGGCTCGACCAGATCCTCGAGGCGTACGACGATGAAGGAACGGCCCTCGCGCGACTCTGGGCCTGAGGCGCCGAACCGGCGAACGGAGGAACGATGAACCTGACGATCGAGCCCCAGGAATCCTTCATCCTGGCCCGGATCGAGGACTCCCGCCTCGACGCGCTCTCCGCCCCCGACTTCAAGGCACGCATGACGGGCGCGCTCACGGGCGGCGCGCCCAAGATCGTCCTCGACCTGTCTCCGGTCGCCTTCATCGACAGCGCCGGCCTCGCGTCGATCCTCTCGCTCGTCAAGGGCCTCCCCGAGGGGGGCGAGCTCAGGATCGCGGGGACGCGAGACGCCGTGCGGGCCGTTTTCCGGCTCACGCGGCTCGACAAGGTCCTCCCGCTCCACGACACGCTCGAGGACGCGGTGGCGGCGATGGGGTCGAAGTGAGCGTCGCCGCCCCGCCGCTCGCCGCGACGGCGGAACAGCTGAAGGACGGCTCTGCGCTGGCACGTCGCCCACTCTCTCGGCAAGGCCTGGGAAGACGCCACCGAAGGCGACCTCTTCCAGGCCCTCGGCCTCGCCGTGAGGGACCTCGCGTGGGAACGCCTCCTCGCCACCGAGAAGCGCTACAAGGAGGCCGGTGCCCGGCGGGTCTACTACCTGTCGATGGAGTTCCTCATCGGACGCTCCCTCGGCGACTCGCTCCACAACCTCGGCATCTACGACGCGGTGCGGGAGGCGCTCGAGGGCCTCGGCCACGACTTCGACGAGGTGCGCGAGGAAGAGGTCGACGCCGGGCTCGGCAACGGCGGCCTCGGCCGCCTCGCGGCCTGCTTCCTCGACTCGCTCGCGACGCTCCACCTCCCCGGGTTCGGCTACGGCCTCTTCTACCAGTACGGCCTCTTCCGGCAGGAGATCGACAACGGCTACCAGAAGGAGCGGCCCGACCGCTGGCTCCACGCCGCGATGCCCTGGACGGTCGAGCGCCCCGAGGAGGCGGTCCTCGTCCCGGTCTACGGCCGCATCGTCGACACGATCGACCGCAAGAGCCAGTACAACCCGATGTGGATGGACTGGAAGATCCTCGTCGGCGTCCCGCACGAGATGCCGGTCGTCGGGTACGGAGGCGAGACGGTCAACGCGCTGCGTCTCTACTCGGCCCGCGCCTCCGACGACTTCGACATGGAGAACTTCAACTCGGGCGACTACGTCCAGGCGGTGCAGGAGGCCATCGGGTCGGAGACGATCTCGAAGGTCCTCTACCCCTCGGACAAGGTCCAGAAGGGCAAGGAGCTGCGGCTCCTGCAGGAGTACTTCTTCGTCGCCTGCGCGCTGCGCGACATCCTCCGGCGCTTCCTGCGCGAGGGACACTCCATCGACCGCTTCTCCGACAAGATCGCCATCCAGCTCAACGACACGCACCCCGCCCTCGCCGTCGCCGAGCTGATGCGCCTCTTCGTCGACGAGCACGACATCGTCTGGGAGCGGGCGTGGGAGATGACGGTCGCCACGCTCGGCTACACGAACCACACCCTTCTCCCCGAGGCGCTCGAGAAGTGGCCGCTGCCGCTCGTGGAGACGGTCCTCCCGCGGCACCTCCAGATCATCTACGAGGTGAACCGGCGCTTCCTCGACGAGGTCGCTCACCGCGCGCCCGGGGACCAGGAGATCCTCGCCCGCGTCTCGATGATCGAGGAGGGGGAGCCGAAGCAGGTGCGGATGGCGCAGCTGGCCGCCGCCGGGAGCCACTCGATCAACGGCGTCGCCGCGCTCCACTCGCGCCTCATCACCGAGAACCTCTTCCCCGACCTCTACCGCCTCCACCCGGAGCGGTTCAACAACAAGACGAACGGCGTCACGCCGCGGCGCTGGCTCCTGAAGTCGAACCCCGGCCTCGCCGCGCTCCTGACCGAGGTCGCCGGTCCGGGCTGGGTCACCGACTACGGCCTGCTGCGCGAGCCGCTCGACCGTCTCGCCGGGGACGCGGCCTTCCGGGAGCGATTCCGCGACGTGAAGCGGGAGAACAAGAAGCGCCTCGCGCGCGTCATCGCCGACCTGACCCGCGTAAAGGCCGATCCCGATTCGCTCTTCGACATCCAGATCAAGCGGATCCACCTCTACAAGAGGCAGCTCCTGAACGCCCTGCACGTCGTCCACCTCTACTTCCGGATCGTGGAGGACGGCATCGAGCCGAAGGCGCCGCGGACGTTCGTCTTCGCCGGGAAGGCGGCCCCGGGCTACTGGGTCGCCAAGCAGGTCATCAAGCTCATCCACTCGGTGGGCGAGCGGGTCAACCGCGACACGCGCGTGCGGGGCCTCCTCAAGTGCGTCTTCCTCCCCGACTACCGTGTCTCCCTCGCCGAACGGATCATCCCCGCCGCCGACCTCTCCGAGCAGATCTCCACCGCCGGCATGGAGGCCTCCGGGACCGGCAACATGAAGCTCTCGATGAACGGCGCGCTGACGATCGGGACGCTCGACGGCGCCAACGTCGAGATCATGGAAGAGGTGGGCGAGGAGAACATCTTCATCTTCGGGCACACGGCCGACGAGATCGAGGGACTGAAGGGCTCCGGCACGTACTCGGCCCGGCAGGTCTTCGAGACCGACCCCCGGGTGAAGCGGGTCCTCGATGCGTTCCAGACGCCCCTCTTCGCGCCGTTCGAGCCGGGGATCTTCTCGTGGCTCTTCGAGCACGTCGTCGAGAACCACGACCCCTACTTCCACCTCGCCGACTTCGACGCGTATGCCGCGGCGCAGGAGCGGGTGTCGTCGCAGTGGGCCGACCCGGCGGGCTGGACCCGCAAGGCGGTCCTCAACGTCGGCCGGATGGGCAAGTTCTCGTCCGACCGGACGATCCGGGAATACGCCCGCGACATCTGGAACCTGACGCCCGTCCCGCCAGGAGGGAACGCTCCGCGTTAGCGCGGGATTTCGAACCGGGGGGCGTTCAAGGCACAATCGGGTGCCCCGGAGGAGTCCCATGCCGAAACCGACGCCCCGCCGCCGCCCGGCGGCCGCTGCACCCGCCTCGAAAGCCCCCGCCGCCCCCGTGAAGCGGCCCATCGCTTCGAAGGCCCCCGCCGCCCCCGTGAAGCGGCCCGCCACCAAACGGCGGAAGCCCGTCGCCACGCCGGGGGTGCCGGCCGCCGCACCGAGAAAGGCCCCCGCGGCGCGGGCCGGGGAGCCGATCGCCGACTGGAGCCCCCAGGTGAATCCCGAGGGAGAGTTCCTCTGGAGGAGCTCTCCCTCGCGCTACATCGCCCGGATGAGCTCGGTGACGGGTCGCGAGGTCCTCCGCCCCATCGAGCCCGACGAGCTCCTCATCCAGGCCCACCGCGACAAGAACCCGCTCGAGGTGACCGCCCAGTTCCTGGCGAGCCGCCTCATCCAGGTGACCGGCAACGAGGACTCCGTCCGCGACGCGATGAAGAAGCTCAACGAGCTGGGAGTCCGGATGGCCGGCAGGCTGGGGCAGGTGACCGGCTCGAAGGCGATCGAGCGGGGCGCGCGGCAGGCGATCGGCGTCGTCGATCGCGAGTTCTTCTTCCAGTTCCGGGAGGCGACACGCCTGTCCGAGCGGGAGGTCAAGGCCCGGATCGCCCGGCTCAAGGACGACGCCCGCGCGGCGCTCGCGGCCCGTGGGCGCAGCCCCGGACTGCGCGTCCTCCTCACGGGCGCGACGGGATTCCTCGGCCAGGAGATCCTCGCCCAGGCCGCGTCCGACAGGCGGATCGCCGAGATCGTCTCGGTCGTGAGACCCCAGACGGTGCGGGACCCGAAGACGAAGGAAGTGGTCCGGATCCTGTCGCCCACCGACCGGGGCCTCCTCCTCCTCTCCCGCATCGGCATCGGCGGACGCGCCGCGCGGAAGTTCCGGTTCATCGACGGCGACATCGAGAAGCCGTTTCTCGGGATCGGCGAGAAGGACCTGGCGACCCTCGAGAAGACGGTCACGCACGTCATCCACTGCGCGGCCTCCGTCTCCTTCGACGACACCTACGAGAGCTCCTTCAGGGCGAACGTGCTCGGCTGCAAGAACGCCCTCGCCTTCTCCCTCCGCCTCCAGCGGGCGAAGGGATCGAGGTTCATCCTCCACGTCGCCATCGAGACCTCCTACATCCACGGCCGCAAGAAGCGGTCGATGGCGCAGGAGAACGCGCTCGTCTTCCCCAAGAACTTCTACAACAACTTCTACGAGCTGACGAAGGCGATGGCCTCGATGGAGACCGACCAGCACATGGTCGTGGACGGCCTCCGCGTCGTCCAGCTCCTCCCCGCCATCGTCATCGGCGACTCGCGCACCGGCAACAACCGGGGCGACACGAAGGTCGTCAACGCCCCCGTGAACGCCTTCGGGCGCGCGCAGGAGGCGCTCGACGCGCTGAAGTCGACGCCGTTCGGCGAGTCGAAGGCCGCGGCCATCGCCTCCGTCGCGATGGTCTTCCCCGCCGACCGCTCCGCCGAGCTGAACCTCGTCACCGTGGACCGGGTCGTCGAGGGGATCCTCGCCGCCCTGACACGCCCCGAGGCGATCGGCGAGCGGGTCCACCTCGCGACGGACAACCGGATCCGGACCGAGGAGATCATCAAGGTCGAGAAGGAAGAGCTCGGCGTGAACGTGCGCCTCACCGACCCGACCCTCTTCCGCAACGTGACCCTCCCCCTCATCACGACGATCCTGAAGAAGGCGAACGAGCCGCGGCTCGCGAACGCGCTCGAGAAGCTCGGGACGATCTTCGGCGGCTACGGGGAATGGGGTCAGCCCATCCACAGCGTCGGCAACGACGTGCGGGTCCTCGGCCTTCCCCTGCGGCGGCCCAACACCTACTACGCGTTCCGGATGCTCTGCCGGCACAACAAGCTCGTACAGGAGTTCGGGAAGGTGAAGGACCCCGACGAGATCGCCCGCCGCGAACGGGTCTGGACCGACGCGCTCGCGCGGATCGAGAAGGAATCGGGCCGGCAGGCCGCCTCTCTGGAAGCCGAGGAGTTTCGGAGACGGATCGCCGAGGTCCTCGACCTGAGGGCGTTCCAGCTCAAGTAACGCGGAGCTTGAGGCCGAGAGGGCTCGGGATCCGGCGGGGCCTCGCCGGCGGTCCGCCGTGCCGGCGCGTCAGGGTCCCATCCCCTCCGAGACGAGCTGCCATCCCGCCCACGCGACCTTCCAGCGCCCCTCCTGTGGGACGAGGTTCATCTCGAACTTCACTTTCGCCGTGCGCGGGAGCATCGCGTCGAGCGTCCCGATCTTCCTCGGAGCGCCGTCGAACGTCGCGGTGAACGTCGCCCTTGCGAGATCGGGCTTTCGGTCGATCTGGACGTCGGAGAACGACGCGGAGATCCGCTCGTACGCCGCGAAGTAGCGGCGGATCGTCAGGAGAGCCGCGGCGCGGTCGGCATGCTCGGCGTCGGTGTAGGCCGCCGCGAGGACCTCTCCCGCGGCGTCGGCGTCGCGGTCGTCGGCCGCCGCGGCAAGGGAGTCGATCGCCGCTCGAACGGGGTCCGCCTCCTTTCGGCAGGAGAGGAGAGGGACGAGGAGGAGGCGACGAGGAGCACCCGCTGGAGTCGTTTCATGGCTTTCCTTCTTCGGCCCCGACGTGGGGCGTGGCCGTCCGCGAGAGAAGGATGGCCGAAAGGAGGCCCGCGAGGAAGGTCCCCGCCCAGAGCGTCGGCCCGCCCCAGGTTTCGAGGATGGCCGTTCCCGCCCACGGCCCGATCGCGAAGGCGAGGTTGAAGGCCATCATGTAGAGGCCCATGTACTCGCCCCGCCGCGCCTCCGGCGCGAGGTCCGCGACGGCCGCGTTCAGCCCGGGAAAGAGAACGATCTCGCCGAACGTCCAGACGACGACCGACACGACGACCATCCCCGGCGCGTGGGCGAAGGCGAGGAGGCCGAAGCCCGCGCCCGTCAGGACGGAGCCGAGCGCGAGGGTCTTCCCCGTCGGCCAGCGGGCCATCGCCGCGTTGAGCGGGACCTCGAAGGCGACGACGAGGAGCGTGTTGAGCGTGGCGAGGAGGCCGTACGAGGCTTCCGAGAACCCGAGGTCGCGGACGAGAAAGAGGGCCATAGCGGCGACGTGCTGGAAGAAGACGACGGCCACCGGCAGGACGCCGAGGAGGAGCACGAGGAGGCGGCGATCGCGGTGCGCCGGGCGGCTTTCGGGCCTCGCAGCGGCGGGCGTCTCCGCCGCGTGCACGCGGTCCGGCCGTCCCGCCTTCGCGAGGATCGCCGCGGCGGCGAGAGACGTCAGGCCGTCGGCGATGAAGAGCGCGCCGTACGACCAGGTCGCCAGGAACCCGCCGAGCGCCGGCCCGAGGCTCATGCCGAGGTTGATCGCGAGGCGGTTCACGGCGAAGGCGGTCTTGCGCTGCTCGGGGCCGACGGCCGACGCGATCGCCGCGAGGCTGGCGGGGCGGAAGACCTCAGAGATCACGGCCCAGAGAACCGTCGCGACCGCGACGGCGAGCGGCGTCCGCGCGACGGGAAAGGCGAGGAGGACGAGGCCCGACAGGAGGAGCGAGGCCGTCATCATGCGGTGCGTCCCGACCCGGTCGCAGAGGTGCCCCGCGAAGGGGGCCGTGACGAGGGCCGTCGCGCCGTACAGGGCGACGATCGCCCCGGCTGACGAGGGCGAGAGGCCCAGGTCACGCGTCAGGTACAGGAGGAGGAATGGCAGGACCATCGTCCCCGCCCGGTTCACGAGGGTCGCGGCACACTGGACCCAGACCGCGCGTGGAAGGGCGCGGAGGTCGGCGCGGAGCGACACGGCGGGAGATTAGGCCATGAAGGCCGTGCCGACGCGGAAGGCGACGAAGGCGCCGACCCAGGCGAGGACGCCCATGTAGGTGAACTGCACGATGGGCCAGGTCCAGCCGCCGGTCTCGCGTTTGACGACCGCGATCGTCGACATGCACTGCATGGCGAACGCGAAGAAGACGAGGAGGGCGACCGCGCCCGCCGGCGTCAGGTCGTGCCGGAGCGCCTCCTGCAGGCTCGCGCCCGTCTCGTCGCCTTCGATGCCGTAGATCGTCCCGAGCGTGCCGACGATGACCTCGCGGGCCGCCAGGGAGGTGACGAGGCCGATGCCGATCTTCCAGTTGAAGCCGAGCGGCGCGATGACCGGCTCCACGGTCCGCCCGATCGTCCCCGCGAAGCTCTCGGCGATCTGGGGAGCCGTGCCGTCTTTCAGCGGGACGTGGGCGAGGACCCAGAGGGCGATCGACATGCCGAGGATCACCGTTCCCGCGCGGCGCAGGAAAACCTTGGCCCTGTCGAGGAGACGGAGGCCGAGACCGCGGAACGTCGGCGCCCGGTAGGGCGGCATCTCGAGGACGAACGGGGTCCGTTCGCTCTGCAGGACCGACGACTTCAGGGCGCGTGCCGTGGCGACGGCCGCGACGAAGCCGAGGAGGTAGAGGCCGAGGAGCGCCGCCGCGCGGGTGCCGAGGAAGGGCCCGAGGAGAGGCTTCTCCGGCAGGAACGCCGCGATGATGAGCGTGTAGACGGGAAGCCGCGCCGAGCAGGTCATGAACGGCGCGATGAGGATCGTCGCGATCCGGTCCCGCTTGTTCTCGATCGTCCGCGTCGCCATGATCGCCGGCACGGCGCAGGCGTAGGCCGAGAGGAGCGGGATGAACGACTTCCCCTGCAGGCCGACCTTCGCCATGGTCCGGTCGGCGATGAGCGCCGCGCGCGCGAGGTAGCCCGAGTCTTCCAGCACGCCGATGAAGAGGAAGAGCAGCAGGATCTGCGGGAGGAAGACCAGGACCGACCCGACTCCCGCCCAGACGCCTTCGACGAGGAGCTGACGGAGGACACCGGCGGGAAGGACCGTGCCGAGCCACGCGCCGGAGGCTCCGACGGCCTGGTCGACGAGGTCCATGAGGGGCGTGGCGGCGCTGAAGATCGTCTGGAAGACGGCGACGACGACCACGAGGAACGTCAGCGGGCCGACGACCGGGTGAAGGAAGACGCCGTCGAGGCGTCGTGTCCAGATTGGAGGCGCCGGGGCCTGGTACTTCGCCGCCTCGCCGAGGCGCGCGGCCCACTCGCGGCAGCGGGGGATGTCGGAGAGGACGGGAAGGAGGTCCATCGGGCGCGGGATGCCGATGCGGCCGCGCAGGAACTGCAGGACCGTGTCGTACCCCTCGCCGCTGGCCGCGCTGATGAGGGCCACCGGCGCGCCGAGGCGCTGGGCGAGAGCCTCGGCCTCCACGTCGCCGCCGCGCTTCTCCAGCTCGTCCGCCATGTTCAGGACGACGAGGGTCGGCAATCCCAGGGCGAGGATCGGCGCGGCCAGGACGAGGTGACGGCCGAGGTTCGTGACGTCGAGGATGAGGAGGATCGTGTCGGGCTTCGGAACCCCGGGCATCCGCCCCATCAGGACGTCGTGCGTCACCTGCTCGTCTTCCGAGCGCGGCGTGAGGCTGTAGACGCCGGGGAGATCGATGATGTCGAGCTCGGCCGCGTCCTCCATCCTCAGCTTCCCGAGGTGCTGCTCGACGGTGACGCCCGGGAAGTTCGCGACCTTCTGGCGGAGCCCGGTGAGGCGGTTGAAGAGGGTCGACTTGCCGGAGTTGGGGGGGCCGACGACCGCCACCACGCGCGCGGGGCGGGGGCCCGCGGCGGGCAGGGCGTTCGCTCCGGGCGGTGTGCCCGTGAGCGCCGGGAGGCCGTCCGGGGTCGTCACGACGGGCTCGCGGCGCCTTTCTTGGCGGCCGGACGAAGATGGAGGCAGGCGGCGGTCTCGCAGCGCAGGGCCACCTCGGTGCCGTCGACGCGGAAGACCCGTGGATCCCCGCCCGGCGCGCGGAACGAGGCGGCGATCCGGCTCCCGGGAAGGAACCCGAGCTCCATCAGCCGCTGTGAGATGTCCGCGGGCAGGTCGATCCGGTCGAGAACGGCCTCCTCTCCCTTTCGCAGGTCGAGGAGTGTGGCGGGGTGTCGTGTGTGAGGCATGTTCAGGGCCGGCGAGAGATGAAACCCGATCTCAGCCACCGGGCAGCATGCGCTCACTGCGGCGGCACGTCAAGATGCGGGACCACCGTCGCGGGGCCGGTCTGCCGGCCCCGCGACGCAGGGACTACTTCTTCGGGGCGGCGGCCTTCGCCACGATGTCGAGGAGCTCGACGTCGAAGATGAGCGTCGCGCCCGGCTTGATCTTCGGGGGCGAGCCGGCGTCGCCGTACGCGAGAGCCGACGGGCAGACGAGCTGGGCCTTGCCGCCCTTCTTCATGAGCTGGACACCCTCCTGCCAGCAGGGGATCACGCCGCCGAGCGTGAATTCGGCGGGCTGGCCGCGCTGGATGGAGCTGTCGAAGACGGTGCCGTCGATGAGCTTGCCGGTGTAGTGGACCTTCACCGTGTCGCTCGGCACGGGGTTGGGCCCGCTGCCGGCCGCGATCTCGGTGTAGACGAGGCCGGAGGGCTTCTTCTGGGCCCCCTTGTCCGCGGCCGCCTTCGCGAGGTATGCCTCGGAGGCCACCTTCTCCTTCGCGGCCACGGCGCCGACGCGTCCCTGCGCAAAGGCCTGGATCTTCGGGCCGAACTCCTCGAGCGAGACCTTCTTGTCCTTGCCGAGGGCTTCGTCGGTCAGCCCGATCTTCAGCATTTCGAGGTCGGTCGCCGAAAGCTCGAGACCGGCGAGGTTGCGGCCCATGACGATTCCCATGGCGTAGAGGGTCTTCTCGTCGTCGGTCTTCGGCTCGACGGCGGCGCGGGGGCGGCTGCCGGAGCGGTTGCGCCGGCGTCCTTCTGGCACCCGGCGAGGAGCAGGGCGAGAGCGAAGGCCGGAACGGCCGACGTGCGGTTGCGGAACATCGAGGACTCCTTTCTAGTGGGCTCGGGGTCCGCAAGAGAAAGCCCGAACGGGCCGCCCGCGGGCGAGCGTCGGCGGATGCTACGCGGAATAGGGCTCGGCGTGAATTCAGGTTTCTCGCGAAAGAACGAACGGTCGTGCTATTTTATGGCCATGGGAAAGGGCGACACGACCCGGGAGGCCATTCTCCGGCACGCCGTCGGGCTCGCGAGCCGTGTCGGTCTCTCGGGTCTCTCGATCGGGCGCCTCGCCCAGGAGCTCGACCTCTCCAAGAGCGGGCTCTTTTCACACTTTCACTCCAAGGAAGCGCTCCAGATCCAGGTCCTCGAGTACGGCGGCGCGCGCTTCGTCGAGAACGTGGTGAAGCCGGCCCTCGAGGCCCCGCGCGGCACCCTGCGCATCCAGGGACTCTTCGACCGCTGGCTGGCCTGGTCGCAGTCGGACCCCTTGTCGGGCGGGTGTTTCTTCATTGCCATGGCGACCGACCTCGACGGACGCCCCGGGCCGAGCCGCGACCTTCTGGTGAAGCTCCAGCAGGCCTGGATGGACTTCCTCGCCGACCTGGTGAGGTCGGTCGTCCGGGAAGGCCAGTTCCGGCCCGAAACGGACCCCGAGCAGTTCGCCAACGACATGTACGGCGTGATGCTCGCCTACCACCACGCCTCCCGCCTCCTGGACGACCCGGCCGCCGAGACCCGCGCCCGCCGCGCCCTCGGCGCGCTGGTGGACGCCTGCCGCACGGCGGATTCCTGAAAGGACACCCATGAGCGCCGAACTGCCCGACCCCGGGATCCGGTCGAACGTCCCCGCGCGCAAGCGGTTCCGCTTCGCCCTCCCGTTCTTCCGCCGGGCGGGCGGGACGCCCCCCGCGACACCCCGGGTTCCCCGGCGCGTCGCGTGCGCGCGGGCGGGCTGCACGAACACCGTCCTGGACGAGTGGGAGGAATCGGGCCTCCTCTGCGGCGAGTGCGCGCTCGAGGAGGACCTCTGCGATCGCGAGGCCCGCTGGGACCGGATGTACCCTGGCCGCTGAGCCCGCCCCCCCTCGCCAGCCGCCCTCGTTCCTGACACACTTCCGCCCTCTCGACCGGATTTCGAAGCGAAGGGTGCCCGGGCCAGGCCCGCGGCCAGGGAGGGTCAATGAACGTCAACTGGGACCAGATCCTGCAATCCGTCACGCAGACGGCCACGAACGTCGGCCTGAAGCTCCTCGGGGCGCTGGCCGTATTCATCGTCGGCCGCTACCTCATTCATCTCGCGGTGCGGCTCGTTTCGGCCGCGCTCGAGAAGCAGAAGATCGACCCGACGATCCTCCGGTACGTCGCCTCGATCATCAACGTCGCGCTGAACATCCTCCTCGTCGTCGCGATCCTGGGCTACTTCGGCGTCGAGACGACGTCGTTCGCGGCGCTCGTCGCCGGCCTCGGCCTCGCGGTCGGCGCGGCGTGGGCGGGCCTCCTCTCCAACTTCGCGGCGGGCGTCTTCGTCATCGTCCTCCGGCCGTTCAAGGTGGGCGACTTCATCCAGGCCGGCGGAGTCACCGGGACGGTCGTGAGGATCGGCCTCTTCGCCACCGAGATCCTGACCCCCGACAACGTCCACACGATCGTCGGGAACGCGAAGGTCTTCGGCGACAACATCATGAATTACTCCGCCTCGGAGTACCGGCGCGTCGACCGGACGGCCCAGCTCGCGCACGGCGTCGACCCCGCCGACGCGGTCGCCCGGCTGAAGACCCGCCTCGCCGCGATCCCGAACGTCAACGCCACGCCCGCGCCCGACGTCGAGATCCTCGACTTCAACCCGATGGGCCCGGTCCTCGCCGTGCGCCCCTACACGCACACCGACCACTACTGGCAGGTCTACTTCGACACGAACCGCGTCATCAAGGAGGAGTTCGGGGCCGCCGGCTACCCGGTCCCCGAGCAGCACCTGGTGCTGCGGCAGGTGGCCGCGAAGGCCTGATCGTCCCCTCGCGACCGGGGCGGGCGTCAGCCGGCCCCGGTCGTGCAGCGCCAACCGGCGGCGAGCCTGCTATCGTCCGCCGCCCGCATGATCTCCTTCTCGAAAGTCTCCAAGCAGTACGGCCGGCAGATCCTCTTCGTCGACGCCTCGTTCCAGCTCAACCCGGGCGAGAAGGCGGGGCTCGTCGGCCCGAACGGCGCCGGCAAGACCACCGTCTTCCGGATGATCACCGGGGAGGAGCACCCCGACGACGGGGACGTCTCCGTCCCGAAGAAGCTCTCCATCGGCTACTTCCGCCAGGACGTCGAGGAGATGTCGGGGCGGTCGGTGCTCGAGGAGGCGATCGCCGGGAGCGGCCGGCTCGGCGACCTGCACCACGAGCTGATGGACCTCGAGCACGCCCTCTCCGACCCGGAGCGCGCCGACGAGATGGAGAAGGTCCTCGAGCGCTACGGCGAGGTGCAGCACGAGTACCAGCAGCGGGGCGGGTACGAGCTCGAGGCGAAGGCGAAGGAGATCCTCCAGGGGCTCGGCTTCCCCGACGAGGTGGTCGACGGCGACGTCGGGGCCCTCTCGGGCGGCTGGAAGATGCGCGTGGCGATGGCCCGCATCCTCCTCGGCAGGCCCGACGTCCTCCTGATGGACGAGCCGACGAACCACCTCGACATCGAGTCGATCCTCTGGCTCGAGCGGTTCCTCCACGACTACCCCGGCGCGCTCCTGATGACGAGCCACGACCGCGACTTCATGAACCGCGTCGTCGACCGGATCGTGGAGGTGGACGGCGGCGAGATCTTCACCTGGACCGGCGACTACGACTTCTACGAGCGCGAGCGGGGCCTGCGCGAGGCGCAGCGCGAGGCCTCCTACGCGCGGCAGCAGGCGATGTTCGCCAAGGAGCAGCGCTTCATCGAGCGCTTCTCGACCCACGCGGCCAAGGCCGCCCAGGTGCAGAGCCGCGTGAAGAAGCTCGAGAAGATCGAGCAGCTCGAGCTCCCCCGCCGCCGCAAGGTCGTGCGGTTCGACTTCCGGCAGCCGCCGCGCTCGGGCGACGACGTCGTCGCGCTCGCCGGGGTCGGAAAGCGCTACGGCTCCCGCGTCGTCTACGACGGCTTCGACTTTCTCGTCCGGCGCGGCGAGCGCTGGTGCGTCATGGGACGAAACGGGGCGGGCAAGTCGACGCTCCTGAAGATGGTGTCGGGGGCGCTATCCCCCGACTCGGGGACCGTCAAGCTCGGCGCCTCGCTCAAGCTCGGCTACTTCGCCCAGCAGTCGCTCGACCTCCTCGACCCCACGCTGACGGTGATCGAGCAGCTCCAGAAGGACTTCGCGATGGAGGGGCTCGGCGTCCTCCGGACCCTGGCCGGGGCGTTCCAGTTTTCCGGGGACGACATCGACAAGCCGGTGCGCGTCCTTTCGGGGGGCGAGAAGTCGCGGCTGGTCCTGGCGCGGATGCTCTTCGACCCGCCGAACTTCCTCGTCCTGGACGAGCCGACGAACCACCTCGACCTCGCCACGAAGGAGATGCTCGTGGAGGCGCTCCACGGCTTCGAGGGGACGATGCTCTTCGTCTCCCACGACCGGACGTTCCTCCGGGGCCTGGCGAACCGGGTCCTGGAGATCGGCGGCGAGGACGGCTCGGGCCGGCCCGTGACGTACGACGGCTCCTACGAGGAGTACGTCTCGCGGTCGGGGCACGAGGCGCCGGGCGTCCACGCGTAGGAAGACCCACACTCGGGCCAGTGGACCGTCCCGGTCCAGAGCGGGACGGAGACGTCGATCAACCCCGGGCGAGGCGAGGTTCGCTTCGTGATCACGCCACCTCGACGACGGTCTTTATCCCCGCGGGGGGTGTCAGGACCGCCTCGACCGCCCCGTCGAACGGGACCCGGGCCGTCACGAGGGCGTGGACCGCCTCTGGGAAACGCTCGACGAAGACGCCGAGGTCCGCGACGGCGGCTTCGAAGTCCGAGCGGCCCGCGTTGACCGTGCCGACGACGACCTGGTTCTTGAGGACGAGGTTGCGCATGATGAGGTTCGCGTCGATCTCGAGCGGCCCCCGTCGGCCCGGCACGCCGGTGAAGATGAAGGCGCCGTTCGTCCCGAGGACGCTCATCACCTCGAACGAGACCTGCGCCGCGCCCGTCGCCTCGTAGACGAGGGAAATGCCGCCGACCATCTCCGCCAGGTCCGCCGGCGTGTGCCGGTCGGAGGAGACGAAGCGCGCGCCCATCGCCGTCACGACCTCGGCGTTCGGCGAGCCGGCCTCGCCCTTCGAGTAGACCCACGTCTCCCAGCCGAGCGCGACGAGCTTCATCGCGCCGAGGAGCCCGACCGGCCCCGCTCCGAGGACGACGGCGCGCTGAAAGCCGGTCGACCGCGCCAGCTCGCCCGGCACGCGCCCGAGGAGGATCGCGGCCTGCGCGGCCCCCTTTTCGGCGATCGTGAGCGGCTCGACGAGGACCCCGACGTCGCGCAGCGAGGCCGGCACCTTCACGAAGTAGCGCTCCTCGTCCGCGACGAGCCCGGCCATGAACCCGTGCAGTCCCTTGATGCCGCGCTCCGTGAAGTCGCCGCTCGTGCAGAAGTCCTGCCGGCCGTCGTGGCAGGGGCGGCACCAGAGCCGCGCGCAGGGGCGGCGGACCATCGGGACGACCAGGTCGCCGGTGGCGAGCCCGGTCACGTCCGGCCCCGTCTCGACGACCTCGGCGAGGCACTCGTGCCCGAGGACGATGTGGGGCGAGCCCTCGGGGACCTCGCCGTAGAGGAAGGACGCGATCTCCCGGTCGGTCCCGCAGACGCCGACCGAGAGGACGCGAGCGAGGACGCCGGACGGGCCGAGCGGCCCCGGCGCCGGGACGTCGAGGATCGAGACGGTCCGATCACCGGGACGAACGGCGAGCGCTTTCATTTGCGGCGGATTCTGTCCGACGGACGGACGGAACGGAAGACGGCGGTGCGCGGGCGAGGCCCTCGGCGAGGGGACCGCTGGCAGGGCCCCACCGCGCTTCGACCTTCTCCCCGGCGTGTAAGCTCGGCCCATGGGCGACCCGCGCGTCTACTTCGCCGCCGAGCGGACTCTCCTCGCCTGGATCCGGACCGGGCTCACGGTCATGGCCTTCGGGTTCCTGGTGGCGCGCTTCGGCCTCTTCCTGCGGCTCGTGACGCTCCAGCTCGGCGCCGAGGCGCACGCGCCCAGGCTCGCGCCGCTCTCGAACGTGATCGGCATCGTCCTCGTCCTGGCCGGCTCGGCGTCGATCCTCCTCGCCACGCGAGAGCACCGCGCGTTCCTGCGGACGCTCCCCGAGGCCGACCGCCCCGCCGGGCGCGACGGCCGCCTGCACGAGGGGCTCGCAACGCTCCTCGGCATTCTGGGCATCCTGCTGACGGTCTATCTCGTCCTCTAGCCGCGCAGCCGGGCGGGGGGGAGCCCCCCCCGCCCGGCTCGACATCCGCAGGCCTAGAAGACGTAGCGCGCCGCGAACTGGAAGGTTCGCGGGCGGTAGCTGACCTGGAGACCCGTGAGCGCGCCGAACGTCGAGGCCGCCCAGTCGTTCGACGGGGTGCCGAACTGGGCGCGGTTGAAGACGTTGTAGATCTCCGCGCGGAGGACCAGCTGGTGGTCCTCCCACGGGAGGAAGACCGTCTTGTAGAGACCGAGGTCGAGGTTCAGGAGGCTGTCCATCCGGAACTGGTTGCGTCGGACCAGGTCGTCGACCGAGTCCTCGGGGGTCGCGCGGCGGAAGGCCCCGGACGGGAGCGCGTTCTTCGCCGTGCCCGGGTCATCGACCTCGGCCCCGAGAACGCCCGGATCGATGACGATGGGCCGGTCTTCCTGGAAGCCGTCCCAGTCGATGTCGTCGGTCGCGCTGTCGACGACCGAGAACGGGGTCCCGCTGGCGTAGCGGAAGGTCGCGGCGATCTTCCAGCCGCCGAGGAGCTGCCCGACGACGTCGCGCTGGCCCCTGTAGAAGGGGAGGTCGTAGCTTCCGAGGACGGTCAGTCTGTGCCGCGTGTCGAAGCGCGAGTAGCCGTAGGCGAAGTTGTCGTTCGGCCCGGTGATGTTCGTGTCCCCGGCGCCGAGGTTCGTGGCGTCCGAGCCGGTGTCGAGAGTCTTGCCGTACGTGTACGACAGCTGCCCCGAGAAGTCGCGCGTGAAGCGCTTCTGGAGCTCGATCTGGAAGGCGTTGTAGTTCGAGTAGTTGTCGTTCGAGATCATCAGGTTCTGCCCGTAACGGGGGTCGGGCCGGCGCTCGTTGGTCCGCGGGGCCCGGAGGCTGATCTCGTTGCTCGCGATCGGGACCGGGACGGGGCAGGCCGCGTTCACCGTGAGCCCGGGGAGAAAGCCCGTTCCCGCGCATCTCCAGTCGGCCGCGACCCTGTCGATCAGGACGCCCCTCAGGTCGGGGAACCCCGCCGCCGGCGCGTTGAACGGGCTGTTGACCACGACGATTCCCCCCTGGGCCGGGGTGATCGCGAGGTTCGTCGGCGTGTACTTCAGGAGGTCCTCGCCGTGGTTGCCGACGTAGCTCAGCCGCATCGTCGTGTCCCACCCCAGCTTCCGCTCGAAGCTGAGGTTCCACTGCCACACCTGCGGCATCGCGAGCTGGGGATCGACCTCGAGGATCGTGATGCGCGTCGTCGGCGTCGCCCCGGGGGTGAAGACGTAGCCATTCGACGGGTCCGAGACGTTCAGCTGGTTCGTGTAGGAGAGAAGGGCGGCGTTCGGCGGGTTGAAGCGGAGGTTCGCCCCGCTCTGAGAGAAGATCGACTGGAAGATCCGGCCGTGGTAGATGCCGAAGCCGCCGCGAATCGACGCGTTGCCCGGCCCCCCGGTGAGGGCCCCGAGGAACCCCCCGGAGGTCTTCGGCACCCAGGCGAACGCGACGCGCGGGTCGACGTATGCGTTGTCCTCGTACCCGTAGACGACCCGGTCCTCCTTCTCGGTCGGCGTCGCCACGTACTCGAATCGCGCGCCGAGGGAGAGGCTCAGCGTGTCGGCGACCTGCCACTGGTCCTCGGCGTAGAGGTTGTACTCGTTGATCTGGTTCTCGAGAAAGAAGTTGCCGTACCCCTTCTGGTACGTCGAGACGCAGCCGTCGACCATGGCCGCGTAGGGCGTCGCGTACGTCGTGCCGCCGCAGGCGGCACGGAACGTCCAGAAGCCGCGCGAGAAGTTGTCGGCGACGTCGTCCAGCTCCTGGAGCCTCACGTCGACCCCCGCCTTGACGTAGTGGCGGCTCCCGAACGTGCCGTAGAGGTTGTAGACGAACTGGTTGTCCGTCTGGTGCCGGTTGATCGGGTAGGACCCGGCGTTGCCCAGGATCGTTCCCGAGACCGGTGATCCGGTGAAGCGGACGATCGGCGTGTCGTTTCCGGCGGCGATGTCGACGTTCGTCGAGCGTAGCCCGAGGCCGTAGCGGAACTCGCCCGAGAAGGCGCCGCCGAAGACCTGCGTCCACGTGAGGCCGACGTTCACCTGCTTGTGGTTCTGGAGGGCGTTCTCACCCTGGATGATGTCCTCGGTCTCGCGGATGTTCCGCGTGTACTGGTAGCGCGCGGTGAGGTGGTGCGCGGAGGCGGGGTCGTAGTCGAGCCGCGCCGAGTAGTCCTCGTCGGGCCAGTCGATCTGCTGGAGCGTCGCGAAGGTCCTGTTGCTCCGCGGGTCGTTGGGGACCGCGCCCTGCGGGTAGCGGCCGAGGATTCCCTCGATCCAGGCCCGGTTCGCGGGGGTGTCGTTCCCGCGGGTCAGGCGCGGCAGCGCCAGCTCCGCCGGGGTGAAGAGGTCGCGCGCGTAGTTCTGCTGCCCGGCGTAGTCGATGCGGTCGAGGCTGACGAAGCCGAAGAGCTTGTTCTGCAGGATGGGGAACCCGGCGACGAAGCCCCACTCGTTCCTGTGGTTCTTCGGCTTCGGCGTGGTCTGCGAGAAGTAGCTCTTCTCGTTCCACTCGCCGTTCTGGAAGTAGCCGAAGAGCTCGCCGTTGACCGTGTTCGTCCCCGACTTCGTCTGGACGAGGACGACGGCGCCGTAGCCGCGCCCGAACTCGGCGCTGTAGCTGTTCGTCAGGACCTGGAACTCCTTGATCGTGGCGAGTGAGACCCCCTGCCGGTTCTGGTTCTCGGAGGAGTCGTCGTTGTTCACGCCGTTGATCTGGAACGTCGCCCCGCGCGTCCCCGTCCCGTTGAAGTTGATCGACGAGCCGGAGGAGAGCGTCGGGTTGTTCTGGCCGGACGCCGGGTTCTCCTGGAAGCCCGTGAAGGTCTCTGCGAGGGAGAGGAAGCTCCCCTGGCTGAGCGAGGGCTTGTCCTGGATCTGCTCCGCGGTCAGCGAGCCCTTGATCTCGGCGTTGACGGTATTGATCTGCTGCGTCTCGGCGACGACCTCGATGTCGGCCGTGACTCTCTGGGTGAGGGAGAAGTTCGCGGTGGCGGTGCTGTTGAGCGAGACTTCGACCCGGTCTCGCGCGACGGTGCCGAACCCCGCGAGCGCCGCCGTGACCCGGTAGGTCCCGATCTGGAGGAGGGGCGCGGTGTAGGCGCCCCTGCTGTTCGTGACGACCCGGCGCTCCTGGCCGGTGTCGCGGTTCCGGACGGTGACCGTCGCCCCCGGCAACGGGCCGCCCGACGTGTCGGTCACCGTGCCCTGGAGCGTCCCGGCGACGGTCTGGGCCTCGACAGCGGTGGAGATGGTCAGGAAGGGGACGAGGAACACGAGGGCGACCGCGACCCTGAGGTACCGGTTACGCATTGATCCTCCTGTTGGCCTGGGATTCTCCACCCTTCGCGGAAGGGATACGAGGATCATTTCGTGCAGGTGACCCGCGGCCGCACCACTTGACGCGCGCAACCGCCCGACCGATCGTCTCCGCCGACCCCTGCGGAGGTAACCGAATGGCCACCCCCCCGATCGTCCGTTTCCTCGCCGCTTCGCTTCTGCTCCCGTGGCCCGCGGCCGCACAGGCGCCCGCCACGCCCGTCGCCGTGACGAAGGAGGCCAAGGAGGCTCCTTCTCCCGAGGCGCTTTCGCGCGACCCGCGCGTCGTCCAGGCGCTCACCCTCCTGGAGACGTGGGCGGGCGCCGAGCAGGCCTACCGACGGCTCCCGGGAGTGTCGATGGCCGTCGTCCACGACCAGCAGCTCCTCTGGAGCCGCGGCTTCGGGGACGCGCACGTCGAGACGAAGGCGCCCGCCACGCCGTCGACGATGTACTCGATCTGCTCCATCTCGAAGCTCTTCACGAGCGTCGCGGTGATGCAGCAGCGCGACGCGGGGCGGCTGCGCCTCGACGACCCCGTCGCCAGGCACCTCCCGTGGTTCTCCATCGGCGGGATGCCCGAAGGGGCGGAGCCGGTGACGCTCTTCGGCCTCCTGACGCACTCGTCCGGCCTTCCCCGCGAATCGGACATCCCCTACTGGACCGGCCCGGCGTATCCCTTCCCGCCCGTGGAGAAAGTCCGCGAGAGATTGCCGCAGCAGGAGATGCTCTACCGCCCGGAGACGTTCTTCCAGTACTCGAACCTCGGCCTGACGCTCGCGGGCGAGGTCGCGGCGGCGGCCGCCGGCAAGCCGTACTCCGCGCTGATCCGATCGAGCGTCCTCGACCCTCTCGGAATGAAGGACACCGAGACGGAGCACCTCGACCGGCACCGGGGCGGGCGGCTCGCCTCGGGGTACACGGCGGTTCGGCGGGACGGCACCCGCGAGAGGGTGCCGCCCTACGAGGTGCGTGGCATCGCACCGGCCGCAGGCTTCACCTCGACGGTCGAGGACCTCGGCCGCTTCGCCTCCTGGCAGTTCCGCCTTCTCTCGACCCGGAAAACCGAGGTGCTCGACGTCGACACGCTCCGCGAGATGCAGCGCGTCCAGTTCCTGGACCCGGGCTGGAAGACGAGCTGGGGGCTCGGCTTCCAGGTCTGGCGCAGCGGGGAGAAGACGTTCGTCGGGCACAACGGCTATTGCCCCGGCTACCAGAGCCAGCTCCTCGTCCAGACGGCCGAGAAGATGGCGACCGTGTTCATGACGAACACGAACGGGATCGACGCGCAGAAGTACGCCCAGACGGCCTACGACGTCGTCGCCCCCGCGGTGAAGAAGGCGATCGACGACCCGAAGGGGGCGAAGGCGCACGTCGCCGCGTTCGCGCGCTACGCCGGCCGCTACGACAACTGGCTCGCGGGCGAAGCGCACGTCTTCCCGTGGGACGACGGCCTCGCGCTCCTGCCGATCCCCTCGGAGAAGCCGCTCGAGGCGCTCGTGAAGCTGAGCCCCGCGGGCGAGCACCGCTTCCGGCGGCTCCGCGACGACGGAGAGCTCGGCGAGGAGATCCGCTTCGAGGTCGACGCGACGGGCGCCGTCACCCGCCTCTGGCGCCACAGCAACGCAATGGCGCGGGCGGACGGGGCAGGATCGCGATAGGGAGGCACGGCCGCGGCGGACCACCGGGCCGCCTCCGTCCCGATTCGGACGCGCCCGGACGAGAGGCCGGGGTCCATACTGTTTCCGACGTGCGGCCGGCCCGGCGAATCGCCCGGGCCCGTGGACAGGTTACCCCGGAGGATTCTGCGTTGAGAAGAAGCCGTTCTTCGAAGGGGCCGTCGGGATCGCCCGCCCCTCCGAAGCCTCCGAAGACCCCCGCGAGACCGACCCCGGGCGAGGCTCGTGCGGGCACGCCGTTCCCGGTGGTGGGCGTTGGCGCCTCCGCCGGCGGGCTCGAGGCGCTCGAGGAGCTCCTGCGCAACGTCCCGGAGGGAAGCGGGATGGCGTGGGTCGTCGTCCAGCACCTCGACCCGACGCACAAGGGGATGCTCCCCGAGCTCCTGCAGCGCGCCACGTCGATGAAGGTCGTCCAGGTGCGCGACCGGATGCGGGTCAAGCCCGGCTGCGTCTACGTGATCCCGCCCAACCGGGACATGTCGCTCCTCCACGGCGCGCTCCACCTCTTCGAGCCGACGGCTCCGCGGGGCCTCCGGCTCCCGATCGACTTCCTCTTCCGGTCGCTCGCCGCCGACCAGAACGAGCGGAGCATCGGCGTCGTCCTCTCGGGAATGGGCGCCGACGGCACGCAGGGGCTCCGCGCCATCAAGGAGGCCGCCGGGCTCGTCCTCGTCCAGGAGCCGTCCTCCGCGAAGTTCGACGCCATGCCGCGGAGCGCGATCGCGGCGGGTCTCGCCGACGTCGTGGCGCCCGTCCAGGAGCTGCCGCAGCGGATCCTCTCCTACGTCCGGCACGCGCCCCTCCACGTCAGGGCGGCGCCCGTCCTGCCGGATGGCGATCGGAGCGCCCTGGAGAAGGTCGCCATCGTCCTGCGCGCCCGGACCGGGCACGACTTCTCTCTCTACAAGAGCAGCACCGTCCTGCGCCGGATCGAGCGGCGGATGGGAATCCACCAGATCGACCGGATCGCCACCTACGTCCAGTACCTCCAGAAGAACCCGCAGGAAGTGCAGCTCCTCTTCCGGGAGCTCCTGATCGGGGTCACGAGCTTCTTCCGCGATCCGGCCGCGTGGGACCAGCTCCGGGACGAGCTCCTTCCCCCGCTCCTGGCCAGCCGCCCCCAGCGGAGCGTCCTGCGCGCCTGGAGCGCCGGCTGTTCGACCGGGGAGGAGGCGTTCTCCCTCGCCATCGTCTTCCGGGAAGCGGCCGAGAAGGTCGCGCCCCAGGCGGGCCTGAAGCTCCAGGTCTTCGCCACCGATCTCGACACCGACGCGATCGCCCGCGCCCGCCAGGCCCTCTTTCCGCCCGGCATCGCGACCAGCGTGTCCGCCGGCCGCCTGAAGCGGTTCTTCGTCCAGGAGGAAGGCGGCTCGTACCGGATCGGCAAGGAGATCCGCGAGATGGTGACGTTCGCGACCCAGAACGTCCTCATGGACCCGCCGTTCACGAAGCTGGACCTCCTCCTCTGCCGGAACCTTCTCATCTACCTCGGGCCGGAGCTCCAGAAGAGGCTGCTGCCGCTCTTCCACTACTCGCTGAACCCGGGCGGCCTCCTCTTCCTCGGCGCCGCCGAAACGGCCGGCGGACAGCCGGGCCTCTTCACGCCCCTCCCCGGAAAGACGCGGCTCTACCGCAGGGGGGAGGTCCTCGTCCCGCTCGCGGCGATGCCGTTCCCGGCCTCGCGTCCCGGCGACCGGAAAGGAGCACCCGTTCCGATGACGGTGACGAAGCCCGTCCCCGACCTCCAGGCGCTCGCGGACCAGGTCCTGCTCCAGCGCTTCGCGCCGGCGGCCGTCCTCGTCAACGGCGAGGGCGACATCCTCTTCATCAGCGGGCGGACGGGGAGGTACCTCGAGCCCGCCGCGGGGAAGGCGAACTGGAACGTCTTCGCCATGGCTCGCGAGGGGCTCCGGCAGGAGCTTCCCGAGATCTTCCATCGGGCCGTCAGCGCCGGGCGGGTCGTCCACCGGCGCGGGCTCCACCTGGCGGCCGGGGAAGGGGAACCCCTGGTCGACGTCCTCGCCCAGGCGCTCACCGAGCCCGAGGCGCTGCGCGGGACCGTGATGATCGTCTTCTCCGACGTCGCCGCGCCGCCCGGACCGCCGGAAGGCCCCGGGCGCAAGGCGGGTTCGTCACGGAGCCCGCAGACGGCGGTGCTCCAGCGCGAGCTCGACGAGGCGCGCGGGGCGCTGCATTCCCTCCGCAGCGAGATGCACGCGATGCACGAGGAGATGCAGACGGCGCAGGAGGAGCTCAAGTCCGCCAACGAAGAGCTCCAGTCGACGAACGAGGAGCTGCAGTCGACGAACGAGGAGCTGACGACCGCCAAGGAGGAGATGCAGTCGATGAACGAGGAGCTCCAGACCGTCAACGCGGAGCAGGCCGCGCGGATGGAGGAGCTGACGCGGGCGAGCGACGACATGAAGAACCTCCTCAACGGGACCGACATCGCCACCGTCTTCCTCGACGGCGAGCTCAGGGTCCGGAGGTTCACGACGGGCGCGACCCGCCTCTTCAAGCTGATCCCGGGAGACGTCGGCCGCCCGCTCACGGACGTGGTCAACGTCCTCGTCGACCTGGACCTCGCGCGGGAGGCCCGCGAGGTGCTGCGGACCCTGGTCTTTTCCCAGAAGCAGGTCGCGGCCGAGGGCGGGGATGGTTCGAGGTCCGGGTCCTGCCGTACCGGACCGTGGACAACCGGATCGACGGCGTCGTCATGACGTTCGTCGACATCACCCAGACCAAGACGCTCGAGGCCGAGCTGCGCCGGGCGGCGCCCGGCGACGCCGCCCGGCAAGGCGCGAGCCGCGACGGGGGGAGCCGGTGAGACCGGGGCATCCTCCCTCCGGCAACGACGCCGGACAGCTCCGCGCCCGGGCCGAGGAGCGTGTCCGGGCGCGGGAAGAGGCGGCCTCTCTGCGCACCGAGAACGAGGCGGACGCCCTGAGGCTCCTCCACGAGCTCCAGGTGCACCAGGTCGAGCTGGAGCTCCAGAACTCCGAGCTGCAGAGGACCCGCGACGAGGTGGAAGCCGCGCTGGAGAGGTACACCGACCTCTACGACTTCGCCCCGGTGGGCTACTTCACCCTCGCCCGGGACGGCGGCATCTACTCGGCCAACCTGGCGGGAGCGGACCTCGTCGGCGTCCCGCGCGCCCGCCTGCTCGGACGCCGGTTCGGGACGTTCCTTCCGCTCGCGGAACGCCCCGGCTTCGACGCTTTCCTCACCCGGACGCTCGCAGACACGCAGCGGGAGTCGTGCGAGGTGACGCTGGAGCCGGCCGGTGGCGGCAGGCGCGTCGTCCGGATCGAGGCGACGGCGTCGCCGTCGGGGAAGGAGTGCCGGGCCGCGGTCCTCGACGTGACCGCGCTCAAGGCGGCGGAAGCCCAGGTCCGCCGGGTGAGCGAAGGGCTCGAGCGGACGGTGGCGGAACGGACGGCCGAGCTCGAGGCGGCCAACGCCGAGCTGGAGGCGTTCGTGCAGAGCGTCTCGCACGACCTGCGGGCCCCCGTCCGCACGATCTCGGGCTTCTCGCGGATCCTCGCGGAGGACTTCGGCAAGCAGCTTCCTCCGGTCGCAGCGGATCACCTGCGGAGGATCCACGACGGCGCGCATCGGATGGGGGCCCTCATCGACGACCTCCTCCGCCTCTCGCGCATCGGGAAGGTGGAGCTCGAGATCACGACGGTCGATCTCGCCGGCCCGTGCCGCGAGATCCTCGACGAGCTGGCCGCCGGCTCGCCGGACCGCCGGGTCGAGACCGTCGTCGCCGCGTCGATTCCCGTCCACGGGGACGCCGGGCTCCTGCGCGTGATGCTCCGGAACCTCCTCGAGAACGCCTGGAAGTTCACGGCGGCGGAAACCGCCGCGCGGATCGAGGTCTCCTCCCGCCTCGGCGCGGACGGCCAGAGGGAGACGGACTTCAGCGACAACGGCGCCGGTTTCGACATGACCCTCGCCGGAAAGCTGTTCGTCCCCTTCCAGCGGCTCCACACCGCGGAGGAGTTCGCCGGGACAGGGATCGGCCTCGCCATCGTCGACCGGATCGTCCGCCGCCACGGAGGCTCCATCAACGCCGAGAGCGTCGAGGGCGCGGGCGCGGTGTTTTCCGTCCGGCTGCCGGCGCCCCGGGAGGAGGGTCCGTGACCGGCGCGGCGATCCTCGTGGCGTCAGCTTACCGCCGAGCGTGACCCCGATCGCCCGAGGGACCTCGTGGACGCGTTCGTGAACCTCGTCCACGGTAGCGCCCCGGTGTAACTCCTTCCGTACGGGATGAACCGGTTACGAAGGGGCGGGCGACCGTTCTCGGGAGCGTGGCCTTTGCCGGCACGTACCGGGACGCGGGCGTCGTGGCACACCCGTTGCTGAGAGTCTCGGGAGGAGCACACGATGTCGATCGCCAAGGTCACCGAGATCACCTCCACGTCACCCACCAGCTTCGAGGACGCCCTCCAGAAGGGCCTCGCCCGGGCGAGCAAGACGCTCCGCCAGATACGGAGCGCCTGGATCAAGGAGCAGCAGGTTCGCGTGGAGAACGGGAAGATCACCGAGTACCAGGTGAACATGATGGTCACCTTCGTCCTGGAGGACTAGCCCCCGACCGGGGCGCGGGCCCTCGGGGCCGCCTTGCGGCGGCCCGACGGGAAGGCCCGCGCCTCGACCAGCCTCGTGCGGTGCCGCTTCCTACCGCGCGCGCGCGAAGTCGATGAAGCCGCGCTCGACGTCGGTCGACAGGAGAGTGACCGCCACCTTGTCTCCAACGTCGAGACCGGCCTGGCCGCGCTCGACCCGGCCCTCGACCGGGGGCGAGAAGATCCTCACCCAGGTCCCCTTCTCGCTGGCCCCGGTGACGACCCCGTCGAAGCGGTCGCCGATCCGCGTGGAGAGGAGGAGCGCCGCCGCCGACTTGCGCAGGTGCCTCTCGACCTTGTTGGCGTCGTTCTCCTTCTCCGTGCAGTGCCTCGCCAGCTCGTCGAGAGCGGCGGCCGTGTAGGGAGAGGGCGAGCCGGCCACCGCCGCCTTCAGCAGCCGCTGCGTGAGGAGGTCGGGGTAGCGGCGGTTCGGCGCGGTGGAGTGCGTGTAGTCCTTCACGGCGAGGCCGAAGTGCCCGGGGGCGTCCTCGCCCGGCCTTTCGGCCACGTACGCACCGGCCCCCATGAGCTTGACGATCACGAGGGAAAGGTCCGGGAAGCGGAGAGGGTCGGCCTTCCGGCGCTTCGCGAGGAAGAGGGCGAGCGCGCGGCTGTCGGGCTCCGGCCCAAGCGCCTCGCCGTACTCGGCCGCAACCGCGACGATCCGCGCCCAGCGCGCCGGCTCCCGCACCACGCGGCGGAGGGAGGGAAAGCCCTTCTCCTCGAGGAAGCGTGCCGTGGCGCCGTTCGCGGCCACCATCAGGTTCTCGATGAGCTCCTTGGACCGGCTCGGTTCCTGCGGCGCGAGGTCGACGAGCTTGTCCCCGTCGAAGACGGGGCGCGACTCGGTCGACTGCAGGACGAGCGCACCCTCCGCGAACCGCACCGCCTTCAGCGCCTGCGCCGCCTCGTCCTGCATCCGGACCTGCTCCTCCATCCCCGGAGTCCTGCCGATCCGCTCCGGCACCGGCCCTTCGCCGTCCAGCCAGGCCGCGACCGCGTCGTAGGTGAGGCGGGCGCGGTTCCTCACGCGGGCGCGGGTCACGCTCGAGCTCGCGACGGCCCCGGAGGGCTCGACGACCATCTCGACGACGAGCGCGAGGCGCTCCCCGTCCTCGTTCAGCGAGGTCAGGTCGTAGGAGAGCCGCTCGGGGAGCATCGGGAACGTGCCGCCCGCCGTGTAGATCGACGTCGTGTTCGTCCGGGCGTGGCCGTCCGTCGCCGAGCCGTCGCGGACGAGCGCGTCGACGTCCGCGATCGCGACGAAGAGCCTGATCGCTCCCCCGGGGAGCCTCTCGGCGGCCGAGACCTGGTCGAGGTCGCGCGAGTCGTCGTTGTCGATCGAGAACCAGGGAAGCCCGGTCAGGTCCCGGACGTCTCCGTCTTTCCCTGCCGCGTGCGGGTCGAGCGCGTCCACCTCGGCGAGGACGTCCGGCTCGAAGTCGGGGGCGAACCCGCGCTCGAGCATGGCCCGGTGCGCGATGGCGGCGAGGTCGTGGCGGTGGCTGGCGGAGTGCGGACTCATGGCAGCAGTATGCGGTGCGGGCGGACCGAGCGGCCGGGCGGAACGCACCTTGCGTACGGAGAGGTCGGGCGCGCCTCGCTTCCAGGGCGAGATGGCGCGTACCGCATAATTTTCCGGGTTCCCGGCAACCGGCTGCGTCCGCCGGGGCGGGACCAACCGACGCAAAGGAGTGAAACCGATGGGCAAGAAGATCGGACTGGGATGCCTGGGCCTCGGCCTCGTGGCGGTGCTCTTCATCGCGATATTCGGAGTCTCGGCGTACAACGGCCTCGTGTCGCTCGACCAGGCGGTGCAGGCCCAGTGGGCGCAGGTGGAGAACGCCTACCAGCGGCGCGCGGACCTCATCCCGAACCTCGTGGAGACCGTGAAGGGCGCCGCCGCGTTCGAAAAGGACACCTTCACGGCCGTGACCGAGGCGCGCTCGAAGGTCGGGCAGGTCAACGCCGCCGGCATCGCGAACGACCCCGCGGCCTTCGCGAAGTTCCAGCAGGCGCAGGACGGCCTCTCGTCCGCGCTGTCACGCCTCATGGTCGTCGTGGAAAAGTACCCCGACCTCAAGGCCACGCAGAACTTCCGCGACCTGCAGGCGCAGCTCGAGGGGACGGAAAACCGCATCGCCGTCGAGCGGATGCGCTTCAACGAGACGGCCCAGGCCTTCAACACGAAGCGGATGAGCTTCCCCACCGTGGTGATCGCCGGGTTCTTCGGAAGCCGGTTCAACGAGAAGGTCTACTTCAAGGCGCAGGCCGGCGCCGACACCGCGCCGGCGGTGAAGTTCTAGAACCCGGGAAAGAGCGGGCGGGCTCTGCCCGGCGACCCGCTCGCGGGACACGATGAAACGACTCCTCGCCGGATTGCTGCTCCTCGCGGCGTCCCTGGCCGCCCTCGCGGCCGAGGCGCCGCTGCCGGCGCCGCCGGCACGCTGGGCGACGGACGAGGCGGGGTTCCTCTCGGCCGGCGGGCTCGCCCGCCTGGACGCGCGGCTGGAGGGTTTCGAGCGCGCCACCGGCAGCCAGGTCCTCGTCTGGATCGGCGAAACGACGGGTCCGACGCCTGTCGAAGACTGGGCCGTGAGGACCTTCGCCGCCTGGAAGGTCGGGCGGAAGGGCCTCGACGACGGCCTCGTCGTCTTCGTCCTCGCGAAGGACAGGAAGATCCGGATCGAGGTGGGCTACGGGCTGGAGGAGAAGGTCCCCGACGCCGTCGCCTCCCGCGTCATCCGCGAGGTCATCGCGCCGCGCATCCAGGCCGGCGATCCGGACGGAGCGCTCGACGCCGGAGTCGGCGCGCTCCTCGGCACGATCCGACCCGACCTCGCCGGAGAAGGCGCGGCGCCGTCCTCCGGCGGGCCCGAGCGGCCCGCGCGCCGGCTCACGCCCCTCCAGCTCGTCTTCGCGGGTCTCCTCGTCGTGGGGTTCCTCGTCCTCCTCGTGACGAACCCCGGCCTCGCGTTCTACCTCCTCGTCAGCATCCTCTCCGGTGGCCGGGGGGAGGGGGGGGCGGCGGCGGCGGATACTCGGGCGGCGGCGGGCGTTCCGGCGGCGGCGGCGCGACGGGAGGATGGTGAGGTCCCGATGCTGAGACGGCAGCTGCGGCAGCGGATCGACGAAGAGGCGGTGAAGGCCGCCATCGTGGAGGCCGAGCGCGGCACCACGGGCGAGATCCGGGTCTCCGTCTCGACCTTCTTCTGGGGCGACGTGAGGAAGACCGCCGAGAGAAGCTTCGAGCGCCTCGGCATGACCGCCACCGCCCGCCGCAACGGCGTCCTCTTCTTCCTCGTCCCCTCGCGCCGGAAGTTCGCCGTCCTGGGCGACGCGGGGATTCACGACAAGGTCGGGCAGGGGTTCTGGGACGCCATCACCGCCGCGGTCGAAGGCCGATTCCGGAAGGGCGACTTCACCGGCGGCCTCGTCCTCGGCATCGCCGAGGCGGGACGCGTCCTCGCGCTCCACTTTCCGCGGGAGGACGCCAACCCCAACGAGCTTTCGGACGACGTGGACTTCGGGGAGTAGGCGGCGTCCCCCCCTTACCTCCGGGTCCCGACCGTCGCCCTGAGCAGCCGGAGCCGCAGGTCCAGCTCCTCCGGCGTCATGTGGGCGTATTTCGCGGGGAGAAGGCGGCGGCTCGAGGCCTCGAAGACGGCGAGGAGCTCCATGTACTCGAGCAGCTCGGCGTCGCGCGAGGGGAAGTAGTCGGCGGCGGCCTTCTCGAAGTGGGCCGCGGTGACGGAGGCGTCGCCTCCCGACTCGCGGGCCGCGTCGTCGTTCGCCATCAGGACGACCGCCTCGACGTCGGCGTTGCTGTAGCCGACGAGCTTCGCGGAGAAGGTGTCGCGGATCGTCGAGAGGTCGACGTCCGACTTCAACCGGTTCTTCTTCACGAGCGCCTTCGCGACCGCCTCGACCTCGGGCGGCGTCTGCGAGTAGAGGAACGGGATCTTCCGGTCGAGCCGCCCGGCGCGCTTCAGGTCGACGTCCAGCTTGTCGGGGCGGTTCGTCATGACGAGGAAGAGGATCCGGCCCCGGTTCGAGGTGTCGGACATGAACTCCTTGATCCGCGCGATGACGCGGCTCGAGGTGCCTCCGTCCCCTTCGCCGTCCGTGTTTCCGAACGCCCGGTCCCCCTCGTCGATGATGACGACGACCTGCCCGATCGCCTTGATGACGGTCAGGATCCGCTCGAGGTTCCCCTCCGTCGCCCCGACCCACTTGGAACGGAAGTTCTTCAGCTTGATCGTCGGGAGGCCGCACTCCTTCGCGAACGCCTCGGCGACGAAGGTCTTGCCGGTCCCCATCGGGCCGGTGAAGAGCATCCCCATCGGGACGCGGCTCCGGCGCCCCTCGCGGATGTTGTCGGCGAGGACGAGGAGGTCCTTCTTCACCTCCTCCATTCCGCCGACGACCGAGAAGTCGTGCTGCGGCTCGACGAACTCGACGAGGCCGAAGCACTCCCGCTCGAGGATCTCGCGCTTCCTGCGCGAGATGAGGCGGTCGACCTCCTTGCGGGCCCGGTCGGCGGCGTCCGCGGCGGCCGTGGCGGCCGGGTCGGCGGCGCCGGGGGCGAGGAGGGCGCGGATCTCGTCGCGCGTCAGGCCCGAGGTGAGCTGCGAGAGCTTCTTCGCCCGCTCGGCGGCGTCGGCGGCGGTGCCGAGGAGGCCTGCGATGAAGGCCTCCCGCTCGGAGCGGTCCTCCTCGGCGGGCGGCGGCGGCGCGAGGATCGCCTCGATCTGGAGGAGCTTCAGCCCGGCGGTCAGGTCTGCGTAGCGCTCGGCCTCCTTCTCGGTGAGGCGGGAGTCGACGATCCGGGCCGCCGCGCGGCGGGTCTCGCGGTCCGGCATCGGGACGTCGACGACGGCGACCTTCGGGTTCGAGACGAGCTTCGGGGAGAGCTCGGCGAGGTTCTCGGCGACGAGGAGGACGACGTTGTCCTGCTTCTCGATCTGCGGGAGGAACGACCAGCGATGGAGCGTGACGATGGAGGCGCGGTCGAGGTCCCCCTGGAACGACGCGTCCCCCGCCGGGGCGATCGTCTCGGCGTACTCGACGACGACGCCCACCTTCCGCGACGTGACGAGGAGCCGTTCCAGCCCCCCGAGGGCCTTCTCGCGCGGCGCCTCGCGCATCAGCTCGGCCTGCGCCTCCGCCTCCTTCGCCTTCTTCACGAAGCGGACGCCGGTCGCCAGGTTGTAGACCGCGATCGTGTCTCTCACGTCCTTCCAGAAGACCTCGGTGAGGAACTCGGTCAGCGGCTTGAGCGCGCCGTCGACGAGGACGAGGTCGTGGACGTTTCCGTGGAGGATGAAGAGGACCGCCTCGTTGCGCAGGTAGCGGCGGCGGAGGTCTTCGGCCCAGGAAGGGAGGACGCGGGCGTCGGCCATTCGAAGCTCCTTGGTCAGAACGGGGCGAGACCAGGGGGGGGGCGGGGGGGGGGGGGGGGGGGGCGGGAGGGGGGCCCCGCGGGGGGGGGGGCGCCCCCCCCCCGGGGGGGGGGGGGGGGGGGGGCGGGCCCGGGGCCCCGGGGGGGGGGGGGGCCCGCGGCCCGCGGCGGGCGGGGGGGGGGGGGGGGGGGGGGGGGGCCCCGCCCCCGCGGGGGGGGCGCGGGCGGCCGCGGCCCCCCCGGGGGGGGGGGGGGGGGGGGGGGGGGGGGGGGGGGGGGGGCCCCCCCCCCGGGCGGGGGGGGGGGGGGGGGCCGCCGGGGCCCCGGGGGGCGGGGGGGGGGGGGGGGGGGGGCGGGGGGGCGCCCGGGCCCCCGCGGGTGGGGGGGAAGGGGCGCGGAGGCGCTCGCCCGACGGAGCGGGGCCCGCGTTCACGGGTTCGAGAGGCCGGAGGACTCCAGGAGCGCCTCCGTGTCGCGGGCCGACTGCTTGATCGCCTCCACGCCCTCGAGCAGCTCGTCGAGCTGCCCGGAGAGCTCCTTCGGCGACTGCATGGTGACGATCTGGTCGGCGATGAGCTGGAACGAGTTCTCGATGAGGTCGAGCTGACCGCGGGCGACGCCGAGGTAGCGCTGGATCTCGCGCATCCGCTCCTGGCGCTTGACGACGATCGCGAGGTTCTTCTGGGAGATCTCCGTCCGCTGGTCCCCGGGCTCTCCCCGGCGGACCTCGGCCGCGTAGCGGTCCACGTCGCGCTCCAGCGCCCGCTCGTCGACCGAGTCGAGGTAGGCCCGGTAGCGCCAGCAGGTGAGCGCCATCTCGACGAACGCGTCGACGAGACGGTCGGTCTTCACGAGCTCGCCCCGCAGGAGCTCGCCGGAGAAGGTCGGGTTGTGCGAGGCGAGCGACTCGATCTCCTTCCGGCGCACGACGAGGGCCTCGACCCGCTCGCGGTCGCCCTCGGGCAGGACCCCGATCTTCTTCCGCCGCTCCTCCGCCTCGATCGCCTCCCTCAGCTTCGCGAAGCGGGGGTCCCACAGGAGGTGCCGGAGCCGCTTGCTGTCCGGGGCCCAGAGGAGCCAGAGCACCTCGAGGCCGACGGCGCCGAGGATCGGGAGCGGGTTGAGCGTCAGGACCGAGGCGGCGGCCGCTCCGCCGAGGAGCGAGAGGTTGTAGGGGTTGAGGAACGCGGCCTTGACGTACGACTGCTGACCGAACGCCGCGTCGGACGCCTTCCCCTTCAGGAAGCCGATCGCCGACTCCGCCGCCGCGTCACGGATGGCCGGCGAGACGCCCGAGCGGGCGGCGGGGCGCTGCACCGTGGCGGCCTTCGGTCGGGTGACCTGCTGCTCGGCCACGGCGCGCCCGTCCTACGCCGCCGGCTGCGGGGCGTAGAGCATGTCGAGGAGCCTCTTCTCGATCGCCCGGAACGCGTCCGACGACTTCAGGTGGACGTCGCGCTCGGCGAAGCTCGGGATGTCGACCCGGTGGAGGATGCGTGCGGGCCTCGAGGAGAGGACGTAGCAGGTGTCGGCGAGGTAGACCGCCTCGGAGACGTCGTGCGTGACGAAGAGGATCGTGTTGTCCTCGATCCGCGAGACGTCGAGGAGGAGCCCCTGCATTCCCCAGCGCGTCATCGGGTCGAGCGCCCCGAACGGCTCGTCCATCAGGACGACGCGCGGCTTGTTGACGAGCGTCCGCGCGATGGCGACCCGCTGCTTCATTCCTCCCGAGAGGTCCTTCGGGAAGCGCCCCGCGAAGTCGAGGAGGCCGACTTCCTTCAGGACCTCGCGCGCCCGCTCGCCGCGCTCTTTCGGCGCGATCCCCTGGAGCTTCAGGCCGTACTCGACGTTCTCCTGCACCGTGAGCCAGCCGAACGAGGTGTAGGCCTGGAAGACCATCCCCCGGTCCCGCCCCGGCTCGCCGATCGGCTGCCCGTCGAGGAGGACCCTTCCCTTCGTCGGCGGGAGGAGGCCGGCCACGGCCTTGAGGATCGTCGACTTGCCGCACCCGGAGGGACCGAGGAAGACGACGATCTCGCCCGCTCCCGGCTTGTCGACGATGTCGAAGGAGACGTCGCGGACCGCCTCGGTCTTCTCGCCACCGCGGCCGATGTAGGTGACCGAGACGTCCTGGACCGAGAGGCGGTGCGCGGCCGCCGGCGCGGTCGCGCTCACGACGACGCCTCGCGCCAGCGGAAGAGGAGCCGGGAAGTGGTCGAGATGAGGAGATCGGTCAGGAGGCCGATCCCCCCGATGACGAGGAGGCCCGCGAACGACCACGACGCCTTCTGGTGCGTCCGGGCCAGCTCGACCATGTAGCCGAGACCGTGCTCGGGGTTCACCGCCTCGGCGAGGATGACGTAGGTCCACGAGATCGCGTTCATGACGCGGAACGAGTCGAAGATCTCGGGCGCGGCGGCCGGGAGGAGGACGGTCCGGATCACCTGCCCGCGCGAGGCGCCGAGCGTCAGCGCCGTCTGGACGTACTCCTCGGGAACGGCGCGGATCGCCGTCACCACGACGGGGAGGAGGTAGACGAACACGCCGAGGAAGAGGAACGCGATCTTCTGCTTCTCGTAGATGCCGAACCAGAGGATGAGGAGCGGGATGAACGCCGAGATCGGCATGTAGCGCAGCGGCGACACGATCGGCTCGAAGAGCCGGTTCACCGGAGTGAAGGCGCCCATGAGGATTCCGAGCGGCAGGGCTACGGCTGATGCCAGAAGGAAGGCGAGCGCGATCCGCCGCGTCGAGACGAGGATCGCCTGCAGGAGGTCGTACTGGAGGAAGAGCTGCAGCGTTCCCTTCACGACCTCGGTCGGAGAGGGGAGGAAGTCGGGAGGCGCGAGCCCCCCGTAGCTGAGGACGCACCAGACGGCGAGGACGAGCGCCGGCATGACGAAGCCGAGGACGAGCGCCGTCGCCTTCGGCAACGGCGCCCGGAGCGCGAAGAGGCCTCGAGTACTCAACTCAGTTCGTCGCCAGGACGACCTTGATGTCGGTCCGGCGGTTGAGCTGGCGGCCGGCCTCGGTGGTGTTGTCGGCGACCGGGTTCGCCGAGCCCTTCCCGATCGTCTGGAAGCGGCTCGCCTCGATGTTCGGGAAGTTCTTCAGGACGTAGTTCCTCACCGCGAGGGCGCGCCGCTCCGACAGGAGCATGTTCGCCGAGGACTTCCCGGTGGCGTCGGTGTTCCCCTCGACGCGCAGGTAGGTGTTCCCGAACGAGGTCATCGTCTCGCCGAGGGCGTCGAGGACGAAGTACGAGCCGCCCATGATCTCGTCGCTGTTGGGCGTGAAGTGGATCTGGATCTGCTTGTTGATGATCGCCCGGTCCGAGGCCGACGGGGCCTTGGCGGCGACCTTCGGCTCCTCGACCTTCTGCGTCTGGTAGGCGGAGGCCAGCGCGCCGAGGAACCGGGTATCGGCCCACTCCTTCGCGTTGACCGGCTTGGTGACGAGCCCCTTCTTCCGCCAGATGACGAACGCCGTGTCGAAGAGGGTGTCGTAGTGCGCCTTGCCGCCGGTCAGCCCGTAGAACTGGGCGTTGTCGGCGTACGGGGTGAGCTTGAGGCCCGAGAGCATCCCCGAGACGGTCTCCTCGTCGAGCTTCAGCGCCTTGCCGACGACGTTGTACGAGGCGGCGGGGTCGGCCTTCATCATCTCGATCCCGTCGAACCAGCCGTGGACGAAGTCGCGGACGGTCTCGGGGTATGCGTCGATCAGGTCCTGCCGGGCACAGAGGGTGTCGGCGATGATGTTCGTGGCGGCGGCCGTGGAGACGAGGACGTGCGCCTCGTCTCCGCGCGCCTCGACGGCGGAGGAGAGGTCCGGCTCCCAGGTGACGGCCGCGTCGACCTGCCGCGCCTTGAACATGGCGGCGGCGGCGGGGGCGTCCTGCGTGAAGACGATCGCCTTCTCGACGGCGGCCCGGTCCTCGGGGGTCAGGCCCGACTGCGAGAGGAGGTAGAGGAGGAGGAAGTGGGACGGGGTGAACTGCGTGCAGGCGACTTTCCTGCCCTTGAGGCCTTCGATCGAGGTGATCGAGGCGAGGGAGACGATGCCGTCTCCGCCGCGGGACCAGTCCTGCAGGAGGATCGACTTCGCCTTCGCGTTCTGCTCGGCCAGGATCGACGCCTCGCGCGCCCAGTTGTCCACCGTGTTCCACATGATGTCGATGTCGCCCTTGCGGAACGCGGCGAGCTTGGCCGCCGGGTCCTCGAGGAGGACGAACTTCACGTCGAGGCCGTACTTCTTCGTGTAGCCCGAGGCCGGGGAGGGGTCCATGCCGGCGTTGAAGACGACGCCCGGCGCGTGGCCCGCCCAGGTGTTGATGCCGACGACGAGCGGCCGGCCGAGCTTGCCGGCCCCGCCGAGCGCCGCGCCCGTGACGCCCTCGGAGCCCTTGCCGCGCTCGGCGTCGGCCGGGGCGTTCTTCAGGGCGTCGAAGTCGGCCGCGTCGACGCCCGCGTTCCTGTCGGCGGCGGCGCCCTTCTCGGCGCCGGCCCACTTGCGGACGGTGTCGCCCTTGTAGTGCCAGAAGGCGTATCCGAGGACGCCGAGAACGACGACGGTGACGAAGAGTTTCGCGAACGGGGTGAGCTTCATGTCCTTCTCCCTGACGGGGCGGAGGACGGGCGGCCCGCGTTCGGTCCGTCCGATCCCCCACCGTCGGAAACGCGGCCGGCCCCGGTTCCGGGGCCGGCACGCATCACATCGTTTTCTGTCCCTGCGCCGCCTGCGCGGCGGCCCTCTTCGCCTTCAGCTCCGCGAGCTGCTGCTTGGCCTGAACGTCTCCCGCCTGGGTCTTCAGCGCCGCGAGGCGCCCGTCGAGCGAGGTCTCGGAGAGCTCCTTGCCGAGGTTCGCGGCGGCGACCGTCGTCTTGATGTGGTCGCGGACGTTCTCGAGCGCCTTCACCTCGGCGTCGACCGAGAGGCCGTCGAGCTGCTCCTGGATCTTGAGGCGGGCCTGCGCCGACTGCATCCGGGCGAGCATCGTGTCGCGCTCGGCCTTGAGCTTCTTGATCTCGCCCTGCACCTGCAGCAGCGAGGTCTTTGCCGACTCGGCGTCCTTGGAAGCGGTGTCCATGTCGGCCCGCATCTCGGTGATGTCGGCCTCGAGCTGGTTCTTCTTCTGGATCAGGATGACGGCGAGGTCGTCCTGCCCCGTCTCGACGGCCGCGTTCAGCTCGGCCTCGGTCTGGGCCAGCTCGCGCGTCGCCTTCTTGAGGCGCTCGTCGATGTCCTCGCGGCGCCGGATGATGGACGCGGTCGCCGTCTTGAGCTTCGTGTACTTCTCCACCATCGAGTTGATGGCGTTCTCGTAGGCGATCTCCGGGTGCTCCTTCTCGACGTCCGAGATCCAGATCGAGAGGAACCCTTTCCAGAGGTTGCCGATCCGCGCGAAGAAACCGACGTTGGCCATTCTTCAGTCCTTCCTCTCGGGCGCGGGCGCCGGCTCGATGAGCCGGGGAGATTCCTTGACCACCCGCGCCACCTCCTCCTGCCCGAAGAACTCGAGGACCTTCTGGACCTCCAGCTTCTTCGAGTTACAGCTCGTCTGTACGGACGCCTGCTCCTGCAGTTTCCGGTCGAGGATCTGCCGCACCTCGGCGATCTTCTGCTCGTAGTCGGCGACGAGGGCCTGGACCTCGCGGGCCGTGGACGCCGTGTCGGACGCCGTCTTCCTGAGGTACGCCTCGAGCGCCTGGATCGACTCGACCCCCGCCTCGATGATCTTGTCCACCGGGACCCCGAACGCCTTGAGCGAGGCCTCGACGATCTGCTTCCTCACGGCCGGGTCGGTCCCCGGCGGGAGGCTGCCGAGGAGCGCCTGGGCCTTGGCGAAGAGGTCCCGCTCGGAGGCATCGACCCCCGCCGCGTCGAGGACGCCGTCGAAGTCGACCTGCCCTCCCACGGCCCGCGGGGGCTCCGTGACGAAGGCGACGGACGGCGGCCCGGGCGGTGCGGGCGCGGCCGGATCCCCCTCCGACGGGAGGGCTTCCGGATCCGCGGGGGCGAGGGAATCCTCCCCCCCTTCCTTCACGACGAACCAGCCGAGGACGGTGGAGCCCCAGTTTTTCTTTTCACTCATAAAGGATTCCGAATTCGGGATCTTATCAAGCGGCCCGGCCGGGAATCGCTCCCGGTGCGCGCCGTCGTAAAGTCGGCAGCGGGATGAAGGCCGGGCACTACCACCGTTCGATCGGCGACCTGAAGCAGCGGCTCTCCGCTGCGGTGCCGCACGAGACCCTGAAAAGGCTGCACGGGAAGGACCCCGTCCTCCACTTCGCCGTCGTCTTCCGCCAGGCGCTCGTCTTCGCGGGAGCCTTCGCCGCTGGCTGGAGCGTGGAGAGCCTCTGGGTCCGGATTCCGGCCGCGGTGGTCCTCGGGTTCTGCGTCTTCGACGGGACGATCCTCCTCCACGAGGTCGTCCACCGGGCGGTGTTTCGCAACGACCGCCCCCTCGCCCACCGCCTCCTGGGCCTTCTCTACGCCCTTCCGTCGGGGATCTCGCCCACGCAGTTCACCCGCTGGCACCTCGACCACCACGCCGAGCTCGGCTCGGCAGACGACGACCCGAAGCGGGCCCACCTCTCGCCGAAGAAGAACGCGCGCTGGCTGAAGCTCCTCTACGCCACGCCCGCCCTCTTCCCCATCTACTTCCGGGCGGCGCGGCGGGAGACGGCCTCCTACCCGGAGGCGCTGCGCCGGACGATCGCCCTCGAGCGGCTGGCCGCCACCGGCCTCCACCTCGGCGTGGCGGCCGCGATCGGCTTCCTGGGCGGCTGGGAGCGGCTCGTCTGGCTCTGGGCCGTCCCGGTCTTTCTCGTCTTCCCCCCCGCCTTCACTCTGAACCGGCTCGGCCAGCACTACGACGTCGTCCCCCACGAGCCGGCGAAGTGGGGTACGCGGATGGCCCGCTCGCGCTTCTGGGACGTCGTCTACCTCTGGTCGAGCTACCACCTCGAGCACCACTACTTCCCCACGGTCCCCTTCTACCGCCTCCGGGAGCTGAACGCCGCGCTGACCCCGTTCTTCGAGCGCGAGGGGGTGCGCGAGAGGCGGTACCGGGAGCTTCTGCTCGACTGGTTCGTCAGGAACCGGGCGCCCCACACCGACTGGAGCGCCGAGACCCGGCCCGCGCATTCCGGGGCGCCCAGGGGGTAGCCCGCGTCCCTGGCTGCCCCTTGGGGCAGCGCATTCGCGGGCTCTCCGTAATACACTTCCCGACTCCCTTATGTCGGAAAACCGCGGCCAGATTCTCGTCGTCGACGATGAGCCCTTCGCCAGGACGGTGGTCCGACGGATGCTCGAGCTCGACGGCTGGTCCGTCCTCGAGGCCCGCACGACGAAGGAGGCCGGCGCCCTGCTCTCGCAGGGCCCCGAGCCCGTCGCTCTCCTGCTCGACGTCCTCCTCGAGGGCGAGAGCGGCCTCGAGTTCCTCGAGCGCTCCCGGGAGGCCGGGCTCCTCGTCCCGGTCATCGTCATGACGTCGATGGAGGACGTCGAGACGGCCGTGAGGGCGATGAAGGGGGGCGCCTACGACTTCCTCGTCAAGCCGGTGACGCCCGAGCGGCTCCGCACCGCCATCCAGCACGCAGAGGAGCGCCGCGCCCTTCTCTCCGAGAACCGGGACCTGCGGAAACGCGTGCGGCAGGAGGCCTTCGGCCGGACGCTCGTCGGAGAGAGCCCGGCGATGAAGGCCCTCTTCGCGGAGATGGAGCGGGTGGTCGAGACCGACATCGCCGTGTGCCTCCTCGGGGAGACGGGAACGGGCAAGGAGCTCGTCGCCCGGTGGCTCCACGAGAGCGGGCCCCGGGCGAAGGGGCCCTTCGTCGACATCAACTGCGCGGCCATCCCGGAGACGCTCATCGAGAGCGAGCTCTTCGGGCACGAGAAGGGGGCCTTCACCGGGGCCGCCGGCCGTCACAGGGGAAAGCTCGAGCAGGCGGACGGCGGCACGCTCTTCCTCGACGAGCTCGGGGAGATGGCCCACCCGACGCAGGCCCGCCTCCTGCGCGTCCTTCAGGAGAAGACCCTCGTGCGGGTCGGCGGGAGCGAGACCGTTCCGTACAACGCCCGGCTCATCTCGGCGACGCAGCGCGACCTGACGGCCGCCGTACAGGAGGGGCGCTTCCGCGAGGACCTCTACTTCCGGGTCGTCGTCTATCCGCTCCGCCTTCCCCCGCTCCGGGAGCGGACGGAGGACATCCCCCTCCTCGTCCACCACTTCGTCCGGATCTTCCGGGCGAGCACGGGACGCGCCGTGGAGGGGGTCACGCCCGAAGCGCTCGTCACCCTCGAGGCCTACGCCTGGCCGGGCAACGTGCGCGAGCTCCAGAACGCCGTCTTCCGCGCCGTCGTCTCGGCTCGCGGGCCGTTCCTGACGACCGCCGACTT
This sequence comes from Holophagales bacterium, assembly GCA_016719485.1. NCBI lineage: Bacteria > Pseudomonadati > Acidobacteriota > Holophagae > Holophagales > Holophagales bacterium. The sequence goes on from JADJZB010000008.1 coordinate 103,345, forward strand.
CCCCGACCTTTCCCCCGACCGGGTCCCGCGGTACCTGCCGCGTCCCTACCCGCCCCGATCCGACGACCCTGTGCCTGCTGGCGCCGCTGCGCCCGTGGCGGCTCCGGGCCTGGACACCTCTCACCGGCTCGTCACGATGGAGGACCACGAGAGGGCCGCCATCCAGCAGGCGCTCGACCTCTCGAACGGGAGCGTGCGCGCCGCGGCCGACCGGCTCCAGGTCGCGCGCTCGACGCTCTACCGGCGTATCCGGGCGCTCGGCCTGTCCGCCGCCTCCTGACCGTCCCGGGCGACGGACGGGGCCCCCGGGCCGCTCTGCTACTCTCCCCTTCCGTTCGGGGCGGCTCTCCCGCGCCCACTTCCCGACCCGAGGATGCCGATGGCGACCGAAGTCTCGACCCCGCCCCAGACGCCGTTCCACGGCCTGTCGCCGGACGATCTCGTCCGGGCGTACCGGATTGCGCTCACCGCCCGTCGGCTCGACGATCGGGAGATCCAGCTCAAGAGGCAGAACCGGATCTTCTTCCAGATCAGCGGCGCGGGGCACGAGGCGGTCCAGGTCGCCGCGGCCCTCCTGATGAAGCCGGGGGTCGACTGGCTCTTCCCCTACTACCGGGACCGTGCGCTCTGTCTCGGCCTCGGCGTCACCCCTCTGGAGATGCTCCTCACGGCCGTCGGCGCGAAGGCGGGCGAGGCCTCGGCGGGGCGGCAGATGCCCTCCCACTGGGGCTCGCGGCGGCTGAACATCTTCACGACCTCCTCGCCCACGGCCTCGGAGTGCCTGCCAGGCGTCGGCGTCGCCGAGGCGGGGCGATTCCTCGCCCGGCCCGAATCGCGGGGATTCCTCGCCGCCACGTCGGGCTTCGGCAAGGACGAGGTCTCCGTCGTCACGATCGGCGAGGGGTCGACCTCCGAGGGTGAGTTCTGGGAGGCGCTGAACGCCGCCACCACCCGCAAGCTCCCGGTCCTCTTCCTCGTCGAGGACAACAAGTTCGCCATCTCGACCCCGGTCGAGGTGAACACGCCGGGCGGGTCGATCTCGAAGGTCGTCCGCGGCTACCCCGGGCTGTTCCTCGCCGAGACGGACGGCTGCGACTTCCTCGCCTCCTACGACGCGCTGAAGTGGGCCTTCGCCTACTGCCGCGAGCGGAAGGGGCCGGCCCTCGTCCACGCCCACGTCGTCCGCCCCTACTCGCACTCCCTTTCCGACGACGACCGGCTCTACCGGACGGAAGAGGAGCGGAAGAAGGACGCCGAGCTCGACCCGCTGGGGCGGATGGAGACGCTCCTCCTGAAGCACGGCCTCCTCGACGCGGCCGGCCTCGAGGCCCTGAAGGCCGAGGTCGAAGCGGAGCTGATCGCCGCCACGGACACGGCGCTCGCGAGCCCGCAGCCCGATGCCGGCGAGCTCTTCTCGCACGTCTTCTCGCCCGACGCCGACCCGGCGTCCGCGGCCTTCGACACGGAGGCCTCCCCCGCCTTCTCCGGGAACCCGACGACGATGGTCGACCTGATCAACGCCGCGCTGAAGGACGAGATGCGGCGCGACGGACGCGTCGTCGTCTGGGGCCAGGACGTGGCCGACGCGACCCGCGAGGAGGTCCTCGCCGAGTGCAAGGGAAAGGGCGGCGTCTTCAAGGTCACCTCGGGCCTGCAGAAAGCCTTCGGCGGCGACCGGGTCTTCAACGCGCCGCTCGCCGAGGCGACGATCGTCGGAACGGCTCTCGGCTGGGCCGCGCGCGGCCTGAAGCCCGTCGTCGAGATCCAGTTCTTCGACTACATCTGGCCCGCCATGCAGCAGCTGCGCGACGAGCTCGCGACGGTGCGCTGGCGCTCGGGCGGCACGTGGAAGTGCCCCGTCGTCGTCCGCGTCGCCATCGGCGGCTACCTCACCGGCGGCGGGCCGTACCACTCGCAGTCCGGCGAGGTCGCGTTCACCCACATTCCCGGGTTGCGCGTCGTCTACCCCTCGAACGCCCTCGACGCCAACGGTCTCCTGCGCACCGCCATCCGGTGCGACGACCCGGTCCTCTTCCTCGAGCACAAGCACCTCTACCGCCAGACGCACAACAAGGGCGCGAACCCGGGGCCGGACTACATGGTCCCGTTCGGGAAGGCGAAGACCGTGCGGCCGGGCCGCGACGCGACGCTCGTCACCTACGGAGCCACCGTCTTCCGGAGCGTCGTGGCGGCGCGGAAGATCGCCGAGGACTCGGGGAAGGAGGTCGAGGTGATCGACCTGCGCTCCCTCGCCCCCTACGACTTCGGTGCGATCGCCGAGAGCGTGAAGCGGACGAGCCGCCTCCTCGTCGTCCACGAGGACTGGCAGACCCACGGCTTCGGGGCCGAGGTGGCCGCGCGGGCGGCCGACGAGCTCTTCGAGCGGCTCGACGCGCCGGTGCGGCGCGTGGGCGCGAAGGACGTCTTCTGCGGCTATGCGCCGCAGCTGGAGGACGCCACGCTCCCGCAGAGCGCGGACATCGAGCAGGCCCTGCGGGACCTCCTCGCATACTGACGTGAGGCGGGCGCTCCCGGCCCTGGCCCTGGCCGCGCTCTTCGCCGCCTTCTTCGCCGCCGGCTCCTTCTTCGCCGACCCGATCGGCCTCGTCGCCTCCGCCGCGGCCCTGCGCTTCCGGTCGGCCGGGGCGCTCTCGACGCTCGTTCCCGGCCCCGGCGGCGCGCGCCTGCACGCCTGGGAGCTGGGTCCGCGGTCGGCCGAGGTGCCGGTCGTCCTCCTCCACGGCCTCGGCGCCGCCTCGCACTACTGGGTGAACACGGCGATCGACCTGGCGCGCTCGGGGCGGACGGTCATCGTCCCGGACGCCCCCGGCTCGGGGAAGAGCGCCCCCCCCGCGCCCGGGAGCGGCTGGGGAATCCCGGGCCGCGTCGCCGCCGTGTCGGCGCTTCTCGACGCCCTGCGATTCCGGAAGGTCGACCTGGTCGGCCACTCCCTCGGCGGCTGGACCGCCGGGGCGTTCGCCCTCGCCGAGCCGCACCGGGTCAGGCGTCTCGTCCTCGTCGACTCGGCCGGTTTCACGAAGCTCGATCCGGACGCGGAGCGCGCGCTGCGGCAAAGCCTGACGCCCGGGGACCGCGCGGGAGCCCGGCGTCTCTACGATCTCCTCTTCCTGCGCAAGCCGGTCCCGGCCTGGGGGTTCCTCGTCGACGCCCTCGGCCGCACCTACCGCCAGGAGAACGTCGCTGCGACCGTGGCGGCCCTCGAGGAGAAGGACGGCCTCCTCGGTCGCGAGTCTCTCTTCCCGCCCGGGACCGTCTTCATCCACGGAGCCCGGGACGCGGTCTGCCTCCTCTCCGACGCCCGGGAGGCGTTCGCGCTGGTGCCGAAGGGAAGGCTCTTCGTCGTCCGCGGGACCGGGCACGACGTCCCCCTCGAGGCTCCGCGTCTCTTTCACGAGACGCTCCGCCGCGCGCTCGAGGAGCGCCGGCCGGAGTAGAGGGGGCTCAGGGCGTCGGGAGGACGAACCCGTCGGGGCCCGTGACGCGCAGCACCGCGCCCGGCGCGCGGACGCGGACCGTCAGCGCGTGTCGTCCCGCCTCCAGGCGCGCCGTCAGGGCGCCTGCCGGGCGGGACGCCCCGAAGACGACTCCTCCGTCGAGCTGCACGTCCACGCCGCCGCGGCTCGAGAACGTGTAGAGACCTTCCTCCGGGACGGGGAAGCTCCCCTCTGCGGACGCGGGTATCCGCGGGAAGCCCTCGAGGTAGCTGCGCGCACTCTGGGCGGCGCGCCCGGCCGGGACTCGCCAGAGGGTCCAGCCCGGCTGGCCCGGGAGAACGCCTCCCGAGGCGATCGCGACCGCCCCGAGGACGCGGGGCGTCGACGAGCGTTCCGGCGTCGCCGCGTCCGCGAAAAGAACGTCCCGCGAAGGGACGAAACGAAGCTCGGCGAGTCCCGTCCCCTGCCGGATCGCGGGCGCCGCGCTCCGCGGTTCCTGGAGAAGCGCGTCGACGACGAAAGCATTCCGGGCCGCCGCGGGAGCGAGGAGGACGTCGGCCGGACCGCCGGACGAGATCTCGGCCCTCACCGCGTCGGCGAGGTCCCTCTCGGGACCGCCGAAGGCGCCGTAGAGGCGGGGCGAGGAGAGCCACCGAAGGAAGCCGGCGGCGTCGAGGAGGGCGGAGGCGACGAGGACGAGGGCGAGCGCGGTCGTGGCGAACGGCCTTCGGGCGGGGGCCGGGAGCTCGACGACGCGTTCTGCGCCGAGGGCGGCCAGGACGACGAGGAAGGGGGCGGCGAGTGAGGTCCGGAACGCGTTCGCGGCATCCTCGACGGCCAGGAGGCTCGCGACGAGAAGGAGCCCGGCGATCACCGCGAGAAAGCGGGCAGGTTTCCGGCGGCGCAGCCCGTCGACGGCCCCGAAGAGCGCGAGGCCGGTGACGGCGGCGGGGAGGACCGGGCGCTTCGGATCGCCGTGCCTTTCGTTCGGATCGCCCCCGATCGTGAACAGCTTCGCGTAGGAGACGGCGTTCCGGGAAAGCGCGGAGACATGGGACGAGCCGTCCCGCGAGGCGGAAAGCTCGCGCGTCCGGGCGAGAGCGCGCTCCGGATGGCTCGCGTAGTGGACCGCCAGCGGCGCCGTCGCGAGAGCCCAGGCGGCGCATCCGGCGACGGCGACACGGAGAGGCCGCCGATCCGTTCCCCCGACGCCGCCGCGGCGCCAGGCGTCGGCCAGGACGAGGAGCGGCAGGGGCAGGAGCGCCCAGGCCGCGGGGTAACCCCAGGCCGAGACGCCGAGAAGGGTGCCTGCGACGACGGCCCAGCCCCGGGAGTCACGGCGCGCGGCCCGGAGGGCGGCCGCCGCTGCGAGGACGACGAGCGCCGAGGTCGCGACCGCGAGCCATCCCCATCGCCCCGTCGAGAGCAGCCAGGACGAGGTCGAGAGAAGGAGGGCCGCAGAGAGGAACGGGAACGCACGGCCCGCGGAGGCCTGAGCGGCGATCGCGACCGCCCCGAGCAGAAGGAGCAGGGCGGGCCCGATCGAAATCGCACGGACCGAGGCGATGCCCCCCCCCGCAGCCCGATCGATGGCCGAGATGGCTCGGAGGGCCGCATTCGTAATCCAGAAGTTCACGAACCCGGCATCCGGAGGCTGGAGCGGCGAAGTCCCGGCGAGGGTCGCCCCGCTCGCCGCAGCGCCCCGTGCGGCGCGGAGCGCGAGCGCCTCGTCGATCCAGGGCCCGGGCGGGGCATCGCTCCAGCGGAAGAGCCGGAGCGCGAACCCGAGGGCCAGCAGCGCCAGGAGCGTCGCACCGAGCGCCGCCCGCCGCACCGGCTCCGTCACTGGGGCCCTCCGGGCTCGAACGTCGTCACGACGGGAATGCTCGTCCCCTGGGTGAAGCGCTCGTCGAACGCCTCCGCCAGGACGCGTCCGTCCATGTCGCGCGCGATCGGCTCTCCCGCCAGGACGAGGAGGGTCGGCGCGAGGTCGACGATATCGGCAGAGGTGAGTCTCACGTTCGCACGGATGCCGGAACCCCAGAAGACGAGGAATCCGTCGTCCCCCGCGTCCGGGGATGCGGCCGGCGCGCTCCCGCCCAGGAGGTCGACGAGTGCGGAGAGGGGTGGTGCGGGGCCGAAGCCGGAGGGGGAGAAGACGCACAGGGTCCGGTCGCGTCCTTCCCGCTCGAGGAGGTCGCCGAGGGTGTCGTCGAGGAAGCGGTAGTAGGCGAGGAGCGCCTTTTCCGCCAGGTCGGCGTCGCGCCGCAGGGGACCGAAGTACCGCCGCGGGTCCGCGGACGGGCCCCAGACCCGCGCCGGACCGGCGAGCCCCGACAGGACGAGGGCCGAAACGCTTCCCGGGCCGGTCGGGACCGCGGCCAGGGTCGCGCCGACGATGCCGAGATCGCGCGCCGCTCCGTCGCCCGCGCCGGCCCGGCGCCGCTCTTCTTCGGGCAGGCCTGCCGGCTCGAGGGCGCGCGCGAGGGACCTGTCGAGGTTCCCCGCGTCCAGCAGGAGGAGCCGTGCACGGGCCGCCGGCGCCGCGGGCAGGGCGGAGCTTTCCGGCGCGCCACCGCCGAAGAACTCCTCCGTCGCCCAGAGGACCAGCCCCTCCCGGGGCGGCCCGGACGCAGGCCAGCCGAGGACGGCAGCCTCGTGCCGGCGCTGGGCGAGGACTTCCCAGAACGCCAGGCTTCGCCGCCCGGGCGTGCTCCCGGGCAGGGGCAGGGGCCGGGCGAAGGGGAGGGGGAACGGTCCCGCGAGACCGGGCAGGCGCGGGCGGAGTCGGAGGACCCCGACGGGCGTCCGGACCGGATTCCCGGAGACGACGCCGTGCTTCCTGGGGAACTTCCCCGTCGCCGCCGTCGTCCAGAGGGCCGCCCGGTCGTGCGGGACGAGGGTGCCGAGCGGCCCGCCTGCGCCCTCTTCGAGCAGGCGCGCGAAGACGGGGAGCGTTCCTTCGGAGACGGCGCGGGAGAGCAGCTCCCAGGAGACACCCTCGAGGCCGACGACGAGGAGGCTTCGCGTCGCGGTCCTCGGGATCACCTGCGGGGACGCGAGGGGCCCTCGCTCCGGACTGCGGCGCCCGAGGAACGGCACGGCCGACAGGAGCGCGACCGGACAGAGGAGGAGCGCGGTCGCCGTGCGCCCCCGCGGACGGGCCCGCGCGGCGAAGAGAAGGGCGAGCGCCGAAACGGCCCCGGCGATCGAGACGCCGACGAGGATCCTGCGGGTGTCGTTACCGAGGAAGAGGTAGTGGATCCGCCGCTGCTCCTCTGCGAAGGCGGCGAGGAGGAGGAGGAGGAGCGCCGACGCTCCCCAGAACCCGGGAGAGGGAGACCCCGGCTCCTTCACGAAGAAGCCGAACGGGACGAGGACGAGCGCGCCGGCGAGGCCGCAGCCGGCGAGGAGCCTCAGCACCGGGACCGGGGCCAGCAGCTGCGGGTTCAGAGCGAGAAGGACGTTCCCGAAGGCGACGCCCGCGATCGCGCCGAGGAGCGCGGGGTGGCTGCGGCGGAGGGCCTCGCTCATAATCCGCGTCCGCGAGTCTCGCCGTCTTCAGCATGGTGGTCAACGAAGCCCTCCGCATCCTCCGCACCGTCCGCTACGACGCGGCCCATTTCTCCGTGTTTCTGCAGGCCGGGTCGATCGCCGCGGCCGCGAAGCCGGGGCAGTTCGTCATGGTGCAGGCCGGCGACGGCCTGAGGCCCTACCTGCGCCGCGCCTTCTCCGTCGCCGACGTGACGACGGTGGCGGGCGTCCCCGGCTTCGAGCTCGTCGTGAGGGCCGTCGGGGTGGGCACGGAGGCTCTCGGACGCTTCGCCGAAGGGACGCCGATCCCGGTCCTCGGGCCGCTCGGAGTGCCGTTTCCGATCGACGACCTGAAGCAGTCCGACCGCGTGGCCCTCGTGGCGGGAGGAATCGGCCTGGCGCCGCTCGTCCTCCTCTCCCGGCGGCTCGCCGAGCGCGGGATCCCCGCCGATCTCTTCTACGGCGGGCGGAACGAGAGCGAGGTGCTCAAGCGTCCCGACTTCGAGCGCTTCCTCGGCGCCCACCGCTGCCGCTACGCCACCGACGACGGCTCTCTCGGCAAGAAGGGGCGCGTCACGGACATCCTCGGCTCGGCCCTCGAGGCGGGAACGACCTACCGCCGGGTCTACGCCTGCGGCCCCCTGCCGATGTTCCGGACGCTGGCGGCGATGCTGGAGTCGGCCGGCGTCGAGGGCTCCTTCGCGCTCGAGTCGGAGATGGCCTGCGGTTTCGGGGTCTGCCTCGGCTGCGTCCTGCCGGGCCGCGACGGGCGATTCCACACGATCTGCACGGAGGGGCCCTGTCTCCCCCCGACGGCCATCGACTGGGGCCGCGTGTGAGGAGGGCCGCGCGATGAGCGTCGACCTCTCCGTCCACCTCGGCCGCCTCCTGCTGAGGAATCCGATCGCCACGGCGTCCGGAACCTTCGGGTACGGGCTCGAGTTCGCCGAGTTCGTCGACCTCGGCGCGCTCGGCGCGATCTCCGTCAAGGGGCTGTCGCTGCGCCCCTGCCTCGGGAACCCGCCGCCGCGCATCTGCGAGACCGACGCGGGAATGCTGAATGCCATCGGCCTCCAGAACGTCGGCATCGAAGAGTTCCTCGACGGCAAGCTCCCGAAGCTCGTCGAGAAGGGCGCCACCGTGATCGCGAACGTCTGGGGCGACACGGAGGCCGAGTACCGCGCCGTCGTCGAGCGGATCGGTGACGACCCGCGCGTGGCGGCCGTCGAGCTGAACGTCTCCTGCCCGAACGTCGTGAAGGGAGGGATGGTCTTCGGCAACGACCCCGCGGCGCTTCACGCGCTCGTCGCCGCCGTCCGCTCCGCGACGCGCCTGCCCCTCGTCGTGAAGCTCTCGCCGAACGTGACCGACGTCGTCACGGCGGCGAAGGCGGCCGTCGACGGCGGGGCCGACGTCCTCTCCCTCATCAACACGCTCGTCGGCCTCTCGATCGACGTCGAGACGCGCGAGCCGAAGATCGGCTTCACGACGGGTGGTCTCTCCGGGCCCGCCATCCGTCCCGTCGCCCTCCGGATGGTCTGGGAGGTCCGCAGGGCGCTGCCGAACGTCCCGATCTTCGGGATCGGGGGCATCGAGACGGTCGAGCACGTCCTCGAGTTCCTGATCGCCGGCGCGAACGCCGTCCAGGTCGGCACGGCCAACTTCCGCGATCCGGGCGTCTGCGGCCGCCTCGTCCGCGACCTCGAGCTCTGGTGCGAGCGGCACGGCGTGTCGCGCGTGGCCGACCTGAGCGGGACCCTCAAGACGCGGCCGCGGCCGGAGAAGGCCTATGCCTGACGGCCGGCAGCGGATCGCCGTGGCCCTCGACGCCTCCGAGAGGGGCCGGATCCTGGAGCTGGCGCGCCTGGTCGCACCGGAGTCGGGCGTTCTCAAGATCGGCCTCGAGGCGTTCTGCGCCCACGGCCCCTCCCTCGTGGCCGAGGTGGCCGCGATCGCGCCGGTCTTCCTCGACCTGAAGCTCCACGACATCCCGAACACGGTCGGCGGCGCCGCGGCCGCGGCCGCGCGGACGGGAGCCTCGATCCTGAACGTCCACGCCGGCGGGGGACGCGAGATGATGCGCGTCGCGGGAGAGAGGGCTCGCGAAGCCGCTTCGGCGGCCGGCCGGACCGCCCCGAAGGTGATCGCCGTGACGGTCCTGACGTCGCTCGACGCCGCGGCCCTCGCCGAGGTCGGCTTCGAGGGATCCCCGGGGACGGTGGCTCTGCGGCTCGCGGTCCTGGCGAAGGAATCGGGGCTCGACGGTGTCGTCTGTTCCCCCGAGGAGATCGCCGCCATCCGCGCCGCGTGCGGTCCGGAGTTCCTCCTCGTCGTGCCCGGCATCCGGCCCGCGGGGAGCGCCGCCGCCGACCAGAAGCGGATCGCGACGCCCGGCTCCGCTGCGACGGCAGGGGCCGACCTCCTCGTGATCGGGCGCCCGATCACGGGCGCGGCCGACCCCGCGGCCGCCGCGCGCGAGATCGCGCGCGAGATCGCCATCGGTCTCGCCGGCCGAAGCTAGTCGACCGGGATCTTCGTGTAGCGGGCCGAACCGCGCTGCTTCTCGGCGGCGCGCTCGGCGAAGGCGATCTCCTCGTCGAGGAAGTCGCGCAGGGCGCGCAGGAGCTCGATTCCCGAGGTCGTCGCCCGGGAGGCCGAGTCCGCGTGCCCCCGCCGCGCCAGCTCGAACGCGAAGCGGGTCACGAGGTCTCCGACGGGCTTCAGGATGCAGCCGTCCTTCCCGCACGGGATCCCTGCGAATCCCGCCGCGAAGTCCGCGGTCTTGCTCGCCGGCCGTGCGCCGGTGGCACCCTTCGGCGCTTCGGGGGTCGGATCGAACCCGGGGCCGAAGTCGTTCTCGAGGCCGTCCCCGGCCTTGGAGCCCCGCTTCTTCCGGCGCTCAGCCACGCCCGGCCTCCTCTCTGGCCGGCTCGAAGCGGACCGTCAGGCGCCCCGCCTCGACCTTGGCCTTCGTCGGGACGTGGCCCGAAAGCGTCCGCGGAATCGGGATGTGGTGCCGGAAGTTCCCGAGGGTGACGATCAGGTCACCCGAGGCGACGGCCAGCTCGACGTCCTCGCGCTCGACGAAGGGGAGCTCGAGCGTGAGCAGGTAGTGGCCGGCCTTCTTCTGGTACTTGTACGGGGCCGTCGTCCGGAAGGAGGCGGCCGGGTCGATCGCGGCGAACAGATCGCCGCCGAGCCTGGCGAGGTCCGCCAGCCCGACGACCTGGTCGTCCTTCAGCGGGACGGTCCAGATCGGAACCGGGTCGAAGTAGCGCTTCGCTTCCGAGAGGAACTGCGCCTGCGTCCTGCGCCACTTGTCGAAGAAGTGGTCCTCGAGCCCCTCCGGGAGAAGACGGTTCACGATCACGGCGTCGACCGTGAAGCCGTAGAGGCCGAAGTACATGAAGGCGCGCTGCGTCTCTCGCATGACGATCTTCTCGGCGTTCGTCACGAGCCGGACGGTCGTCGTCTTCGGGTCTTTCAGCAGGGCGTCGACGCCGTCCAGCTTCTCGGCGAGGGCCTGGACGTTGTCGAAGTAGCGCTCCGGCGGGAGGGGAACGCCCGTCATCTTCTCGGCCACCGGACGGGCGACCTTCAGGATCGACCGCTCGATCCGGAAGAGCTTCTTCATGTACCAGTCGAGCGTCGGAGGGAGGGAGACGAACCGGAGCGACTCCCCGGTCGGCGCGCAGTCGAGGATCAGGACGTCGTACGCCTGCTCGCGGGCGTAGCGGTTGACGTAGAGGAGGGCCGAGACCTCCTCCATCCCCGGGAAGATGGCGAGCTCCTCCGCGAGGACCTCCTCCACGCCGGTGACGGCGAGGAGCGTCGCGATGTAGCCGGAAATGTCCTGCCAGTGCCGGCCGATCTCCTCGGTGACGTCGACCTCCTGGATCCAGAGGTTCTCCGCGACCGCGACCGGGACTCCGCGCCGCTTGTCGGCGAGGCGTCCGTCGAGGTCGAAGGCGTCGGCGAGGGAGTGGGCCGCGTCGACCGACATGACGAGCGTCCTCAGGCCGCGGGCCGCCAGGGTCAGGCCCGTGGCGGCGGCGACGGTCGTCTTGCCGACCCCGCCCTTGCCCGTGTAGAGGAGGATTCGCATCAGTGGAAGAGCGCCATCTTAGCGTGCGCCAACGCGGACCCCGGGGGAAGGACGCGGAACGCGACCTCCCCGCCTCGGGGGCGCCCAGCGCCTGTACGTCTCAGTAGCCGCGCAGGCGGCCCCGGTCTTCCCGCTCCCGCCGCGAGAGCTTTCCGGCGCTGGCGTCCCGCTTCGGCGCCAGGAGGCGCTCCAGCCGGCGGGCCTCGGCCTGATCGGGTGTCAGCTCGGGCGTCGTCTCCTCGTAGAGCGTCCGGGCCTGGGCCTTCGGGACGTGGTGCTCCGCGACCGCCTTGATGACGAGGGTCCGCCGCCGGCCCGGAACGGTGACCTGGAGCGTGTCGCCCGGCTTCACCGTCCGGTGGGGCTTTGCCGCCGAGCCGTTCAGGTCGACCTTGCCTCCCTCGCACGCCTCCTTGGCCTGCGAGCGCGTCGGGTAGATGCAGGCGACGTCGAGAAACACATCGAGGCGGACGCCCCCGGCGTCCGCCTCCTCCTCGCGCTTCTTCTCGCGCGCCATCCTCAGAAGACCCCTCGGAGAAGGGGAGAGAGGAGGCTTCCCCGCCCCGGCGCCATTTCAGAAGACGGGCTTCTGGACGGTCTTGTCGAACGCGTAGGTGTACTGGTAGCCGAGGACCGAGACCTTCTGGATGTACTTCGCCTCGACGATGACGTCGTTCCCGTGCCGGCGGATCTTGATGTCCTGGAGAAGGAGTGGCGTCCCCGCCTCCTGCGCGGTGACGAAGATCTCGTACTGGATCTTGTCGGGCTGCTTCACGCCGGCAAAGTTCGCCTGCTCGCTCATCACGTCGAGAACCGTGTTCCCGGCGATGTGCAGCGGGACGATCTTGAAGAGCGCGATTCCCACGAGAATGACGACGGCGATCCCGACGATCGTGCCGAAAGCCCCTTCGCCGCGAACCCGGTTCCGGACGGACATGTTCTGCCTCCTGTTTCCTTCACCCCGTCGGGTCTACCGGACGACGTGCATCGTCCGCTCCCAGCGGGTCCTCGAGAAAAAGTGTATCGCGCCGTCGAGCACCCGGCGTACGGCGGCTCCCCGGCCGGCGAACGGCTCCGGCGGGGGCCGCACCGACCAGTAGACCAGGAGCGCCCGTCCCTTGACGAGGTGCCGCGAAACGGGCCCCCAGGACCGGGAATCCCTCGATTCGTCCCGGTTGTCGCCGAGAGCGAAGAACGTTCCGGCGGGGAGGGTCCGGGGGGCCAGCTCGTCGCGCCCCCGAAGGGACGCAGGGACGACGCGGCCGGTCAGGAGCGCCGGGTCCCGGTGGACGACGTAGGGCTCGTCCCTCTCGACCCCGTTCACCCGGAGCCGCTTGGCACGGATCTCGACCGACTCCCCGCCGAAGGCGACCGCTCTCTTGACGAAATCGCGGTCCGGGTCCTCGGGACCACGGAACACGACGACGTCGCCGCGGAGGATCTCCCGGCGCGGCAGGATCGGCCCCCAGGGCAGCCCGCGGGGCGCCCAGACGAGCTTGTCGACGACGACGTGGTCGCCGACGAGGAGGTTCTGCTCCATCGAGCCGCTGGGGATCTGGTACGCCTCGAAGAGGAACGCCTTGACGAAGAGCGCGAAGATGACCGCGACGAGGACCGCCTCGACGTACTCGCGGAGCAGGACGAGGCCGCGCGACCGCCGGACTGCCGGACGCAACCCGCCGACGCCGTCTTCGGGAGTCACGTCCTGCGGCTCCTCAGTCGACCTTCAGGACCGCCAGGAAGGCCTCCTGCGGGAGGTCGACGCGCCCGACCTTCTTCATCCGCTTCTTCCCTTCCTTCTGCTTCTCGAGGAGCTTGCGCTTGCGGGTGATGTCGCCGCCGTAGCACTTGGCCAGGACGTTCTTGCGCAGCGCCCTCACCGTCGACCGGGCCAGGATCTTCGCCCCGATCGCCGCCTGGATGATCACCTCGAACATCTGGGGAGGGATCATCTCCTTCATCTTCTCGACGAGGGAGCGCGCCTTGGGCGCCGACTTGTCGCGGTGGACGATGAAGGCGAGCGCGTCGACGGGCTCCCCGTTGATGAGGACGTCGAGCTTCACGAGGTCGGCCGCGGCGTAGCCGGTCAGGTGGTAGTCGAACGAGGCGTAGCCTCGGGAGACCGACTTGAGCTTGTCGTAGAAGTCGAGGATGACCTCGTTCAGCGGGAGGTCGTACTTCAGGACGGCGCGCTGCGTGCCGGCGTACTCGAGCGAGACCTGCCGGCCGCGGCGCTCCTCGCAGAGCGCGAGGATTCCCCCGAGGTACTCGTCCTTCGTGATGATCGTCGCCAGGATCCGCGGCTCCTCGATCACCTCGATGAGCTGCGTCTCGGGGAGCTTCACGGGGTTCGAGATCTCGACGACCTCGCCGCGTGTCGTCGTGATCCGGTAGGGGACCGACGGGGCGGTCGTGATGAGCGACAGGTCGAACTCGCGCTCCAGCCGCTCCTGGATGATCTCGAGGTGGAGGAGCCCGAGGTAGCCGCAGCGGAAGCCGAAGCCCAGGGCGGTCGACGACTCCGGCTCGAACGTGAAGGAGGCGTCGTTCAGCCGGAGCTTCTCCATCGCGTCGCGCAGGTCCTCGTAGTCGTCCGACTCGGTCGGGAAGACCGACGCGAAGACCATCGGCTTGACGTCGAGGAAGCCGGGGAGCGCCTGCGTCGCGGGGCGCTCGGACTCCGTCATCGTGTCGCCGATCTTCGTGGAGTGGAGGTCCTTGATGCCGGCGATGACGTAGCCGACCATGCCGACCGTCAGCTCGGGGACGACCTGCTGTTTCGGCGTGAAGATGCCGACCTCCTGGACCTCCGAGACGAGGTCCATACCGAGCATCTTCACCTTCATCCCCGCCCGGATCGCCCCGTCCTTGACGCGCACGAGGCAGGTGACGCCGCGGTAGACGTCGAACCAGGAGTCGAAGAGGAGCGCGCGCAGCGGCCCCTCGGGGCTGCCCTCCGGTGCCGGGATGTCGTGGACGATCTGCTCGAGGAGCTCGCGGACGCCGGTGCCGGCCTTTCCGGACGTGAGGACGGCGTGCTGCGCCGGGATCCCGATGACCTCCTCGATCTGCTCGCGGGCCATCTCGGGGACCGCGCTCGGGAGGTCGACCTTGTTGATGCAGGGGATGATCGTCAGGTTGCCGTGGATCGCGAGGTAGGCGTTTGCGAGGGTCTGCGCCTCGACTCCCTGCGTCGCGTCGACGACGAGGACCGCCCCCTCGCACGCCGCCAGCGACCGGGAGACCTCGTAGGTGAAGTCGACGTGGCCGGGCGTGTCGATCAGGTTGAGGACCCAGGCCTGCCCGTCCTCGCTCTTGTAGTTGAGCGAGACCGCGCGGGCCTTGATCGTGATGCCGCGCTCCTTCTCGATCGGGTTGTCGTCGAGGACCTGCTCGCGCATTTCCCGCGCGGTCAGCGCGCCGGTGATCTCGAGGATCCGGTCGGAGAGGGTCGTCTTCCCATGGTCGATGTGGGCGACGATCGAGAAGTTGCGGATGCGGGAGGGGTCGGGCATGGCGTTTGCGGGCAGGGGCGCCCGAACCCTTGATTCTAGAGGCCCGGGGGGGGGGGGGCCCCCCCGGGGGGGGGGGGGGGGGGGGGGGGGGGCCGGGCGGCGAGCCTAGTCGATCGGGCGCGGCGCCCCGGGGAGCGCCCACGGCAGGCTCTCCAGCGGCCAGCGCGAGCGTGCGGGACCGGAAGACCCCTCGTGCGGCACGCCCGCCCGGTGACGCAGGAGACCGGCGAAGGCGACCATCGCGGCGTTGTCTCCGGTGAGGGCGCGCGGGGCGAGGAGGACCTCGACGCCGCGCCGCGGACCCCAGGCGGCGAGCCGCTCGCGCAGGAGCTCGTTCGCCGCGACGCCACCGGACACGGTCAGGAGCGCGAAGGGCGCCGCCGCGAGGAGGCGGTCGAGGCGGTCCTCGAGCTGGGCGACGACGACCTCCTGGAATGCGGCGAGGAGGTCCCGGAGGGCCGGCGGTGCGTCCTCCTCGGCGAGGGCCGGGCCCCTGAGGGCGACGCCCGTGTTCGGGGCGTAGCCGAGCGCGGCGAGGCGGTCCCGAACGGCCGTCTTCAGGCCCGAGAAGGAGAGGTCGACGGAGCCCCCCTTGAACCGCGGCACGGCGAACGGCTCGACGACCCGGCCGGTCCTCGCGAGCCGGTCGACCACGGGCCCGCCGGGGTAGCCGAGCCCCGCCATCTTCGCCACCTTGTCGTAGGCCTCGCCCGCGGCGTCGTCCCGCGTCCGGGCGAGAAGGGAGATTCCCTCGGGGGCGAACGAGAAGACGTGGGAGTGCCCTCCCGAGACGACGAGCGCCGCGAAGCGGGACGGGATCGCCCTCGCCGGGGCCCCTCCGCGGTCCAGGAACGGGGAGAGCGCGTGCCCTTCGATGTGGTGGCCCGGGACGAACGGGACGCCGAGACCGAGCGCGATTCCCCTCCCCTCGGCGAGCCCGACGAGGAGTGCGCCGACGAGGCCGGGGCCGGCCGTCGCGACGACGAGGCCGACGTCCTCGAGCCGGGCGCCGGCCCGTTCGAACGCCTCGTCCAGGAGCAGCGGGAGGTTCGTCAGGTGGGCCCGGGCCGCGATCTCCGGAACGACGCCGCCGTAGCGGTGGTGCATGTCGATCTGGGAGGAGACGACGGACGCGGCGATCGCCCCGTCCTCCCCGAGGAGAGCGACGGAGGTCTCGTCGCAGGAGGTCTCGAGGCCGAGGACGAGGCTCACGGCAGGGCCAGGAGGCGGGCGAGCTCCTCGGCGTGCGGCGGTACGGACACCCCGGCTTCCGTCACGATGGCGTCGACGAGAGACGCCGGGGTGACGTCGAAGGCGGGGTAGAGGGCCGGTACGCCCGCCGGGGCGACCGAGAACGGGCTGTCTCCGGTGGGATCGAGGAGGAGGACCTCGGTCCCGTCCCGCCATTCGATCGGGATCTTCGCGCCCGACGGACATCCGGGGTCCAGCGTCGTCCGGGGCGCGACGACGACGAACGGGACGCCGTGCGCGCGGCAGGCGAGGGCGACGCCGTAGGTCCCGACCTTGTTCGCGACGTCCCCGTTCGCGGCGATCCGGTCGGCGCCGACGATCGCGGCCGAGATGCGCCCGGAAGCGATCATCGACGCGGCCGCGACGTCGGGCAGGATCGTGACGGCGATTCCGTCCTGCGCCAGCTCCCAGGCCGTGAGCCGCGCCCCCTGCCAGAAGGGGCGGGTCTCGTCGGCGAAGACGGCCACGGGCCGCTCGGCGGCAAGGGCCCGGACGACGCCGAGCGCCGTCCCGACGCCCGTCGTGGCGAGAGCGCCGGCATTGCAATGGGTGAGAAGCGTCAGGGGTGCGCCCGGCTCTCCACCGAGGCGCTGCGCGAGCCAGTCGGCGCCGTGCCGGGCCATCGCCTCGCAGGCGGCGCGGTCCTCGGCCTCGAAGCGTTCCGCCTCGGCTTCGAGGAGTGCGACGCGGGCTGCGGGGGGGGCTCCTGCAGAGGCCCGGAAGGCCATCCGCATCCGGCCGACGGCGGCCGCCAGGTTCACCGCCGTCGGCCGGGCCGCGGCGAGGCGCTCGGCGGCCTCCTCCCACGCGGCCTCGAACCCGGCGCTGCGCGCGAGCCGGCGCACCTCGAGCGCCAGGCCCCAGGCCGCCGCCACGCCGATGAGGGGTGCCCCCCGTACGGCGAGGCTCCGGATCGCCCCGGCGGCGTCGTCGGCCGAGCGGCAGTCGATCCACGACTCCTCGCGGGGGAGGCGGCGCTGGTCCAGGAGGCGGAGGCGGCCGGGCCCGGCGGAGATGGGGACGACCCGGGTCCCGAGCGGAGAGTTCTTCACTCCCCGACTATAGAATCGATCCTCGCCACGAGGTGCCGGTCCGTCCCGGTTCGATTCTCATGCGACGGACCCGAGGAGTCTTCCGATGGCCGTTCTTCCCCGCAGCATCCGCGATCTGACGCTCTCCGGCCGCCGCGTCTTCCTCCGCGTCGACTTCAACGTCCCGATCAAGGACGGCGTCGTGAAGGACGACACGCGGATCACGGAGGCCCTCCCGACGATTCGGCTCGCCCGCGAGAAGGGGGCGCGCCTCGTCCTCGCGTCGCATCTCGGGAAGGCGAAGGGGTCGCCCGACCCGAAGTACTCGCTCGCCCCCGTTGCCAGGAAGCTCGAAGAGCTCCTCGGCGCGCCCGTCGCCTTCGCCGCGGACTGCGTCGGAGAGATCGCGGAGACGGCGGCGAAGTCGCTCGCCGACGGCGGCGTCCTCCTCCTCGAGAACACCCGCTTCCACGCCGGCGAGGAGGCGAACGACCCCGCCTTCGCCAGGAGCCTCGCCGCGCTCGCCGAGGTCTACGTGAACGACGCTTTCGGCACGGCGCACCGCGCGCACGCCTCGACGGCCGGGATGGCGGTCCACTTCGCCCCCGACGCCCGCGGCGTCGGCCTCCTGATGGAGAAGGAGCTGACGGCGCTCGACAAGGTCGTCGATGCGATCGACCGCCCCTTCGTCGGGATCCTCGGCGGCGCCAAGATCCTCGGCAAGATCGCAGCGCTGGAGGCGCTCGTGGAGCGGGCGGACACGCTCCTCGTCGGCGGCGGCATGGCGAACCACTTCGTCGTCGCCCTCGGGCTCGGCATCGGCAAGTCGCTGCTGGAACCCGAAGGCGTTCCGATCGCCCGGAAGGTGATGGACCGGTGCAAGGAGCGGGGCGTGAACCTCGTCCTCCCGTCCGACTTCCTCGTCGCCCCTTCTCTGGCGGACGCCGCGAAGGCCCGCGTCGTCGCCATGAACGAGATCCCGGCCGACCAGGCGGCCTTCGACATCGGACCGAAGACGCTCGAGATGTTCGCCCGGATGACGAAGGGAGCGAAGACGATCTTCTGGAACGGCCCGATGGGCGTCTTCGAGACGAAGCCGTTCGACGCCGGGACGCGCGGGGTCGCGCAGCTCATGGCCGATTCCGGCGCCTTCACCGTCGTCGGCGGCGGCGAGAGCGTCGAGGCGATCAACGAGGCCGGGCTCGGCCCGAAGATCTCCCACGTCTCCACCGGCGGGGGCGCCTCCCTCGACCTCATCAGCGGCAAGAAGCTGCCGGGCGTCGAGGTCCTCCTCTAGGCGTTCTCCCCGCCGCTCGCAACCGCCCGGGCCGGCACTCGCCGGCCCCTCGCCACGGAGGCCTTCGATGACATCCATCCGCACGCCCCTCGTCGTCGCGAACTGGAAGATGAACAAGACCCCGGCCGAGGCCGCCGCGTTCTGCGACGACTTCCTCTCGCGGCTCGGCGGCCTGCCGGAGTCGGTCGACCTCGCGATCGCGCCCGCCTTCCCGGCGCTCGAGCGGGTCGGGCGTCACCTCGCCCCGACGCGCGTGAAGCTGGCCGCACAGGACGTCCATGTCGAGCCGAAGGGGGCGTTCACCGGCGAGGTCTCCGTCGGGATGCTCGCCGACCTCGGCGTGGCGATGGCGCTCGTCGGGCACAGCGAGCGCCGGCGCGACCGGAGGGAGACCGAGGCGGACTTCTCCCGCAAGATGAAGCGCCTCGCCGACGCCGGCCTCGTGGCGGTCTACTGCGTCGGCGAAACCCTCGAGGAGAGGGACGGCGGGCAGACGGAAGTCGTTCTGGCCGCGCAGATGAAGGCGCTCGACCTCTTTGGCGACAGCCTGCCGCCCGGGTTCGTCCTCGCCTACGAGCCGGTCTGGGCGATCGGAACCGGCCGCGCCGCAACCCCCGACATGGCCGTCGCGGCGCACGCCTTCCTCAGGGCCCGGCTCGCGGACCGGTTCGGCCCGGCGGCGGCGGGCGTGCGGATCCTCTACGGCGGCTCGGTGACGCCGGCGAATGCCCGGGAGCTCTTCTCGCGCGACGAGATCGACGGCGGGCTCGTCGGCGGCGCCTCCCTCGTTCCCGCCGACTTCGCCGCCCTCGCGGTTGCCGCGGGAGGCTGACGCTCCTCTTTCCCCCCGGTCTTGGGCTTTTCAGGCCGGTGGGGTATTCTCGTCGGCCCGTTTCGCCTCCGGGCGGCGGGCCGGAGCTCGTGCATGATTTACGTCCTCGTCCCGATCTACATCATCGTCTGCGTGTTCCTCATCCTGGTGGTCCTCCTCCAGCAGGGGAAGGGAGCAGACGTCGCGAGCGCCTTCGGCGCCTCCTCGTCGCAGACGACGTTCGGCGCGCGCGGTGCGACGACGGTCCTCGAGAAGGTGACGACGTGGTCGTTCGTCGCGTTCTCCGTCCTGGCCGTCGCGATCTCGCTGCTGCAGGCGCGACCGAAGTCTTCGGTCCTCCAGCAGCTCGGCACCCAGCCGCCGGCCAAGAGCGCCCCGGCCGTCCCGGCCGCTCCGGCCCCGGCGAACGCGGTCCCCGTGGCTCCGGCTGCCGAGACCGGCGCTCCGGCCGCGGCCCCCGCGACCGACGCTGCAGCCCCCGCGACCGCCGCCCCGGCTCCCGCAGGTCCGGCACAGAAGTAGTTACGTTCCGATCCGCATCGAGGCTTGATTCCTCGCGGCGGATCGGTATCATCTCCCTCCCTCACCACCGTGCCCTGGTGGCGGAATTGGTAGACGCGCACGTTTGAGGGGCGTGTGGAGCAATCCGTGCCAGTTCGAGTCTGGCCCAGGGCACCACTCATCAGATCCGAGAAGGCCCGCCGAAAGGCGGGCCTTCGATCGTTCCGGGGGCCGGGCGACTTCAGATCTTCTCGGCCAGCTCCGAGATCCCCGGGATGACGAACCGCTTCCCGCTCGTCGCGTTCGTGATGCAGAGGATCATCACGACGAGATAGCCGAGCCAGAGCGGGATCTGGAGCATCCCGAGAATGCCGATGACGAAGCTCGCCACGAAGAGCCCGACCGTCAGGATCAGGTAGGCGACGAGCAGGACGAGGCCGTGCCGGGCGTGCCACTGCACCTCGCGATCGTTCTTCTCCGTGAGGAGGGGGATCAGGGCCAGGATCCCGAGGTACGACAGGACGAGCATCACGGTGCGGTTCGAGCTCACCTGTGCCGGAGGCGGAGGAGGCGGCGGAGGGGGGGGCAGCGGTGGAACGGGAGCTCCGAGATCATCCGGCATCGCGTTCTCCTTTCGGTGCGAACCGGAGTCTACGGGGAGAATGCCGCTTCAGCGCCCGGCGGCCTCGATCGCCACGATCCGGACCTCGCCGTTGACGGTTTCGACCGCCAGGCGGCCCTTGCCGTCCGCGATCGCCCCGCGCGCTTCCTTCGGGCCCCACTTTCCCTCGACCGACACCTCGGAGAAGTCGGACCGGATCTTTCCGTTGACCGTCTGCAGGTCGAATCGGAAGGACGCGTCGCGGGCGCAGGCCACCGTCACCGAGCCGTTCACGGTTTCGAGGTCGGCCGCCTGGAGGGGCCCGGCGAAGGCGACCTCGACGGACCCGTTCACGGTGTTCACCTGGAGGGGGCCGTCGTGCGACTCGACCCGGACGGAGCCGTTCACGGTGTTGAGGGTCAGCGAGCCGAGCCGCCCTTCGGCCGACACCCGGCCGTTGACGGTCTCGACGTCGACCGTCAGGCCGGCGGGAAGCGAGAGCTCGTAGGCGACCTCGGCCCCGGCCTGGTTCCCCCAGCTGAAGATTCCCCAGCTCCGGGTGGGCTTGGGCAGGATCGTCTCGACATCCAGCGTCGAGCCCTGCTTCGTCACCCGGATCTGCGTCTCCTGGAGGGCTTCCTCGGCGCGCGAGCCCTTGGCCCGCTTCACGGCCGACACCCGGATGTGGGCCTTCTCCCACGTGCCGACCCGGACGGGGCCGTTCACGTTCTGGAGCCTCAGGCTGTCGATTCCCGTGCCGTCGTAGGTCTTCTCGAACTTTTCCTCGAGGGCCTGACCGGCCAGGGCGGCGCCCGAGAGGGCCGCCGCGAGGAGCGAAAGAGCGGCGAGGGGCGCGAAGAGACGGGGAAGACGGCGGGATCGGTCCATGGGCGGCCTCCACCAGCAGAAACGAACGAGGAGCTCCGAAAGTTTCGCCACGGTCACGATTCGCCCACCGTCGTCCCGGCCAGGCGGTCTCCCAGCCTCCTGGAGTCGGGCCTCCGGGCGACCGCGACCGCCTCGAGGAGATTCAGACCCGGCACGAGGAGGGGAAGGTTCCGGAGCACCGAATCGAGCGGTCTCACGGGGCCCCCGTTCGCCCGGGCGACGGAGAGCCCGAGGAGGACCTTGCCGGGGCTCGCCCCCCGCGCGTCCCGCAGGAGAAAGAGCACCACGAAAAGGACCTGGGCCGCCCGGAAGACCCGCGGCAGGCCCGCGGGAGGCTCTGCCGCGAGAAGGACGACGAGAAAGACCACGACCGTGGCGACGAGAAGGGGCCCCCCGGCGAGACAGATCAGGTCGAGGCCCAGTGCCGCGGCGCGCAGCCAGAGGCGCTCGGAGGGAACGGCGGTGAAGACCTCCCGCCTCGGCGTCCCGTAGGATGGGCCGGCGTGAACGTCGTCGAGGCCCTCCGGGCCCTCCGCCTCCGGCCGAAGGCCGAGCTCCACCTCCACCTCGAGGGGTCCGTCCGGCCCGCCACGCTCGTCCGGCTCGCGCACCGCGCCGGCTCGCCCCTCTTCCCCGGCCTGGCGTCCGTCCGCGCCCGGCAGCCGTTCGACGGCCTGCCCGGCTTCCTCGCCCTCTACCGCGACGTCTGCCGCCTGCTGCGGGGACCCGAAGACTTCGCCCTCGTCGCCGGGGACCTGACGGCCCGGCTCCGCCGGGAGCAGATCACCTACGCCGAGGTCTACGTCTCTCCCGCCATCGTCGACCGGCTCGGGTTCGACTGGCCGTCCGTGCGGGACGCGGTCGAGACCGTCTTCGCCGGGCACGAGCGCCGGGGACATGGACGGATCCGGGTCCTGCTCGACGCCGTCCGCCACTTCGGCCCCGACGCGGCGCACCGCGTCCTCGACCTGCACGCCCGGCATCCCTGGCCCCGGGCCGTCGGCTTCGGCCTCGGCGGAGACGAGCTGTCCCTTCCCGCGCGCGACTTCTCCACGGTCTATCGCCGGCTGCAGGGGCTCGGCCTGGGGTCCGTCGTGCACGCCGGGGAGGTGGGGGGCCCCGAGTCGGTCGCCGAGGCGTTGCGCTGGCTGAAGCCCCGGCGGATCGCCCACGGCATCGGCGCCGCCGGCGACCCGGCCCTCGTCCGGCGGCTGGCCCGCTCGGGTGTCGCGCTCGACGTCTGCCTCACGTCGAACGACGCCACCGGCGCCGTCCCGCTCGCGCGGCACCCGGTCCTCGCGCTGCTGCGCGCCGGGGTGACCGTCACCCTGTCGACCGACGACCCCGGCCTCTTCGGGACGACCCTCCTCGGCGAGTACCGGAAGCTGGCCCGTCTCGGGGCGACTCCCCGGGAGCTCGCCGCCGTGGCCGGCGCCGGGTTTCGGGCGGCGCTTGCGCCCCCCGGCCGCCATCAGCCCCCCGCGCCCGCCGCCGGTTCCGCCAGGACCCGCTCGTAGATCGCGAGGTAGCGGCCGACGATGGCGTCGGCGGCGAAGCGGGAAACGGCGCGTTCCCGCGCGGCGCGAGAGGCCGCGGCCCAGGCCTCGTCGTCCCTCAGGAGGCCGACGCCGTCGGCCGCGAGGCCGTCGATGTCTCCGACCTCCCTGAGGTACCCGGTCGTCCCGCTCTCGATGACCTCGGGAAGCCCGCCAGCGCGGTACCCGAGGACGGGAACACCGCACGCCTGCGCCTCGAGGGCCGAGAGGCCGAACGATTCCATGTCGGTCGTCAGGACGTAGAGGTCGGCCGCCGGCATCACTTCCTGTACGGCGGGCGTGTTTCCGAGGAAATGGACGAGCCCCGCGATCCCCTTCTCCCGGCAGAGCGCCTCGGCCGCGGGCCGGTCCGGCCCGTCGCCGATCATCAGGAGGCGGCTCGGGACCTCCCGCCGGACGCGGTCGAAGACCTCGACGACGTCGAGGACCCGCTTGACGGGCCGGAAGTTCGAAACGTGGAGGAGGAGCCGCTCGCCGCCCCGCGCGAAGCAGGTCGTCCCCCGCTGGCCGCCGTCGGGCTTCCACCTCTCGGGGTCGACGAAGTTCGGGACGACGTCGAGCTCCTTGGCGGGGTCGAAGACCTCGCGCGTCACGCGCGCGAGGTATTCGGAGACGGCGGTGACGGCGTCGGACCGCTCGATGCCGAAGCGGGTGATCGGCAGGTAGGAGCGGTCCTGCCCGACGATCGTCACGTCGGTCCCGTGGAGCGTCGTGACGACGGCGAGGCGCCGCGGCAGGAGCATCTCCTGCGCGAGGTGGGCCGAGATCGCGTGCGGGAGGGCGTAGTGCGCGTGGATGATGTCGAGCCCCTCGTGGAGGGCGACGTCGACGATGCGCGTGGCGAGGGCGAGGTCGTAGGGCGGGTAGTTGAAGAGCGGGTAGGTCGGGACCGTGACCTCGTGGTAGGAAACCCTCTCGGCGAAGAGGTTCAGGCGCGACGGGAGGGCGTAGCTGATGAAGTGGACGTCGTGCCCGCGGACGGCGAGCTCGTGCCCGAGCTCTGTGGCGACGACGCCCGAGCCCCCGAACGTCGGGTAGCAGGCGATGCCGATCTTCATCGGCTCAGTACCCCGTCTCGAAGCCGTCGAAGGCGGCGAGCGGGTCGGCGAGGAGCGGGGGCCTCGGTGACACGAACCCCTCCGCCGCGCCCGCGTTGGCGAGGCGCCCGAAGGCGCGCGCCCGGGCGGTGACGCCCTCCAGGAACTCGGGCGAGGAGATGAAGGTCGCGGGCTCCATCGACGCGGGGTCGAAGAACTGGCTCTTGAAGGCGCGGATGGCGGCGAGCTTGACCTGGAGGACTTCCGTCACGTCGACGAGGAAGGTCGGCTCGGCGAGGAACGTGGAGGGGTAGTAGACGACCTGCTGGGGCCGGTGCGGCGCGCGGCCCGTCTCGAGGGTGCGAAGGCCCGCGTAGAAGGCGGCGTCCGTGACGAGGCGGGACGCGCGCACGTGGTCGGGGTGCCGGTCGACGGCGAGCGGGGCGAAGACGAGGCGCGGGCGCCGGCGGCGGATGACGTCGATGACCTCCAGCTCGGCGCACCGGTCCGTGCGGAGATTGCCGTCGCCGAGGTCGAGGCCGTCGCGGAAGAGCGCCCCGAGGATGCGGGCCGACTCGGCCGCCTCGGCGGCGCGGGTCTGAGGGGTTCCCCGGGTTCCCGCCTCGCCGCGCGTCAGGTCGAGGATGCCGACGCTCCGGCCGCGGCGGGAAAGGAGGGCGAGCGTGCCGCCGCAGCCCAGCTCGACGTCGTCGGGGTGCGCCCCGACGGCCAGGATCTCGACCGTTTCCCGCTCGTTCACAGCACGATCTCCTGCAGGCCCGCCACGTCCCAGCGGAGCTGCTCCCTCAGGGGCCCGACGAGGCCCGCGCGTCCGTACCTCAGGAGCCACGGGAGCGGGCCGTAGACGCGTTCGGCGGGACGGCCGCCCGGGGCGAGCGCGGAGGCGAGGCGGCGAAGCTGCCGGGCCTCGGTCTCGTTCGCGCGGCCCGCCGCCGCGCGGGTCCGCTCGAGGAGCTTGTCGAGGCTGAAGCGGAGGTTCTCGCGCGTCGTCTCGAGCGGCTTGCCCAGCCCGGGTTCCACGGCCGCGAGGCGCGGAGCCAGGTCCGCGAGGGCTGCGAGCGCGGCGTCACGGACTCCCGCGAGGTCCGCGAGGAGGGCTCCCTCGCGGGCGGCGCCCCGCGCCGCGAGGAGGGCGTCGGTCCCGGCGAAGAGGTCCCCGAGCCCGAGGCCGAGCTTCTCGAGGGATCGACGCTCGGAGGCGGTCACGAGCGCGGCCATCGGCCGCGCCACGAGCACCGGCGGGACGATCCCGGCCCATTCGAAGAGGGGAAGCATCTGCGCCCAGTACGCGAGCTCGGCCGGGCCGAGGACCGTGGCCGCCACGGGATAGAGCGTCGAGGCCGCCAGCGGCCTCGTGAGCGCCGAGAACGACGGGAGCCACTCTCCCGACTCGAATCGCGCGACGACGTCCTCCGCGTCGAACCGCTCTCCGTCGCGCCCCTTGAGCTCCAGCCGGCCGTCCCTCTCGCGCAGGAGGAGGCGCTCGCCGTCGACGAGGGCGAAGAGCGGGAGGGACTCCGACTCCGAGACGACCTGCGGCGCGTGACCAGCCGCCGCGAGCTGGGCGGCGCGCCCGGCGAGGAGCCGGCGCACTTCGGCTCTTTCACGGACGAGGCGGACGGCGAGCGGCACGAGGATGGGCTTCTCTTCCGGCCGCGCTGCGTCGGCGAAGAGGAGCGAGGGCTCGTCGAGGAGCCAGGAGAGGGAGGCGACGAAGGCTTCGCGGTAGGACGCCCCCTCGTGCGCTGCCCGCAGCGCAGCGAGGCTCTCCTCGTCGGCAAGGGCGCCCGTTCCGGAGCGCGCCCGCTCGAGGAGGGCCGCGACGTCGACCTCGATCGGGAGCGCCCCGACCGGCCGCCTGTTCCTCGAGAGGGGCTCCGGATCGGGCCCCTCTTCCTGGGCGCCGTCGGGTCCCGGAAGTGGGACCCGCGTCACCTCGACGAGGTCGTGGTCCTCCGTGGCGCACCAGAAGACGGGCGAGAGGTCCGTTCCCAGCGGCGTCAGGGCTTCGGCGATCTTCACCGCCGCGAGGGCCTTGACCGTCGTCAGGAGCGGCCCCGTCAGGAGGCCGGCCTGCTGACCCGTGAAGACCCCGGCACGGCGGCCGGCGGCGAGCTCCGCGAGGGCCGGGTCGGCGCCGCCGCGGGGAGAGAACGCTTCGAGGACGGCCGCGGCGCGCGCCGCGATCGCGGGCGCCGTGGCCCTCTCGCCGAGGAACCGCGTCACGTCGGGCTCGCCGGTGGCGTGGCCGAGCGCGAGGCGCGGGATTCCAGGGAGACGCTCGAGCGCGACCGTCACCGCGCAGCTCCGGACACGGCGAGGAGGATGAGCCGGGGCGACCGGCGCGCGTCGAAGGGAGAGCCGTCGAAGTCGCCGAAGGCGGCCGTGACGCGCAGCCCCGCCTCCCCGTGGAGCGCCTCGAGCTCGTCGCGCATGTAGACGCGCACCCTCTCGCGGAACGTGCGCGCCTGCGGGCCGGTTCCCATCGTGATCTCCTTCTCGATCCTCCGCGTCGCCGCGTCGTACCGGCGCCGGATGGAGACGCGCTCCCCCGCGACCGTCTTCTCCTCGCGCGAGACGAGTGTCGAGAGGACGCGCGAGGCGTTGAAGACGTCGGAGAGGAACGCGCCGCCGGGCGCGAGGACCCGGCCGATCTCGCCGACGACGCGGAGGTCGTCGGCCGCGTCGTCGAAGTAGCCGAACGAGGTGAAGAAGTTGACGACCGCCCCGAAGGAGCGGCGCACGAACGGGAGCCGCAGCATGTTGGCGCGGACGAATCCGGGGGCGGGATCGGCCCGGCGGGCCTTCGCTCTCGCCAGGAGCGTCGCCGAGAGGTCGACGCCGGTCACCAGCGTCCCGTGCCGGGAGAGGACCACGGCGTGCCGGCCCGTACCGCAGGCGAGGTCGAGGATCCCGCCGCGCCCCTTCGCCGCGTAGGGGCCGAGGAGGCCGTATACGAACTGGGCCTGCCGCTCGGCCTCGAGGTCGTCGCGGTCCGGGTAGAGGGCGAGGTATTCCTCTCCGAACCAGCTCGCGTACCAGGGGTCTCGGTCCGTCTCGGTGCTCAAGCCAGAGGATGATACGAGGTCGGCCCCGGGCCGGCCCCCGCGCGGCTCAGAAGCCCCAGAGCGCCAGCTCGTCGATGATCGTCGCGAGGCTCGGGTGCTTCACGAGCTCCTCGTGGAGCCAGCCGTGGCGTTCCTTGACGGACGCCATCTCCTCGCGCGCGCGGGCGGCGTCGCCGCCCGCCGCGGCGTCGCGGAGGCGCTCGACGGCGGCCTGCTCCTCGACGTCGAGGCGGCCGTCCAGATCGCGGCGGACCGCGTCGAACGCCTCGTGGACCCGCGCGCCGTCCCTCGCGTCTTCCCGATCGTCCGCCATGGCCTCAGCCTCCCTGCACGACGGCGATCTTCGCCTCGGCGAAGGCGACGTCGGCGTTGACGGCGTCGAGCTCTTCCTGCCCGACCACGCCGAGCCGCCGGACCTCCCCTTCGCTCTGCGCCTCGCGCGCCGCGGTGGCGTCGATGCCGTCCTTCTCGGCGGCGAGATCCGCAAGGACGCGGACGGCGTCCCCCGCCACCTCGACGAACCCGCCGCGGACGGCGACGGCCGTCTTCTTCCCGCCGTCGGTCCAGGTGACGCGCCCCACGCCGAGAAGCGCGACGAGCGGCGTGTGACCCGGGAGGATCCCGAGCTCGCCGAGCTCGCCCGGCAGCGACACGGAGTCGCACGCGACACGCTCCACGACGGAGCGCTCCGGCGTGACGACCGTCAGCGTGAGGTGGCCGGGCTCCGCCACGGCCTCAGGCCTCGCCCGCCTTCTTCATCCTCTCGTAGCGCTCGAGGACGTCCTCGATCGTCCCCTGCAGGAGGAACGCCTGCTCGGGCACCTCGTCGTGCTTGCCCTCGACGATCTCCTTGAACGAGCGGATGGTGTCGGCGATCTTGACGTACTTGCCGGGCAGGCCGGTGAACTGCTCGGCGACGTGGAAGGGCTGCGAGAGGAACCGCTGGATCTTCCGGGCCCGCGCGACGACGAGCTTGTCGTCCTCCGAGAGCTCGTCGATGCCGAGGATCGCGATGATGTCCTGCAGGTCCTTGTACTTCTGGAGGATCTGCTGGACCTGCCGGGCCACGGCGTAGTGCTCCTCGCCGACGGTCATCGGCGAGAGGATCTTCGACGTCGAGGCGAGCGGGTCGACGGCCGGGTAGATGCCGAGCTCGGCGATCTGCCGCGAGAGGACCGTCGTCGCGTCGAGGTGGGCGAACGCGGTGGCCGGGGCCGGGTCGGTCAGGTCGTCGGCCGGGACGTAGATCGCCTGGACCGACGTGATCGAGCCCTTCTTCGTCGAGGTGATCCGCTCCTGCAGCTCGCCCATCTCGGTCGCGAGGTTCGGCTGGTAGCCGACGGCGGAGGGCATGCGCCCGAGGAGGGCCGAGACCTCCGAGCCCGCCTGCGTGAAGCGGAAGATGTTGTCGATGAAGAGGAGGACGTCCTTCCCCTCGGTGTCGCGAAACCACTCGGCGACGGTGAGGCCCGTCAGGCCGACGCGCAGGCGCGCCCCCGGCGGCTCGGTCATCTGCCCGTAGATGAGCGAGCACTTGGACTTCTTCCAGTCGTGCGGGTCGATGACGCCCGACTCGGTCATCTCGAGCCAGAGGTCGTTGCCCTCGCGGGTCCGCTCGCCGACGCCGGCGAAGACGGAGTAGCCGCCCGCCGCCTTGGCGACGTTGTTGATCAGCTCCTGGATGAGGACGGTCTTGCCGACGCCCGCGCCGCCGAAGAGGCCCGTCTTGCCCCCCTTCGTGTACGGCTCGAGGAGGTCGATGACCTTGATGCCCGTCTCGAACATCTCGACGGAGGTCTTCTGCTCGTCGTAGGCGGGCGCGTGGCGGTGGATCGGCCAGCGCTCCTTCGTGTTCACGGGCCCGAGCCCGTCGACCGGCTCGCCGATGACGTTCAGGATCCGCCCGA
The DNA here is from genome assembly GCA_016719485.1 of Holophagales bacterium. Classification (NCBI taxonomy): domain Bacteria; kingdom Pseudomonadati; phylum Acidobacteriota; class Holophagae; order Holophagales; species Holophagales bacterium. Next base: position 131,944 of record JADJZB010000008.1, read on the forward strand.
GCGTCTCGGGTCCGACCGGGACCGTGATCGGCTGCCCGAGGTCGAGGGCCCTCATCCCGCGGACGAGGCCGTCCGCCGGCTTCATCGAGATGCAGCGGACCCGGTTCTCGCCGAGGTGCTGGGCGACCTCGGTCATCAGGTCGATCGGGATCGTGGAGAGGCCGTCCGGGTCGGTGATGTGGACGGCGTTCAGGATGGACGGCAGGTGCCCGCCCGGGAACTCCACGTCGACGGTGGCGCCGATGACCTGGACGACTTTGCCTTCGATGGCCATGTTCTACCTCTGCGGCCGGCGGGGCCGGGAGCACTCGTGGGACGGGAACGTGGAGCGAGATCTCATTTCAGCGCTTCTGCCCCGGAGACGATCTCGATGAGCTCCTTCGTGATCTTCGCCTGGCGCGCCCGGTTGTAGGTGAGGGTGAGCGAGTCGATCATCTCGCCCGCGTTCTTCGTCGCCGACTCCATCGCCGTCATCCGCGCGGCGTTCTCGGCCGCGTTCGACTCGAGCAGGACCCGGAACAGCTGGAACTCGACGTGCCGCGGGAGGAGCCGCCCGAGGATGACGTCCGGCCCCGGCTCGAAGATGTAGTCGGTTCCGCCTTCGTTCGCCCCGAGCTCGCCGAGCTCGATCGGGAGGAGGCGCTTCACGCCGACGATCTGCGAGATGACGCTCTTGAACTCGTTGAAGACGACGTAGACCGCGTCGACCTCGCCCTGGGTGAAGCGGGCGGCGAGGGAGCGGGCGACCTCGGCGGCCGTGTCGTAGCCGAACCGCTGGAAGAGGCCGGGTCGGGCTTCGAGGATGGGCACCGTCCTGCGCTTCCAGAAGTCGGTCCCCTTGCGGCCCAGCGTCACGAGAGAGACCTCGACACCGGCCTTCTTCTTCTCGCGGACGAAGGCTCCGGCCGCCCTGTTCACGTTCGTGTTGAATGCGCCGCAGAGCCCCTTGTCGCCCGTGACGACGACGAGGACGACCTTCTTCTCCTCGCGCTGGGCCAGGAGCGGATGGGCCGGGGCGCCGTCCTCGCGGGGCGGGATGCGCCCCGTCACGGAGGCGAGGGTCGCTCCGAGCGTCGCGGCGTAGGGGCGCGCGGCGATGACCCGCTCCTGGGACCGGCGGAGCTTCGACGCGGCGACCATCTTCATCGCCTTCGTGATCTGCTGCGTCGACTTGACGCTGCGGATCCGCCGCCGGATGTCGATCAGGTTCGGCATGGCGTTTCCGGCGTCAGGCCTTCGCGCTCGGGTTGTCGGCGAGGAAGAGCTTCTTGGCCTCCGAGACGGCGGCCGCCAGCCCTTCCTCGAGCTCCTTCGTCATCTTCTTGGCGACGCGGACCTCGTCGAGGAGGGCGGTGCGCTCGGAGGTGAGGTACCGGTGGAGGACCTTCTCGAAGGGGAGGACCGCCTCGACGCGCAGGTCGTCGAGGAAGCCCTTCGTTCCGGCGAAGACCGAGGCGACCTGGAGCGCGACGTCCATCGGGACGAAGACGTTCTGCTTGAGGATCTCGGTGAGGCGCTTGCCGCGGTTCAGCTGGCTCTGGGTCGCCTTGTCGAGGTCGGAGCCGAACTGCGCGAAGGCGGCGAGCTCGCGGTACTGGGCGAGGTCGAGGCGGAGCGTGCCGGAGACCGTCCGCATCGCGCGGACCTGCGCCGAGCCGCCGACGCGGGAGACCGAGATGCCGACGTTGATGGCCGGCCGCTGGCCCGCGTAGAAGAGGTCCGACTCGAGGAAGATCTGGCCGTCGGTGATCGAGATGACGTTCGTCGGGATGTAGGCCGAGACGTCGTTCGCCTGCGTCTCGATGATCGGGAGCGCCGTCAGCGACCCGCCGCCGAGCTCGTCGTTCAGCTTCGAGGCGCGCTCGAGCAGGCGGCTGTGGAGGTAGAAGACGTCGCCGGGATACGCCTCGCGGCCCGGCGGGCGGCGCAGGAGGAGCGAAATCTCGCGGTACGAGGCCGCCTGCTTGGAGAGGTCGTCGTAGATCACGAGGACGTGTCCGCCGGGGTTGTCCTTGCTGGCGGGCTTGCCGTCCTTGCCGGTGAACTGGAAGTACTCGCCCATCGCGCAGCCGGCGTAGGGGGCGATGTACTGGAGCGGGGCCGGGTCGGAGGCGCTCGCGGCGACGATGATCGTGTGCTCCATCGCGCCGTTGGCCTCGAGCGTCTGGACGACCTGCGCGACGGTCGAGCTCTTCTGCCCGATCGCGACGTAGATGCAGACGACGCCCTTGCCCTTCTGGTTGATGATCGCGTCGAGCGCGACGGAGGTCTTGCCCGTCTGGCGGTCGCCGATGATCAGCTCGCGCTGGCCGCGGCCGATCGGGATCATCGCGTCGATCGCCTTGAGCCCCGTCTGCATCGGCTCCTTGACGGGCTGCCGGTCGACGACGCCCGGTGCGATCCGCTCGTTCGGGTAGTACGCCGCCGCCTCGATCGGCCCCTTGCCGTCGAGCGGCTGGCCGAGCGGGTCGACGACGCGGCCGATGACCGCCGGGCCGACCGGGACGGAGATGATCCGCTTCGTCCGGCGGACCTCGTGCCCCTCGCGGATCTTCGACGTGTCGCCCATGAGGACGCAGCCGACGTCTTCCTCCTCGAGGTTCAGGGCGAGACCGAAGACGTCGTTGGGAAACTCCAGGAGCTCGCCCGCCATGACCTTGTCGAGGCCGTAGACGCGGGCGATGCCGTCGCCGACGGAGAGGACGGTCCCGACCTCGGCGGTGTCGATGCCGCGGTCGAGCCCGGCGAGCTGCGCCTTGATGAGCTGCGTGATTTCGCGTGCGCTGATGTCGGTCATTGCGGCGTCTCTTTCCTCGTCCTGTGGTGGATCACGCGGCCCCGGAGGCGCCCTCCAGGGCCTTTCGCGCCCGCGTGAGCCGGTGCGAAAGGGAGGCGTCGAAGACCTCGCTCCCGAGACGGACGACGAAGCCCGACAGGAGCGAGGGGTCGAGTTCGGTGCGGAGCCTCACGCGCGTCCCTGTGCGCGCCTCGAGGGCCTCGCGGATCCCCTTCTCGGCATCCTCGCCGAGCGGTGCGACGGACCGGACCGTCGCCTGGACGACGCCCCGCTCCACGTCGAGCTGCTCGCGGATCGCCTCGAGGACGTTCGCGAGCTTCAGGATGCGCCCACGATCCAGGAGCGCTCGCAGAAGGCGCCCCGCGACCTCGGGCGCCTTTGCGGTTTCCGCGAGGGCCGCGACGAGGCCCCGCTTCTGGGTCCGGCCGTACCCGGGATTCGCGAGGAAGTCGCGGAGCTCCTCGGAGCCCTGGAGCGCCCGGGCGACCGTGTCGAGGGACGGGAGGAGCGCTTCGACGGCGTCGGGCGACCCGGCGACCGCGAAGAGGGCGTCGACGTAGGGCCTCGCGAAGGCGGAACCGGCGGCCTTCATCGGGCGTCTCCGGCGAGGTTCTTGACGCCTTCGGCGACGAGTCTCGTCTGGTCGTCGGGCGTCACGTTCTTCACGACGAGCTCCCGGGCGAGCTCGACGGCGAGGTCCGCAGCGTAGGCCGTGAGCTCGTTTCGCGCCGACCGCACCCTGGCGTCGAGCTCTGCGCGCGTGCGCGCGACGACCCGCTCGCTCTCCTCGACGGCCCGGGCGGCGATCTCCTTCTCCTCCGCCACGGCCTGCTCCCGCGCGTGGAGCCTGAGCGCCTCGATCTCGGCTTCGATCTTCACGAGGCGCTCGCCGACCTCCCGGGCCAGAGTCTGGGCCCGGTCGCGGTCTTCTTCCGCCTTGCGCAGCGTTTCGGCGACGTCGAGGCGCCGCTTCTCGAAGAACTGCCCCAGCGGCTTGCGGAGGAGCCAGACGAGGAGCGCGATGAACGCGAGGAAGTTCAGCGTCTGCCAGAAGGGGTAGGGAAGGCCGAGGAAGGTGGCCGGGCCCTCCGCTCCGCCGGCAAGGAGACGCGCGAGCAGCGAGGCCGGCATCAGGCCACCTTTCGTCCGAGGGCGTAGCTCGCGATCTCGCCGGCGATCGCCTTCGTCTCCGCGCCGAGCTGCTGGCGCGCGGCGAGCACCTCGCGTTCGAGATTCGCCTGCGCCTCTCGCGCCACGACCCGCGACTTCTCCCGGGCCTCTTCGAGGAGCGCCTGTCGGCGTTCACCGGCGGCCGCCCGGGCGGCCTCCCGGTGCGCGAGCGCCTCGCGCCTGGCCTCCGTGAGGCGGCGGTCGAGGTCGACGGCGACCTCTCGCTGCCTCTCGAGGGCCGCTTCCGAGGCCGCGCGCGCGGCATCGACGCGTTGCTCCCGCGCGGCCAGGACGGCGCCGAGCGGCGACAACAGGAATTTCCTCAGGACCAGGTAGGTGGCCCAGAAGATGATGACGACGAGAAAAAGGGAGAGGTCGGGCAGTTGCATCGCTCGTTCCGCTCTCAGGGGCCGCTGCGGGGTCCGCCCCCGGGCGCACCGCGATCCGGAACTCCGCACGGGGGCCGTGTTTATGCCACAGGGAGGCCGTGCCGGTCAACGCAAGGGCCCCGGGGCGGAGCTACCATGCGCCGCTGGAGCGGCCGGCGGATGGCGAACCAAGAACAGATCGATCGATTGAAAAAGGCGTTTCGGGTCGCCAGCGCGGCCTGGGACCGGGCGGCGGAACGGACGGTCCCAGGCGAGATCGCCTGTCGCGCGGGCTGCTTCGGGTGTTGCGTCGGTCTCTTCGACATCTCCCTTTCTGAAGCGGTGCTCGTGCGAGAGGGCGTCGCCCGGCTCACCGTCGGAGACCGGGAGGACGTCATCGGCCGGGCTCGGCGCATCGTCGAGGAGTCCGCGACGGCCTTTCCCGGGGACCCGCGCACCGGTTTGCTCGACCCCGATCGCAGCGAGGACGCCGACGACGACTACTTCGCCGTCGTGGCCGATCGCGCCTGCCCGATGCTGGAGCTTCCTTCGGGACGCTGCCGCATCTACGAAGAGCGGCCGATCACCTGCCGCACCTACGGGTTCGCCTGGTCGCGGGACGGCGCCGTCTTTCACCCGCCGTGCGGCCTGAACCTCCCCGGAGCCTCCGGGGAGCGCCAGCTGGAGACGTCTGTCGACATCGACGTCCTCGACCAGGCCGAGGACGTCGCCGCTGAGCTCGCCACCGGGCTTGGGATCGAGCCGGGTTGCGAGACGACGATTCCGCACGCCGTCCTCGGGACCGCGTTCGGGCCGGCGCCCGGCTGATCAGCTTTTCTTCGGCGCGGGGGAGACCGAGATCGCGGGGATGGCCGGGTCCGAAGCGGTACCGGGCGCCCGGCCGACCTGCGGTCCGGTCTCGACCGGCCCCTGGATCACGGCACCGTCCTCGACGAGGAGCGAGGGCGTGTGAATCTCGGCCTGGAGGCGCGCCCCCGCGTGGACCTCGACCCGCTCGCGGGCGTAGATCACGCCGCGGACGTTTCCGGAGACCGAGAGGCGACCGACGTGGATCTCGGCGTCGATCGCGGCGCCGTCCCCGATGATCAGTTCGTTCTTCGTGACGACCTTCCCTTTCAGGACGCCGTCGATCCGGAACGTGTCTTCGAACGTGAGGGTCCCCTCGAAGCGGGCTCCCCTGTCGAGAAAGCCGTTGAGGGTGCCGCCCCCCTTCCGCCCGCCGATCACCCGCCCCCTCCGACGAGTCGCTCGAAGAGGCCGATGAGCTGCTCCTCGGAGTAGAAGGAGAGGCGGACCTCGCCCCCCTTCTTCCGGCGCCGGATTTCGACCTTGGTCCCGAGGGACCGCTGGAGCCTCTGCTCGGCATCCCGGGTGTCGGGGTCGTTGTCGGGACCGCTCGCCTTCTTCTTCGGCGCACCCTCGAGGACCTCCTGGACCCGCGCTTCGGCCGCCCGGACCGAAAGACCCCTGCGAATGAACTCCCTCGCGAGGGTTTCCTGGTCGGCGGCCGACGGGAGCGAGAGGAGAGTGCGGGCATGACCGGCCGACAGGAGCCCGTCCTCGACCTGGGCGCGGACCTCCGCCGGGAGCTTGAGAAGCCGCATGGCGTTCGAGACCGTGGTCCGGTCCTTCCCCACCCGCTCGGCGATCTCGTCCTGGGTCATCCCGAACTTGTCCTTCAGGTGCCAGTACGACTCCGCCTCTTCCATCGCGGTCAGGTCGCGGCGCTGGATGTTCTCGATGAGCGCGACGAGGAGATGGTCTCGATCCTCGAGCCCCTCCTTGACGAGGACCGGGACGCGGGTGAGGCCCGCGAGGCGGGCGGCCCGGACCCGGCGCTCTCCTGCCAGGATCCGGAAGCGGTCGGCATCGCGGGTGACGAGGATCGGCTGGAGGATCCCGGTCTCCTTGATCGAGCGGGCCAGCTCCTCGAGACCGTCGTCGTCGAACCTCCGGCGCGGCTGCTGGCGATTCGCCTCGAGGTGATCGAGGTCGACCATCTGGACCGAGACACCTGGCCGGGATTCGGGGGTGCCGGGTCTCGCCGCCGGGATGAGGGCGGAGAGTCCTTTTCCGAGGGCGGGTCTCTTCGTCACGGCTTCCCTCCGTTCCCCCCGGCGAGGTCGCGCCGCAGGAGCTCTCGCGCGATGGCGAGATACGCCTCCGCCCCGCGGGATCGGATGTCGTAGAGAAAGATCGGCTTTCCGAACGACGGGGCCTCCCCGAGGCGCACGTTCCGGGGCACCGCGGGTTCGAGGAAGGCGGCGCCGAAGTACCGGCGGATCTCGTCCAGGACCTGGCGGGACAGGTTCAACCGCTCGTCCCACATGGTCGCGACGACCCCGGCGATTCCGAGGCGGGGATTCAGGTTCTCGCGAACCCTCTCGATCGTCGCGACGAGCTCTGAGACCCCCTCGAGCGCGTAGTACTCGCACTGGATCGGAACGATGACCCCGTCGACGGCCGTGAGGGCGTTCAGGGTCAGGAGCCCGAGGGACGGGGGACAGTCGACTATGACGTAGTCGAAGTCGTCCTCGAGGGCGTCGAGCCTCCCGGCGAGGAGGTACTCCCGGTTCTCGACGTTCACGAGCTCGATCTCGGCCCCGACGAGCTCGCGGGAGGCGGGAACGAGGGTCAGAAGCGGGAGCGCCGTCGTCCGCGCGACCTCGCTCCAGGACGCGTTGCCGAGAATCCAGTCGTAGACGGTCCTCTCGAGCTCCCCTTTGTCGATCCCGAGGCCGCCCGTCGTGTTCCCTTGCGGGTCGAAGTCGACCAGGAGGACCCGTTTCTCGAGGATCGCGAGGGCGGCGGCGAGACTGATCGCCGTCGTCGTCTTGCCCACCCCCCCCTTCTGGTTCGCCACCGCAAGACGTTTCACGTGAAACACTCCACCCGCGCGATGCCGCGTCGGTCCGCCCCCGGACTCTTCATAAAGCGGACGATCGCCCCGGGCAGCGCCCGCCGGACATCCTCGAGGAGGGGTTCGCTCGTCCAGAGAAGGGCAACGGCCCCTCGCGCGAGGGCCGGTCGGGCCGCGCGGACGATCTCCCCGGCGCTGGCGACGGCGCGACTCGTCAGGAGATGGCAGGGCGGGACGTGTCTCATCAACGCAAGCGCGGGACCGGGGAATCTAGCGTTCACCACCCGGGCCGTCAATCCAAGGGCCCCGACGGCCTCTTCCAGGAATCGCGCCTTCTTGCCGACCGACTCGACGAGAACCCCCTTCAGGTCCCGCCGGGCCAGGAGAAGCGGAATCGCCGGGAACCCCCCACCCGAACCGATGTCCAGGAGCACCAGCCCTGCGCTGGCAGCAGAGGGGAGAAGCGGGAGAGCCTCGAGTGCGTCGAGCAGGTGGCGCTCGACGAGCGTCTCGGGGCACGCCTCCTTTCTGGAGACGAGATTCATCTCTGCATTCACCCGGAGGAGGAGGGCAAGATACGCCGCGAACACGTCCGTCGCGGGGAGCGCGATCTCCAGCCCCCGCCGGATCAGCCCATCCCGGACCATCCCGTCCAGCTCCTTCACGGCCCCGCCCTTCGCTGGGCGGCTGCGAGCCGCGCCAAGAGGAGCGTCACCGCCGCCGGTGTCACGCCCGGAATCCGGCCGGCCTGGCCCAGCGTCCGGGGCCGGTGTCGCTCGAGCTTCTCGGCCGCCTCGGCCGACAACCCGGGGACCCCCGCGTACCGGAACCCGGGCGGAACGGTTCGTTCTCCGGAACGCCGCACCCTCTCGATCACTTCGACCTCCCGCTTCAGGAACCCCTCGTAGCGCACTTCGTTCACGAGCCGTTCCCATTCCTCGCCGTCCAGACCGCCGAGCGGCTCCGGGAGCCGTTCCTCGAGCCACGCCCGGATCGTCGCCGGCGCGTCCGGCCGCCGGAGGAGACCGGCGGCGGTCGTCTCTTCCGAGATTCCGATCCCGTGTACCTCGAGCTCGGCTTGCGTCCCGCGGTCCGGGAGAACTCTCGACTGGGCCAGCGCCGCCCGCGCCCGTCCCTGCCGCGCTTCCCGCTCCAGCACCGGCGCAGCCTCCTCCTCGGAGAGGAGTCCGCAGGCGACACCCTTCGCCGTGAGCCGGGCATACGCGGTGTCTCCACCCAGGAGGAGCCGGTGCTCGGCTCGCGAGGTCATCAGTCGGTAGGGCTCTTCGGCTCCGAGCGTCACGAGGTCGTCGATCATCACCCCGATGTAGGCCTCGTGCCGGCCGAGCGTGAACGGACCCCGCTCCCGCCGGCCGGCCTCGAGCCCCGCGTTCACGCCCGCCACGAGTCCCTGCCCGGCGGCCTCCTCGTAGCCGGACGTGCCGTTCACCTGTCCGGCCAGGAAGAGCCCCGGCAGGGCCCGCACCGCCAGTGTGTCCTCGAGCTGCTCCGGAAAGACGACGTCGTACTCGACGGCGTAGGCCGGCCGGAGGATCTCCGCGCGCTCCAGCCCCGGGATGCTCCGGACCACGGCCTCCTGTACGTCCGCGGGGAGCGACATGGAGAGTCCGCTCAGGTAGGTCCATTCCGTATCGAGCCCCTCGGGCTCGATGAAGATCTGGTGCCGGTCGCGTTCCGCAAATCGGATGACCTTGTCCTCGATTGACGGACAGTATCGGGGGCCCCTCCCGCGGATGACCCCGGAGTAGAGAGGGGACCGGCCCAGATTCGTCCGGATCAGGTCGTGGGTCCGCTCCGTCGTGTGTGTCAGGAAACAGTCGACCTGGCGAAGTCGCGGAAAGTGCTCCGCCCGGCTGCGGAACGAGAATGCCCGGGGAACGGCGTCACCACGCGACCGAACCGTTTTTGTGCGATCGATTGATTCCGCGGCAACGCGGGGCGGCGTCCCGGTCTTCATCCTGCCGAGCCGTAGACCGAGGTCCCGAAGAGCGTCCGAGAGCCCGGCGCACGGCGCCTCCCCCCACCGCCCCGCGTCCTGCCGCTCGGCCCCGACGTGAATCAGCCCTCGAAGAAACGTCCCGCTCGTCACGACCGCGGCGCGGCAGGAGATCTCCTCTCCGTCCTCGAGCCGCAGGCCCGCGAGACGCCCGCCCGCGACGAGAAATCCCGCGGCCGCACCTTCCCTCAGCTCCAGGTTCGGCTGCGTCGCGAGCCGGCCCGCCACCTCCCGCGAATAGGCGGCCTTGTCCGACTGGCAGCGCAGGCCCTGCACGGCCGGGCCGCGCGAGGCGTTCAGCACCTTGAACTGGATTCCCGTCCTGTCCGCGGCCCAGCCCATGAGCCCCCCGAGGGCGTCGACCTCCCGCACCGTCTGGCCCTTCGCGAGGCCGCCAACGGCCGGGTTACAGCTCATCCGCGCGATCGCCGACAGGTCCCGCGTCAGGAGGAGCGTCCGGCAGCCCAGCCGCGCAGCGGCCCACGCCGCTTCGGTCCCGGCGTGCCCCCCTCCGACCACGACGACCTCGTAGCGCGCTCTCATTTGCCGACGCAGAACGTGGAGAAGATCCGGTCGAGCAGCTCTTCGGTCGCCGTTTCGCCCGTGATCTCCCCCAGCGCGTGAAGCCCCGCCCGCACCGCCGCCGCCACCATCTCGGCCGGATCGGAAGGCGACACCCCCGCCAGCGCTCCGGCCGCCCGGAGCAGCGCTTCGCGCTGGCGCGGCAGCGCGCCGTGAACGCCCGTTTCGTCTCCGCGGCCGAGCCGGAGCCCGATCTCGCGCCGGAGCGCGGGCAATCCCTCGCCCGTCCTCGCGCTGACGCGCAGCTCACCGTCCCGAACGGACCCCGACAGGTCCGCCTTCGTCCCCAGGACGAGGACCGGCACTCCGTCCGGGAGCCCGTCCGGGCCGGGTCCCGCGTCTCCCGCCTCCCGGGCCAGGAGAAGAAGATCCGCGCCCGCGGCGGCCCTCACGGTCGCCTCGACCCCGAGCCGCTCGAGCCGCTCCACCGTCTCTCGGAGGCCCGCCGTGTCGACCAGCCGCACGCGCTCGCCGGCGATCTCGACGACCTCGGCAACCGCGTCCCGCGTCGTTCCCGCCACCTCCGTCACGAGGACCCGGTCCTCGCCGAGCAGCGCGTTGAAGAGCGTCGACTTCCCCGCGTTCGGGGCGCCCACGATCACGACCGTCGGAAGAGCCTCCCCGGGCCTGCCCACGCCGACCTCCGACGCCAGCACGAGCAGCGCCGCCCGCACCGCATCGACCCGCGAGAGCGCGGCCGCCTCGCCGTCGGGCTCGACGTCCTCGGCAAAATCCAGCCGGGCCTCGATCTCCACCAGGGCGGCCAGCAGCTCCTCCCGAAGGGAATCCACCCGCCTCGAAAGGTCGCCTCGAACCAGCCCGAGCGCGCGGCGCGCTTCTCCCCGGCTCGACGCGGCCGCGAGCTGCCCGACCCCTTCGGCTCTCGCCAGATCGAGCTTGCCGTTGACGACGGCGCGCCGCGTGAACTCGCCCGGCCGCGCCCGGCGCGCGCCCTGCCGCACGGCGGCGCACACGAGCGCCTCGACGATTGCAGGGGAGCCGTGCGCCTGGAGCTCGACGACCTCTTCGCCGGTCGCCGAAGCGGGCGCCTCGAACCAGATCACGAGCCCCTCGTCGACGACGCTCCCCTCCTCGTCCACGAACGGGGAGAGACAGGCCCGCCGAGATACCGGCTGCAGGGCAAGCCGCGGCGCCACCCGCCTCGCGATCGCCAGGGTGGGGCCGGGCGGGCCGCTCAGCCGGACGATCGCGAGCGCGCCCACCCCCGGGGGCGTCGCCCGGGCGACGAGGACGTCGCTCTCGCCTGCGGCATCTGCGACGAGCGGAGGCACCGTCTTGGACCCTCCGCCCGCGCGCCCCGCCGCTTCGTCACGCCTTCGTCGCCTTCGGCCTCATCCCGAGGTCCGTGTAGCGCTCGAGGAGGAGCTGCTGGGCGATGGAGAGGACGTTCTGGACGAGCCAGTAGAGAACGAGCCCCGACGGCATGTCCTTGAACATGAAGCCCATGACGAGCGGGAGGAAGCCCATGACCCGCTTCGTCATCGCGTCGCCCGTGGCCGGCATCATCTGCTGCTGCAGCCACATGGTCAGCGTCATCAGGATCGGCGTGACGTAGTAGGGGTCCTTCGCGGAAAGGTCCTGGATCCAGAGCGCGAACGGCGCGTGACGCAGGTCGATCGCGTGGCTGAGGAGGTTGTAGAACGCGATGAGGATCGGCATCTGCAGGAGGAGAGGGAGACACCCGCCCGCCGGGTTCACCTTCTCCGTCTTGTAGAGGGCCATCGTCTCCTCGTTCATCTTCACGCGCGCCTGCGGGTCCGACTTGAGCTTCGGCGTCCACTTCAGGCGGATCGCCTCGATCTTCGGCTGCAGAGAGCTCATCTTCTTCATCGAGACGAGCTGCTTCCACGTCAGCGGGAAGAGCAGGATCTTGATGACGATCGTCGCCAGGATGATCGCGACGCCCCAGTTCGGAATCGCGGCGTGGAACTGCTTCAGGAGCCAGAGCAGCGGCGCGACGACGACCGCGAACCACCCGTAGTCGATCAGCTTTTCCATCCCGGGCCGCACGTCGCGCAGGATGTCGATGTCCTTGGGTCCGAAATAGAGGCCGGCTTCGACCGTTCCGGCTCCGGAAAGCACGACCTCGGTCTCGGCCAGCGGCTCCACCGCGGCGCCCGGCACGCCCCCGGCCGCAGCGGCGGCCGCCACGACGAGCCCGACCGGGCGCAGCGTCACGCTCTCCGAGGCGCCGGGCAGGAACGCGGCGACGAAGTAGTTGTCCTCGAGCCCCGCCGCGATGAGACCGGAACCGACCGGGACGGGCTCTTTCAGCCCGTCCTTCGCCTTCCTCGTGACGGAGCGGCTCGCGGAGAGGGTGACGCTCGAGCCCGGCTTCGTGTACCGGTTCTCGAGCTCGGCCTGCGACGGGTTTCCGATGCCAGGACCGAGGACGACGCCCACGGGCCGCCCGGAACCGCCTTCCCTCTCGACCTTGAGCCCGAGGAGGTATCCGGTGCCGAAGGTGTAGGTCCGGGTCACGCCCTGTCCGTCCGCCTCGCGGTACCGGAAGCGGACGACGGTTCCCTTCGCCCCTTCCTCGACGGTCGTCTCGTGGAGAGCGGCCGCCGCGCGCGCGAGGAACGGATCGCTCGGGTCGTACACGACGGTCCGGCCCGCGAACGGCGCGTCCTTGCGGACCAGCTCCAGCGTTCCCTTCTCGTCCGCTCCGCGGAACCGCGACAGCTGGGCCGACACGACCTCCCCGCCGCGGTTCGAGAGCCGCAGCGCGAGGACCTCGTTCTTCAGCGTCACTTCCCGCGGCTCCGCCGCCACGACCGGCGCGACGGCGACCAGCGGCGCGGGCTCCGTGGCCGCGGCGACTCCCGCGGCCACGGGCGCCGCCGCCGGCACGCTCGTCGTCGCCACGGTGGGCCGCGGCGGCACCGCCGCCCGGGGCGCCGGCTTCGGCGCAGGGAAGACCAGGGTCCAGAGAATCAGGATTGCGGCGGAGAGGCCGAAAGCCACGGCGAGACGTTTCGAATCCAATGGAAGCTCCTCGAAGGCGGGTCAGGGAACCGGGTCGAACCCGCCCGGGTGGAACGGGTGGCAACGGGCAAGGCGCAGGACCGAGAGCCACGCCCCCTTCAGGAGGCCGTGGCGGAGGATCGACTCCCGAGCGTACTCCGAACAGGTCGGCTGGAACCGGCAGGCCGGAGGGAGAAGGGGCGAGATGAATCTCTTGTAGAGAGACAGGAGCGCAACAGCGCAACGCGCGGCGACGCCGGCCTGTGCGACACCGGGGTGCACGTCCGCGTCGCCGGTCACGGCGCTCCTCCCGCCCCCGCGCGGGCGACAAGCTTGTCGAAGTCCCGCGAGAGGTCCGGGAAGGAGATCTTCTCCGCTCCGGCCCGGACGTTCACGACCACGTCGGCCGCGCCGCTCAGGCCGGAGTGCCTCCGAAACAGCTCGCGGAGCCTCCGCCGAAGGCGGTTCCTCACGACGGCGGACCCGGTCTTCTTCGTGATCGTCACGCCGAGCCGCGCGCAGGGTCCGGCGGCGGGACGGACGAAAAAGACCAGCCACCGGCCGACGAAACGTCGGCCGGTGGCGTAAGTTTCCAGATAGTCCGCCCTGCGAAGCACGCGGCGGCCCCTCCCGAACGACTCGGAGCCCCGTGTCGCAAGGGCGTCGCGACCGGGCCCGCTGGGTTCGGAAAGCATGGGACGGGAAGGCCCGCCGGAAGCGGCGGAGTCCTCGGGCGCCTCAGACGGCGAGGCGCTTCCGACCCTTGGCCCGGCGCCGGGCGAGCACGGCCCGGCCGTTCTTCGTCCTCATCCGGACGAGGAAGCCGTGCGTCTTGTGACGGCGGCGGTTGTTGGGCTGAAAGGTTCTCTTCATGACACCACCTCTCCCGCTGCGGGGAGCGCAGGCGGCGGATTCTCCGGGACTCGCCGGCCGCTGTCAACCGCAGAGCCCGGCCGGCGCCCCCCGGCCCCCGGTTCCTCACCGCAGTACGGCCGGCCGACCAGGGGCGCGTGCTAGCATCCCCCCCCGCTCCGCCGAGCGGTTCTCCTTTCTCACATCGGTGGAGATGCCGTGGACAAATCGACCTCCTGGGAGAAAATTCTCGAGCACCTGAAGTCCCGGGTGGACGAGCGCGACTTCGACACCTGGTTCCGCGGAACCCGGCAGAAGCTCGAGACGACAGACGCCGTCTACGTCCTCATCGGCAGCCCCCTCTTCATCGACTACATCCCGCGTGAGTACGGGGACCAGATCGGTGACGCGGCCCGCCTCGCGGGGATCGGGAACCGCGAGATCCGCTTCGTTCTCGAGGGCCAGGACGACTATCGGGCCGCGGTCTCTCCCGTCCGTCCCCAGGCGGCGCCGAGGTCCAAGGTCGGGGACCTGAATCCCCTCTACACCTTCGAGCACTTCGTCATCGGCGCCTCCAACCAGCTCGCCCACGCCGCCGCCCTTCACGTCGCAGATCAGACCTCCCACCGGTACAACCCCCTCTTCATCTGCGGCCCGACGGGCCTGGGCAAGACCCACCTGATGCAGGCCATCGGCCACCGTCGCCTTTCCCGGCGGCCCGGAGAGCGGGTTCTCTACGTCTACTCGGAGACCTTCGTGAAGGAGGTCGTCACCGGCATCCGGTTCAACAGGATGGATCAGGTCCGGCAGCGCCTCCTGAACGCGGACGTCCTCCTCTTCGACGACGTCCAGTTCCTCGCCGGGAAGGCCACCACGGAAGACGAACTCTTCCAGACCTTCAACGCGCTCTATTCCGTCGGTAGCCAGATCGCCTTCACATCGGACGTCCTTCCCCGGGACATCCCCGGCCTCACCGACCGGATGAAGAGCCGGTTCGAGGGCGGCCTGGTCGTCGACATCCAGCCCCCGGACTTCGAGACGAAAGTCGCCATCCTCCGCCACAAGGCCGAGGTCGCCCAGGTCGAGCTCGACGACGACACCGCCTACTTCCTCGCCGCCAAGATCAAGACCCACGTCCGGGAGCTGGAGAGCTACTTCAACCGTGTCGTCCTCGTCTCCTCGATGCGGGGAGAGCCGATCACCCGGGATCTCGCCCATGAGGCGCTTCGCGGCATCCTCCCCGACGAGTCCCAGAAGACCGGTCCCGCCGAGATCCTCAAGGCCGTCGCCGGCCACTACGGCCTGAAGCCCGCCGAACTGAGGGCCCGGACGAAGCGTGAGGCGATCGTCTTCCCCCGGCAGGTCGCCATGTACGTCCTGAAGGAGTCGATCGGCCTCTCCCTGCCCGAGATCGGCCGGCTCTTCGGCGACAAGCACCACACGACGGCCCTGCACTCGATCCGGAAGATCACCGCCCGGAGGGAAGAGGACCCCGACTTCGATCGCGAAGTCGCGGCCCTCGTCGCGCAATTCCGGTGATCCGGGAGGTGTAACTCCTGTGCGATCCGTATCCCGGCCTTCCCGCTCTTCCGGACCCTGCCGCGATCTGCACAGCCCGGGGCTCGGATCTCCACACCTTCGACCAGCGGCCAAACCCTGTTCGAACGAGCCTTTCCGGGACCTTCCCACAGGTCAGGAGTCCCCCTTCTACTACTTCTGTAACTCTTACAGTGCTAGAATTTAAGAGAATGTTGGAGGGGATGTGGAGCTGACACTTCCGGCGGCCACGCTGTCCCGAGAGATGAGCCTCATGCAGGGTGTGGTGGAGCGGCGAACGCCCCATCAGATTCTCTCGAATGTTCTCCTCGAGGCACGTGACCAGACGCTGACCCTGACCGCGACGGACCTCGACACCACGTTCGTGTCGGAGATAGAGTCGCTCTCGCTCAAGACCGGTGGTGCCGTCACGGTGCCTGCGCGACGGCTCTTCGACGTCGTCCGAGACCTTCCGGCGACCGCTGAAGTGCGTCTGCGCGTTCTCGAGAACCACCACGTCCAGATCGACTGCAAGGAACCGAAGCTGAGGATTCGCCTCAACGGGCTCCCGGCGACCGATTTTCCGACGCGGCCCGAAGCGGCCGGCGGGCCGACGCTCTCCCTCAAGTTCGGCGCCCTCCGTCGCATGGTCGAGAAGGTCCGTTTCGCCGTCTCCACCGAGGAGATCCGCCTGCAGCTGCAGGGAGCCCTCCTCAAGCCCAAGGACGGCGGTCTCGAGATGGCCGCCACCGACGGCCACCGCCTCGCGCTCATCGAGGTCGAGGACGCCACGGCCGAGACCGGCTTCGAGGCGATCCTCGTCTCCAAGAAGGTCCTCGACGAGCTCTCCCGGCTCGACGCCGACGACGAGACCCCCGTCACGATCGTCCGCGGAACGAACCACATCGGCTTCACCGTCGGGCGCCGGCGCATCTACTCCAAGCTCGACGACCGCAGGTTCCCCGACTACGAAAAGGTCATCAGCAAGGACAACACGAAAAGAGCGACCGTCGTCCGCGAGGAGCTTCTCGGCGCGGTGCGGAGGATCTCGCTCCTCTCCGGAGATCGCCTGAAGGCGGTCAGCCTCACGTTCAAGGAAGGGGCGCTCGTCGTCTCCTCCGAGAGCCAGGACGTCGGCGACGGGGACCAGGAGATCGCCGCCGAATACGAGGCCGACACGATCACGCTCCGTCTGAACTCGCGGTACCTCGAGCAGTTCCTCGAGGCCTGCGAGACGGAGAAGGTCCACCTCTTCGTGAAGGACGAGGGCTCCCAGTGCCAGGGACGTCCGGCGGAGCCGGTCCCGGGTCTGAAGAGCTACCTCTACGTCGTGATGCCGATGCGCGTCTGAGGGGGTGCGCGGCGACACGTGGAGATCGAAGCCCTCACGGTCGAGGCCTTTCGTAACCTCACCCCGTCCCGTCACGGCTTTCACCCGCGCATGAATCTCCTCGTGGGCGCCAACGGACAGGGAAAGACCAACGTGCTCGAGAGTCTGGCTCTCGTTTCCGGACGCCCGTCCTTCCGTACGGCGGATCTGGCCGACGTCGTGCGCGCCGGCGAAGAGACGGCTGCCGTCTCCGTGCGCCTTTCGGGCGAGGCGGACGGCGCGCTCGGCGCGCTTCTCTCGCGGGGCCGCCGCGAGCACGCCTGGAACGGGAAGAAGGTCTCGCGCCTCGAAGCCAGCCGGAAGCTGCCGATCGTCTTCCTCACCGCCGCGGATCTCGGTCGCCTCGGGGGACCGCCCTCCGAGCGGCGGCGCGCGCTCGACCGGGTCGCCGTCGCGCTGGAGCCAGGACTCGCCGCCGCGTTTCGCCGGTACGAGAAGGCGCGCGCCGAAAGGGTCGCGCTCCTCGCCGCCCCGGGGAGACCCGACCGCGACGCCCTTTCCTCGTTCGAGGAGATCCTCTCCGACACGGGCGCCGCCATCGCGGCGGCCCGCCGCCGGCGCATCGGACCTCTCGGCAGGCGCCTCGCCGAAACCGCGCGACTCCTCGGCTCGCCGTGGAGCGACGTCTCCCTCCGCCTCGTCTCCGATCTTCCCGCCGAGGGGAGCCTCGAGGAGCTCGCCGACGCGCTCCGCCGCGGCCTGAGACAGCGCGAGGAAACGGACCGGCGCGCGGGACGGGCTCTCTTCGGACCTCACCGGGACGACGTACGCGTCGAGTCCGGGCCGACGCCCCTCTCGACGAGGGCGTCCTCCGGGGAGACCCGGACGCTCGTCCTGGCCTGGGCGCTGGCGGAGCGGGCGCTCCTCGCCGAGGCCTCCGGAGCGCTTCCGGTCTTCGCCTTCGACGATTTCGATTCCGAGTGGGACCCGGCTGTCCTGACGCGCTTCGCCGAAGCGCTTCCGGACGACGGCCAGGTCTTCCTCACCTCGGCGCGCGCCTCCGTCGCCCGCGCCCTGCCCCTCCCGGCGGGCGCCGTCTGGGCCGTGGACGCGGGAGACCTTTCCCCGTCAGGCCCGCTGGCCGGCCGTTCCCGCCTCGTCTCCCCCGCCGCCGCGGGGCCACAGGAAAGGTCCGAAGATGTCCTCGATTCCTGATCCGGACGCTCCTCCCGCCGAGGAGCGCGACACGAGCTACGGCACCGAGTCGATCAAGCTCCTCAAGGGGCTCGAGGCGGTGCGCAAGCGGCCCGGGATGTACATCGGCAACACCGACGACATCACGGGCCTCCACCACATGGTCACCGAGCTCGTCGACAACGCCATCGACGAGGCGCAGGCGGGCTACTGCGACCGGGTGACGGTGACCGTCCACCCCGACGAGACCGTGACCGTCGAGGACAACGGCCGCGGCATCCCGGTCGGGCTCCACCCGGTCCACAACCGCGAGACGCTCGAGATCATCCTCACGGACCTCCACTCCGGCGGGAAGTTCGACGACAACGCCTACAAGGTCTCCGGCGGTCTCCACGGCGTCGGCCTCTCCGTCGTGAACGCCCTCTCCTCCTCCCTCCTGGTCGAGGTCCGCCGGGAGGGGCGCGTCTGGCAGCAGCCCTACGCGAAGGGAAAGCCGCTGCAGCCGATCCGGGAAGTGGGCCGCACGAACAAGACGGGAACGAAGCTCACGTTCCAGGCGGACCCGGAGATCTTCTCGGTCCGCTCCTACAGCTTCGACGCCCTGTCCCAGCGCCTGCGCGAGCTCGCCTTCCTCAACCCCGGCGTCACGATCGAGGTCGTCGACGAGCGGGACGAGAAGGGAGAGCGCAAGCACCTCTTCCGCTACGAGGGAGGCATCTCCTCCTTCGTCGACCACCTGAACAAGAACCGCGAGAAGCTCCACGAGAGCGTCATCTTCTTCACGGACGTGAAGGACGCCACGGGGGACCCGAAGGTCGACGCCAAGGGCGAGCGTCTCGACGTGGCCCTCCAGTGGAACGACGGCTACCAGGAGCAGATCTTCTGCTTCACGAACACGATCTCGAACAAGGACGGCGGCACGCATCTCGAGGGGCTGAAGACGGCCCTGACCCGCGCGATCCAGAAGTACGCGGAAGCCAACAACCTCACGAAGAACCTCAAGGAGACGACGCTCTCCGGCGACGACTGCCGCGAGGGGCTCACGGCGGTCGTCTCCCTGAAGATCCGCGACCCGAAGTTCTCCTCCCAGACGAAGGAGAAGCTCGTCTCGCAGGAAGCCAAGACGTGGGTGCAGACCGTCACCTACGAGCGCCTCTCGACCTTCTTCGAGGAGAACCCGAAGGTCGCCCGCCGGATCGTCGACAAGATCATCGAGGCCGCCCGCGCCCGCGAGGCCGCCCGCCGCGCCCGCGAGCTCGTGCGGCGCAAGGGGGCCCTCGACGGCGCCGGGCTCCCGGGCAAGCTCGCCGACTGCCAGGAAGCGGACCCGGCCCTCTCCGAGATCTTCATCGTCGAGGGCGACTCGGCCGGCGGCTCGGCCAAGCAGGGGCGCGACCGGAAGACGCAGGCGATCCTGCCCCTCAAGGGGAAGATCCTGAACGTCGAGAAGGCGCGCTTCGACAAGATGCTCGCCTTCGCCGAGATCCGCACGCTCATCCTCGCCCTCGGGGCGGGCATCGGCGAGGAGTTCGACGTCGAGAAGATCCGCTACCACAAGATCGTCCTGATGACGGACGCCGACGTCGACGGCTCGCACATCCGGACGCTCCTCCTGACGTTCTTCTTCCGGCAGATGCGCGCCGCGATCGAGCGCGGATACCTCTACATCGCGCAGCCGCCGCTCTACAAGATCGTCGACGGCAAGCGCGAGTCGTTCCTCAAGGACGACAAGGAGTACGCCCGCTTCCTCCTCGCGCGGATCGGCGACGACCGCTCGCTCGTCACCGAGCCGACCGGGACCGCGGTGTCCGGCGCCGGTCTCGTGCGCCTCTTCTCCGACGCCCAGGAGTGGCTCTCCCTCGTGAAGCGACTCTCCCTGCGGGGGATCCCCGAGGAGCTTCTGCGTGCGCTCGTGAAGGCGGGTGCCGGCCCCGAGGCGGCGCGCGACCGCGCGGCCCTCGAGGCGATCGCGGCAGGCCTTCCGGCCGACCTGAAGACCGAGGTCGTCCCCGAGGAGGAGCACGGGGGCTTCGCCCTCCACGTCTCGCGCGAGACGAACGGCGTCACGCGCAAGGCCGTCGTCGACGCCACCTTCCTCGGGGGCTTCGACGTCCGCCGGGCCGGAGAGCTCGCCGCGCTCCTCGACGGCTTCCTCGACGGACCGTACGTGCTCCGCCGCAAGGACGACGAGAAACGCGTCGGGACCCTTGCCGAGGCGGCCGAAGCGATCCTCGACAGCGCCAAGAAGGGGCTCACGGCGAGCCGCTACAAGGGCCTCGGCGAGATGAACCCCGAGACCCTCTGGGAGACGACGATGAACCCCGCCTCGCGGCGCTTCCTGCAGGTCCGGGTCGAGGACGCCGTCGAGGCCGACGAGCTCTTCACCATCCTGATGGGGGACGCCGTCGAGCCCCGCCGCGCCTTCATCGAAGCCAACGCGCTCGCGGCGACGAACCTGGACATCTGACATGACCGACGATCCCGAAAAGCCCCCCGTCCCCGCCGAGCAGCGGTTCCCCGTCTCCATCGAGGAGGAGATCCGCCGCAGCTACCTCGACTACGCGATGTCGGTCATCGTGGGCCGGGCTCTCCCCGACGTCCGCGACGGCCTGAAGCCGGTCCACCGCCGCGTCCTCTACGGCATGTGGGAGCAGGGCAACCGGCACAACCGCGCCTACAAGAAATCGGCCCGCATCGTCGGCGACGTCATGGGCAAGTACCACCCGCACGGCGACGCGTCGATCTACGACACCGCCGTCCGGATGGCGCAGGACTTCTCGATGAGCGAGCCGCTCGTCGACGGGCAGGGCAACTTCGGCTCCGTCGACGGCGACAGCGCCGCCGCGATGCGCTACACGGAGATCCGCCTCACGGCGCTCGCCGAGGAGCTCGTCGGGGACGACATCGACAAGGAGACGGTCGACTGGACGCTGAACTACGACGGCTCGCTCCAGGAGCCGACCGTCCTGCCGGCGAAGTTCCCGAACCTCCTCGTGAACGGCGCCGAGGGCATCGCCGTCGGGATGGCGACGAAGATCCCCCCGCACAACCTCCGCGAGGCGTGCGACGCGGCGATCCTCCTCCTCGACAACCCCGAGGCGGGGCTCGACGAGCTCCTCCGCGTCCTGCCGGGCCCGGACTTCCCGACGGGCGGCATCCTCCTCGGGCGCCGCGGCGTCGTCGAGGCCTACCGCAACGGCCGCGGGATCATCCAGGTCCGCGGCCGCGCGGAGATCGAAGCCTCGACACGGGCGGACCGCGAGTCGATCGTCGTCACCGAGCTCCCCTTCCAGGTCAACAAGGCGCGGCTCATCGAGCTGATCGCCGACCTCGTGAACGAGAAGCGGCTCGAAGGGATCTCGGCGATCCGGGACGAGAGCGACCGGGACGGGATGCGCATCGCCATCGACCTGAAGAAGGGCGAGAACGCGAACGTCCTCCTGAACCGCCTCTACCAGCTCACGCCGCTCCAGAGCTCGTTCGGCATCATCTTCCTCGCGATCGTCGAGGGGCAGCCCCGCGTCCTCCCGCTGAAGGAGATGCTCCGGCACTTCCTCGACCACCGCCGTCAGGTCGTGGTGCGGCGGACGCGCTTCGACCTCGCGAAGGCCGAAGGCAGGGCCCACATCCTCCTCGGGCTCGCGATCGCGCTCTCGGGCCTCGACCGCGTCATCGCGATCATCCGCGCCTCGAAGGACCCCGAGGAGGCGAAGGCCCGTCTCACGACGGAGATCGAGGTCGACCTCGCCGCCCTGACCGCGTTCCTCGACCTGCCCGTGCTCGACCTTTCGCCCCGCGCGCGGCGCGAGGGGAATCTCGTCCGCCTCGACGAGGTCCAGGCGCAGGCGATCCTGGAGATGCGCCTGCAGCGGCTCACCGGCCTCGAGCGCGACAAGATCGTCGCCGAGTACAAGGACGTCCTCGCCCTCATCGCGGACCTGAAGGACATCCTCGCCCGCCCCGAGAGGGTCGCGGCGATCATCCGGGCCGAGCTCGCCGACATCCGGACGCGCTTCGGCTGCGACCGGCGGACGGAGATCTCGACCCTCGAGAAGGACCTCAACGACGAGGACCTCATCAAGGACGAGGTCGTCGTCCTCACGGTCACGCGGGGCGGCTACGCCAAGAGCACGCCGCTCTCCGTCTACCGCGAGCAGAAGCGGGGGGGCAAGGGGCGCACGGGCGCCGCCGCGACCGAGGAGGACGTCGTCGAGCACCTCTTCGTCGCCTCGACGCACGACTCCCTCCTCGTCTTCACGGACCACGGGCGGGTCCACTGCGTCCGCGTCTGGGACGTCCCGTCGGCCGGGCCGGCGGCGCGCGGCAAGGCCCTCGTGAACCTCATCCAGGTCGAGCCGGGAGACAAGGTCGCCGCGATGACGACGACCCGCGGATTCCCGGAGGACCGCTTCCTCCTCTTCTCGACGAAGAGGGGGCTCGTGAAGAAGACGGTCCTGTCGGCCTACGGCAACGTCCGCGCGGCGGGGATCATCGCGATCAACCTCGAGGACGAGGACGAGCTCCTCTCCGTCCAGGTCACGGACGGCAGCCGCCAGGTCTTCCTCGGGACGCGCAACGGCATGGGGATCAAGTTCACGGAGACCGACGTGCGGCCCATCGGCCGCGACACGACGGGCGTCAAGGGGATCGAGCTGCGGGAAGGGGACGAGGTCGTCGAGATGGACCTCGTCGACGAGGCCGCGACCCTCCTCGCCGTGACCGAGCTCGGCTACGGAAAGCGGACCGACGTCTCCGAGTACCGCCACCAGACACGCGGCGGCTCGGGGGTCATCAACGTCCGCGTGACCGAAAAGAACGGGCCCGTCGTCGGGATCAAGTCCGTCGGCGAGGGCGACCAGCTCCTCCTCATCACGAGGATGGGGATGATGATCCGATTCGCGGCCGCCGGCGTGCGCGAGACGGGGCGCGCGGCGCAGGGGGTCAAGGTGATCGACCTCGACGAGGGGGATGCCGTCGTCGCCGTGGCCAAGCTTCCTTCGCTCGGCGAACGGGACGAAGTGCCCGACGAGCCCGAGGACCCCGACGCCCCGCCCACGGCCGTCCCGGCCGGGGACGAAACGGAAAGCGAGTAGAGTTAAAGAATGAGGTTCTTCCTCGACACCCTCGACGCCGACGAAGCCCGCCGCGTGAAGGAGTGGGGGCTTCTGGACGGCGCCGTCGTCCGCCCCGAGGCCGTCCTCGCCGCGGGGCGCGACTACCGGAAGGTCGTCTCGGAGCTCTCCCAGGTCAGCGACGGCCCCGTCTTCGCCGCGGTCGCCGCGGGCGAGCCGAAGGCGATGTACAAGGAAGCGCGGGAGCTGGCCAAGCTCGGCAAGGCGATCGTCGTCCGGCTGCCGATGACGCGCGAGGGTCTCCGGGTCGTGCGCCTCCTCAACGACGAGCAGATCGCCGCCGACGTCCACCTCGTCTTCACGCCGCTCCAGGCGCTCCTGGCGGCCCGGGCCGGGGCGGCCTACGCCTCGACGCCGGTCGGGAGCCTCGACGCCGCGGGGCAGGTCGGGATGGACGTCGTCGACGCCGTCGTCCGGGTCTACGACAACTACGGCCTGCAGACCCAGATCGTCGTCGACGCCGTCCAGAACCCCGTCCACGCGCTCGACGCGGCCGCGATGGGAGCGGACGCGGCCGCGATTCCCTTCGCCGTCCTCGACCGCCTCTTCGACCACCCGCTCACGGCGCAGGGCGTCGCGGCGATCCGGACGCACGCGGGCGAAGGCCCCCGGCGAGTACATTAGTGTCCCTCTCCCACGAGCGGGCCATCGACCTCTCCCGCCGGATCCTCGACGGGCTCCGGAAGGCCCCGGGCGTCGAGCTCACGGCGGAGGCGGAGTACGTGACGAAGGGGATCTCCTCGGCCCTCCAGGGCTGGGAGAAGGAGAACGAGGCCCTCGCCGCCGAGGCGCGCAAGAGGGTCCTCGCGCGGGGGCGGCGGGTCGCCGAGGGGTCCCGCGAGTTCGACCAGCTCTTCTCCGAGGAGCTGCGCCGGCTCTGGGACGAGAGGTCCACCCGGGGGGAGTGACCGGACGGGCCGTCGGGCCCGGATGGTTGGCCCCGTGGCCGGGAAAGCTTGCGGTTGGTCTAGGCCAAGGATCATCCTTGCGTCGGTGACGACGCCCGTTCTCCCCGACCCGAACCCGGAAGAGGCGGGCGGCCGCGTGCCGCTCTACCGGACGATCGCGGACGGAGTCATCCGCGACATCCGGAGGGGCCGCTTCCAGGAAGGGTCCCGGCTCCCCGCGTCGCGGGCCCTGGCCAGGACTCACGAGGTGAACCGGGCCACCGTCCACCAGGCGCTGCAGGTGCTGAAGCGCGAGGGGTGGATCGAGACGAACAAGGGAGGCGGGACGCGCATCGCCCGAAGGTCGCTCGCCGGCCCGATGGTCGGCCCCGCCCCGTCGTGGGACCGGATCTCCTCGGCCCTCCTCGGCCGGATCCTCGCCGAAACGGGCGCGCAGGACGGGACTCCCGCCCTGGCGCAGGACCTCGCCCGCCTCGCCCCGGACGAGCGGGAGTTCCCGGCCGAGGCCTTCGCGAAGGTCCTGGCAGAAGTGGCGCGCGACGGGGCCCTCCTGGCCTACGGCTCCCCGTTCGGCTACAGGCCCCTGCGCGAAACGCTCGCCTCCCGCCTCCAGCGGCGCGGCATCCCGGCCGATGCCGACGCGCTCCTGATCGTCAACGGTGCCCAGCAGGGGCTGGACCTCATCACGCGCGCCCTCGTGGACGCGGGGGACGCCGTCGCCGTCGAGAACCCGAGCTACTCGGGAGCGCTCTCCCTGCTGCGGGCCCACGGAGCCCGGCTTCTGGGCGTCCCGCTCGACGCCGAGGGACCGGAGCCAGAAGCGCTCGCCGCCGCGCTGGCCGAACGCCCGAAGTTCCTCTACACGATCCCCGATTTCCAGAACCCGACCGGGCTCCTGGCCAGCGCGGGCCGCCGTCGCGGGCTCGTCGCCGCGGCCGCGGCGGCGGGCGTCCTCGTCGTCGAGGACGCTTTCGACGCCGACCTCTCGGTCGAGGGCGAGCTCCCGCCCCCGCTCGCCGCCCTCGCGCCGGGCCACGTCGTCCACCTCGGGACGATCTCCAAGGCGCTCTTCCCGGGCGTGCGCGTCGGGTGGATCTCGGGCCCGCGCGAGTTCGTCCACCGCCTCGCGGCGCTGAAGCGGATCGGCGAGCTCACCTCCCCGCCGGTGCTCCAGGCGGCGCTGAACGTCTTTCTCTCGCGCGGCGACTACGACCGGCATCTCCTGCGCGTGAAGGCGCGCCTCCGCACGCGGCTCGCCCTCGCGCACAAGACCGTCCTCAGGAGCTTCCCCGTCGGCACCCGCTGCGACCGGCCGCTCGGCGGCTGGGTCCTCTGGGTCGAGCTTCCGGCCGGGGTCTCCGGGCGGGAGCTGGTCGAGGCGGCGCGCGCCGAGGGGGTCCTCGTCTCCCCGGGCGGCGACTACGCGCCCGACCGTGCCGACACGTCCGCCCTCCGCATCTCCGTCTCCCGCAGCTCGGGCGCCGACCTCGAGAAAGCCCTCGAGAGCGTCGGCGTACTGGCCCGGGCCGCCGTCCGAAAGGCTCAGCGAAGAGCCCCCCGCGCCGAGGAGCGGCGCGAGGAAGCCCTCATCCAGATCTGAAAAGGAAAAGAGCCATGAGCAGCAGCCCCGTCTTCTCCTCCCCGTTCACGTCCGATGCGTTCCGCGTCAAGGTCGGTCTCGCCGAGATGCTCAAGGGGGGCGTCATCATGGACGTCGTCAACGCCGAGCAGGCGAAGGTCGCCGAGGACGCCGGCGCCTGCGCGGTCATGGCGCTCGAACGCGTCCCGTCCGACATCCGCCGCGACGGCGGCGTGGCGCGGATGTCCCCCGTCGCCAAGATCCGCGAGATCCAGGAGGCGGTCTCGATCCCGGTCATGGCGAAGTGCCGCATCGGCCACCTCGCCGAGGCGCGGGTGCTCGAGTCGCTCGAGGTCGACTTCATCGACGAGAGCGAGGTCCTGACGCCTGCGGACGAAGAGAACCACGTCTACAAGCACGACTACAAGGTCCCGTTCGTCTGCGGCTGCCGGAACCTCGGCGAAGCGCTCCGGCGGATCGGCGAAGGCGCCGCGATGATCCGGACGAAGGGCGAGGCGGGAACCGGCGACATCGTGCACGCCGTGAAGCACCTGCGCGAGGTGACACGGCAGATGAAGTCGCTGACGCTCCTCTCCCGCGACGAGTGGATGGCCGCGGCCAAGCAGCTCGGGGCGCCGTTCGAGCTCGTCGTCTGGGTCGCCGCCAACGGCCGCCTCCCGGTCCCGAACTTCGCCGCAGGCGGCATCGCGACGCCGGCCGACGCGGCCCTCTGCCGGATCCTCGGTGCGGAGGCGGTCTTCGTCGGGTCCGGCATCTTCAAGTCGGACGACCCGGCCCTGCGCGCGCGCGCCATCGTCGAGGCGACGACCCACTGGGACGATCCGGCCCGCGTCGCCAAGGCGTCCGAGAACCTCGGCGAGGGGATGAAGGGGATCGAGGCGGCCAAGCTCGTCGAGGCGGAGCTCCTGCAGACGCGGGGCTGGTGACGATGATCGTCGGCGTCCTCGCCCTTCAGGGCGACTTCGAGGCGCACGCGGCGGCGCTCGCGCGCCTCGGCGTGCCGGCCCGCCCGGTCCGGACGGCGGACGAGGTCCGGGGCAGCGCGGGCCTCGTCCTGCCGGGGGGCGAGTCGACGACGATGTGGAAGCTGATGGAGGGGACGGGCGTCGCAGCGGCGATCGTCGAGGTCGCGCAGCGGGGCGATCCTGTCTTCGCCACCTGCGCCGGAGTGATCCTCGCGGCGCGCCGGATCGAAGGTCCGGCCCGCGACGGGCTCGGCCTCCTCGACGCGACGGCCGTGCGGAATGCCTACGGGCGACAGCTCGACTCGGCCGTCGTGACGCTCACCGACCTGGACCGGGAGGCGTTCGGCACCGAACCGCTGGAGGCCGTCTTCATCCGCGCGCCGAGGCTCGCCGACCTCGGGCCGCACGTCGAGGTTCTCGCGCGCCGCGGCGGCGACCCGGTTCTCGTCCGGCAGGGGAACGTCGTCGCGGCGACCTTTCACCCCGAGCTCGGGGCCGACCCGCGCGTCCACCGCCTGGCTTTCGCCTCCACTTTCGCCTCCACTCTCGCGACGGCGCTGCCCCCCCGCGCCGCCTGAGAGCGCCGACGTGAGCGCCGTCGAGGATGCGCTGGAAGCGCTCGGCCACCCGCACGGCACGCTCCCCGAGCCGCGTCTCCTCGCAGACCTCTTCGTGAGGTTCCAGGCCCAGGTCCCGCTGCGCCGGGCGCAGCCGGACCTGGGGCCCGCCGGAATCCTCACCTCGTGGCTCGAGGACGGGGCGGGCTGCTGCGGCGGGTCCCGCGTTCGGGTCTTCGCGGCCCTCGCCTCGGCGGCGGGCTTCTCCGTCGAGGAGGCTCTGGCTCGCGGTCCGGCGGGCGAGCGCCACACGGTTCTCCTCGCGCACGCCCGCCGGGTCCTCCTCGATCCGGCGTTTCCCCTCCCGGCACCGCTTTCTCTCGATTCGCGCGACGAGCCCGTGTCGACCGGCTACGGGGCCCTCTCTGTACGGGCCGGCGGCAACGAGCGCCTGGAGGTGTCGCTCGAGACGCGCGGGGACGAACGGAGCCTCTACCAGATCGAGCCGGGCGAGGGGCCGGCCAGCGGCGACCGCGGCCGGGAGCCGGTCCGAGAGGCCGGGCCCGGACAGCTCTTCCGCCTGCTGGAGGATCGCCTGCTCCGCTGGCGGAGCGGTGCACTGGAGGTCTCCGACGCCTGGAGCCGGCTCCGGATACCGTTTCCCGCTTCGGCCGGCGAGGGCCTCGAGGCGCTCTTCGGTCCTCCGATTCCGGAGCTCGCGCGGTCAGGCCCGGCGGAACCGTCGGTCCCCGAGCCGACGCTTTCGGTCTACCACGCGTCGACGGCGGCGCTGCCGCGCCTGCAGACCCTGCTCGCCGATCCCGCGATCCACGCGGCCCTCCTTCCGGAGGGCTGGACCGTGACGGACCTTTCGGTTCGGAGGGACGGCTTCGACCGGACGCTCGTCGAAGGGGGGACGCTCCTGCGCAGGGAGCGGATCACGCTCCTCCCGGAAGGAGTCGCCGTCGAGGCCGAAGGGCCTCTCGCACTCTTCCGGTTGCGAAGGTGGAGGCTGGAGCCGCGTCCCTCCGGAACGCGCCTGCGGATCCAGGCCACCCTGCGCGACCCGGTCCCGCCGCACGGCCTCTCCGAAGGGACCCGCCGCCGCCTCGTCTTCGAGCTCGCGAGCGAGCTCCTCGCGCTGGACGGTCGCGCCACCCAAGGCTGAGCCGGCCACAGGCCCGCAGGGCCAGTGAGGTGGAGACCGAAAAGGGAGAGCCGGCGCGGAGGGGGTTCGGGGGGACCGGCCGCTGGCCCGCAGGGCGAATCAGGTGGAGACCGAAAAAGGAGAACCGGCGCGGAGGGGGTTCGGGGGGACCGGCCGCTGGCCCGCAGGGCCGCGGTCCCCCCGATCCATTACGCCGTCAGAACTCCAGCTCGTCCCCGTCGTCCAGCAGCCGGATGCGCGGGTCCGAGAGCGCCGCCACGTCGGCCCGCAGCTGCGGGAGCGTCGGCGGCTTCATGTGGTAGAGGTGCACCGGGACCCCCGCGGGGAACTTCCGCATTTCCTGGTGGAGCGTGGCAGGGGTCAGGTGCTTGGCGACCTCGGCGATCTCGGACATCGAGTCGGGGAAGGAGCACTCGACGAAGATCGCCTTCAGGTCCGCCCGGCGGCGCACCTCGGCCCAGATGGCCTCGGTGGGGCCGGTGTCGCTCGAGAAGACGACGCAGGCGTGGTCGTCCCAGAGGAGGTAGCCGTAGGTCGGAACGACGTGCGACACGGGGACGGCGAGCGCCTGGAGACCGTTCACGCGGAACGGCACCCCGGCCTCGATGACCCGGAACGTCACGGCGGGGAGGAAGTGCGTCGGAATCCGTGTGAAGTCGGGCCAGATGGCGTCGTTGAAGAGGTGGTCCTGGAGGAGCGCGGTGACGTCTTTCGGGCCGATCACCTCGATCGGCCCCGCGGTCCGCCCGAAGACGTTCTCGACGAGGAACGGAAGCGAGGCGATGTGGTCGAGGTGCGAGTGCGTCACGATGATGGACCGCACCCGCGACTGCTCCTCGAGCGTCAGCGACTGCGTCAGGGCGCCCGCATCGAGAGACACCGTCCCGTCGAGGAGGAACGAGGTCTGCCGATGCCACGGCGTGGAGCCGCCGTACGCTCCGAGAACGCGGACTCTCACGCTGGGATTCTAGGCCGCGGCGGGCCGGTCCGGGGTGACTTCCGTCACCCCTTTTCCGGCCGCAGCGCTCAGAAGGAAGCGGGTCCGATGTAGAAGGTCGTCTGCCAGCCCGAGAGCGACTTCTTCAGGTCCGTCGGGCGGGCGAAGTCGACGTTCCAGGGGATCCCGAGGAAGTAGGTCGTGAATCCGGCTCCGTAGGAGGCCCGCGCATCCACGAGGCGCCCGCTCTCGGCCCACGTGAAGTCCTGGCCCTCGAGCCAGGCGCCGCCGATGTCGAAGAAGAGCCGCCCCCGCACGCCGCCGAAGTTGAGGCCGAAGCCGGTCATCAGGACGTCGATGAGCGGGAAGCGGAACTCGGTGTTGAGATAGGCGATGCGATTGCCGATGAGCGTCCGGTAGTCGTACCCACGCAGCGTGTCGAGGCCGCCGAACGCGTAGACCGTGGGAACCGCGCCGGTGGACCTGGCGCCGAAGAAGCGGAACGCGAAGTTCGTCCGGCGTGAGATCGGGACGTAGGCCCTCGCCGTGACGGCGAGGTCCGACGTGAGCGTTCCCCCGTCCTGGAAGTCCGGCAGGTACCGGTAGTCGGCCGAGAGCGCCTGTCCGCCGTGCGGGCCGAACGACTTGAAACGGGTGCCGTCGTAGCCGAAGCCGACGCCGGCCTGGATCGTGTTGTCCTCGCGGGGCAGGAAGACCTGTCCCTGCGTGCCGTCGTCGTTCGTGATGATGTAGGCCGCGTCGATCGAGCGCGAGATGAAGCCGAACGTCCCCTCGACGCGGGCGTAGCGCGAGAAGGGGTAGACGCCCAGGACGCTGGCGCCGGTCTCCCGGCTGAACCGGCGGTCCGACACGACCTCGCCGGCCGAGTTCAGGCCGAGGAAGTAGGTCCGCTGGTCGTAGAGCTGGACGCCCCACTGGTGGCGCCGTTTGAGGTTGAAGTAGAGGGCGTTGATGTTCGAGTAGCCGGCCAGCGTGTCCCAGATGAGGACGGCGCGCCGGTCACCGAGGTAATCGGAGAAGCTGAACCGGGCGGAGGAGACGAAGGTTCCGTCGGTGTTGATCCCGGCGTAGGCGCCGACGTCGTCGATGAAGAGCTTGAACTTGCTCTTCTCGATCTTCTCGGGGTCGATCGAGACCTCGATGGCCGGGATGAACTCGGCCGCCGCGTCCCTCACGATCGGCGCGGGCGGGAGGGCCTTCTCCTCGAGCCGCCGGAACGGCTTCTTCGCGTCGGCCACGTAGAGCTGGAACCGGCCGGCCTGGTAGCCGGAGAAGATGACCTTCTCCTGCCCGTCGGGCCCCGTGTAGGCGGCCGGCCCGAGGGCCGCTCCGATGACGTCCGTGTACTGGACGAGGTCGCCGGTGGCGAGGTCCTGGCCGTAGACGTTGAAGACGCCGCCACGGGACGAGGCGAAGTAGAGGCGCGAGCCGTCGGGCGAGAAGGCCGCGTCGTCGTCGTTCCCTTCGCCCCACGTGATCTGCTCGATCCGCGAGGGGTCCTCCAGCGGGAAGCGGACGATCTTGTGGAGGCCGGCGACGACCTTCGTGTGGTAGATGAACTTGCCGTCGGGAGAGAAGACGGGCGCGGTGTCGTACCCATCGTCGGCCGTCAGGTTGCGCGCTTCCTTCGACGCGAGGTCGAGGAGGAAGATGTCGCGCGAGGTCCCGGAGATGCCCGTGAAGACGACCGAACGGCCGTCGGGCGAGAAGGCCGGCGACAGGGGCATGTCGGGCGCCACGGGGATCCTCTCGATGATGCCGCCGCCGCGGGCCGAGAAGATGAAGAGCTGGCGGCCTCGCTCGCGCCGGGCGAAGACGGCGATCCTGTCGCCGTCGGGGGCGAAGGAGAGGTCGCGACCGCCCTCGGGCCCCTGCGTCAGGAACTGGGCCGAGATGTACTCGTACTTCGTCGTCCGCCCGGGAGAGAGGTTCTTCCAGAGCTTGCGGGTCTTCGTCGAGAGGAGGGCGATGTCGACGTCCTCCTTGTAGGTCGTGAGTGTCGCGACGAAGTCGCCCGACGGGGAGGGCGCGGCCCCGACCTCGTAGGAGGGGCGCTCCCAGGCCCCGACGCGGAACCGCTCGCCGTACTCGGAGGCCTCTCCCTTCACGGCCAGCAGAGGGAGGTACT
This sequence comes from Holophagales bacterium, assembly GCA_016719485.1. Classification (NCBI taxonomy): domain Bacteria; kingdom Pseudomonadati; phylum Acidobacteriota; class Holophagae; order Holophagales; species Holophagales bacterium. The sequence goes on from JADJZB010000008.1 coordinate 163,075, forward strand.
TGCGCCGCAGGTAGCGCCGGAACTTGAGGTCGAAGTCGTCGGGATCGATCTCGAAGGTCCTCTTCAGGGCCACGGCGATGTCCTTCCCGAGGAAGGAGCGGAACTCGAAGACGAGCTCGCGGACGGCGTCCTTGCCCCACTCGGCCTCGATGAAGTCGAAGAAGGCGTGGCCGAAGCGGTAGGCGGGGTAGCCGTTGATGTTGACGCGCGTGATCGGTGGGATCTGGTCGGAGTTCACCGCGTCGCGGATGAACATCCGGTCCTTCTCGTCCTCGTCGTCCGCGAAGTAGGAGGCCATCCCCTCCATGAACCACGTCGGGATGTTCGACGTGATCGCCCGGGAGAGCCGCCCTCCGAACAGGATCTCGTACTGGAAGATGTGCGTCAGCTCGTGGGCGATGAGGTTCTGGAGCTTCTCGTCGGGGAGGTCGATCGGCAGCACCATCCGGTTGCGCGCCGGCTCGGCGAACGCGCCGACGCCTTCCGGGATGAAGTTCATGATGATGTTGTTCTGCTCGAACTCGGCGTGCGTGACGTAGAAGAGAAGGGGAATCGGCTTCGGGACCTGGTAGTTGAGGCGGCGCGACAGGTCGTCGTAGGCCGACTCGGCCATCGAGGTGACCTTCTGCAGGGAGGCCTCGCCCCGGCCGTAGTGGTAGATCCGGAAGTGGGTCGAGGAGTAGATCTTCCAGTCGAACTTGTCGTAGACGACCTTGTTCTGCCCCTGGGCGCGGAGCGGCGCCGGGACGAGGGACAGGGCCGCGAGGGCGGCGGGAAGAGCGAGCCGGAAGGCGCGCCGCCTAATCGAAGACATAGCGGTTGGCCTCCCTTTCCCTGACGACGAAGAGGCCGAGCAGCTGGTTCTCGAGCGAGAAGAGGTTCTCGAAGAGACCCACCATCTCGTCTGCGGCGCGCCGCGACTTCTCCTTCTGGTCCTTGAACGTCTCCTGGTAGAGCTTCGCCCCGGTCCGCCCGTCGAAGGCCAGGACGGTCACCTCGAAGGTGAAGCCGGTCGACTCGACGAAGACCTGCCGGTAGTAGGTCCTCCCGTCGAGGTTGCTCGTGTACTCCTCGGACTTGTAGCCCGACTTGTCCTCCACCCGGAAGTCGACGATCCCCGAGAGGAGGACCTCGGCGCCGACACGCGAGCCGAGCTCCCGCCAGAACTCCGTCGCCTCGCCGAGGGCTTTCAGCTCGGTCGAGGGGAGCTTCACGTCGGCGGGCATCGTGACGACGGCCATCTTCGTCCGCCGGCCGATCTGCTTGCCGAGGTAGCGGCGGAACTCGGCGTCGAGGTCGAGGTCCTTGACCCGCGTCGACTCCTTGCGCTCCGAGAGCTTCGAGGCGACGAGGAAGGGAGCGAGCGAGATCCGCTCGCGCCCCGTCACGGCGAGCTTCGGGCGCAGGGGCAGCTTCAGCTTCACTTCTTCGCCGCCGGCCAGGAGCGGGCGGCCGGGGGCCGAGAGGAGGACGAGGGCGGCGAGGAAAGCGGCGGGGCGTCTCACTTCGGTGTCGTCGTGGGGCCGGAGGCCCGCTGCAGGGAGGTGTAGTACTCGGCGAAGCGCGCGTAATTGCGCTTGATGCGGGAGTCGTCGGGACGGAGCTCGAGAGCCTTCTTGTAGGCGGCGAGCGCCCGGGCCGTCTCGCCCGTCGCCTCGCAGGCGACCGCGAGGTTGTTCAGGATCTCGGGGTCGTCCGGCGCGAGCCGGGCCGCCCGTTCGAACCGGAAGAGGGCCTCCCTCCAGAAGCCTCGCTGCGCCATCCTGGCGCCGTAGGTCTTCTGGTCGGCGGCCTGGGTGGTGGCCTCCGGGCTGGAGGCGCAGCCGGAAAACGACACGGCGATCGAGAGGACGAAGCCCAGGGCGGGGGCGCGGCGACGGTGTCTCACGGAGGGCGGCATTATAGTCAGCGCTCCCTACGCAAGATGCGATCCCAGCGGATGCCCTCCGACATCGTCCTCTCGTGGAGCCTCCGCGTCCGCGGAGCGCAGGCCCGCGTCCTCTCGAGGCTCCTCGTCGCCGCGGGCTCGCCGGAATCGGCGCTCGAGCGTCCTCCCGGGGAGGCGGCCGCGCTCGCGGGGGCCGACGTCGTGGAGGTCGTGCCGCTCCTCGACCGCTCGCCGGCTCCGGGGCTCGACGCGCACCGCGGGCGCCTCGAGAGATGCGGCGCGCGCGTCGTCACGATCTGCGATCCCGAGTACCCGGCTCTTCTCAGGGAGGCGCCCGATCCGCCTCCGTTCCTCTTCGCGCGAGGCCGGCCGCTCGGCGACCGGCCCGCAGTCGGCCTCGTCGGGTCCCGGCGCGCGACCCGCAACGGGCTCGAGGCGGCCCGGCTCGTCGCTGCGGGCCTGGCGCGGGCCGGGGTCACGGTCGTATCGGGATTCGCCCACGGGATCGACGCGGCCGCCCACGCCGCGGCGCTCGACGAAGGTGGGGAGACGTGGGGCGTTCTCGGCTGCGGGGTCGACGTTTCCTACCCCGCCGCCCACGACAGGCTCCGGGCGCGGATGCTCGAGGGGGGAGCCCTGCTCTCGGAGCTGCCCCCCGGAACGCCCCCCGAGGCGTGGCACTTCCCGGTCCGCAACCGGATCATCGCCGGCTGCGTCCGGATCGTCGTCGTCGTCGAAGCGGCGCTCAAGAGCGGCTCGCTCATCACGGCGCGGTGCGCAGCCGAGGCGGGCCGCGACGTCGCGGCGGTTCCGGGGCCCGTGATCGGGGACCACGCCTCCGGGTCGAACGCCCTCCTGAAAGACGGAGCGATCCTCGTCCGCGACGCGGACGACGTCCTCCGGGAGCTCCCCGACGAGGACCTCCTCCGCCTCCGCCCGGGCGGGCCGTCCCAGGACGGGGTCGGCCTCGGGACGCCCGACGACCCCGACGCGGCGCGCGTCCTTCTCGCCCTCGACGCGGCCGAGCCGCGCGACGCCGACGCGCTCTCCGCGGCGACCGGCCTCTCCGCCGCGCGCCTCTCGGCCGCCCTCGTCCTTCTCGAGCTGGAGGGGCTCGCCGAGGCGCTCCCGGGCGCCCATTTCGCCAGGAGGGGGGCCCGGACTTGACAACCGTGGCATCGTAACCGGCCGCATGTCGAAGTCTCTCGTCATCGTCGAATCCCCGGCGAAAGCCGCCACCCTCGGGAAGTTCCTCGGGAAGGACTTCTCCGTCCTCGCCTGCTACGGGCACGTCCGCGACCTCCCGCGCAAGGGAATCTCGGTCGACCGGGAAGCCGGCTACGAGCCGACGTACGAGGTCCTTCCCGGCAAGCAGAAGACGATCGCCGACCTGAAGAGGCACGCGAAGGCCGCCGACGACATCTACCTCGCGGGCGACCCCGACCGCGAGGGAGAGGCGATCTGCTGGCACCTCGAGGAGCTCCTGCGCCCCTCGGCGCCCGCGGCGAGATTCCACCGCGCCGAGTTCCACGAGATCACGAAGACCGCGATCCAGAAGGCGATCGCGAGCCCGGGGACGATCGACACGAACCGGGTCGCCGCGCAGCAGGCGCGCCGGATCATCGACCGGCTCGTCGGCTACGAGGTCTCCGACCTCCTCTGGAAGAAGGTCTGGCGGGGCCTCTCGGCGGGGCGCGTCCAGACGGTGGCGCTGCGGATCGTCGTGGAGCGCGAGGCGGAGCGGGAGCGCTTCCGCCCCGTGCCGTACTTCTCCGTGCCGGTGCAGCTCGCGAAGGGAGACGCCCTCTTCCCTGCCCGCACCGTCACCTGGCGCGGCGAGAAGCTGAAGTTCGACGGCACCGATCCGCGCCTTGCGACCCACGCGGCGGCCGAGGAGGTCCTCGAGCACCTGCGGGCCTCCGCGCTGACGGTCGTCTCCGTCGAGGCGCGCGAGAAGCGGACGAACCCGGTCCCGCCCTTCACGACCTCCAAGCTCCAGCAGGGGGCGGCGCGTTCGCTCGGCTACACGGTCCGCCGGACGATGCAGGTGGCCCAGCGGCTCTACGAGGGCAAGACGATCTCGGGGCGCGGCTCGGTCGGTCTCATCACCTACATGAGGACCGACTCGACGCGGGTCTCCGAGGAGGCGCTCGGCGCGGTGCGCTCCTACATCGGCGCGACCTTCGGGGCCGAGGCCCTCCCCGCAGAGCCCCGCCGCTTCAAGCAGAAGAAGGACGCCCAGGACGCCCACGAGGCGATCCGCCCGACGATGATGGACCTGCCGCCCGAGGCGGTCGCAGGCGACGTCTCGGCCGACGAGCTGAAGCTCTACCGGCTCATCTGGAACCGCTTCGTCGCCTCCCAGATGGCGCCGTCCGTCTCCGACGTGACGACCGTCGAGATCGAGGCCGTCCGCGACGGGCGCGCCGACGTCGCCGGCCTGCGCGCCAGCGGCTCCGTCCTGAAGGACGCGGGCTGGCTCCGCGTCTACGGCCAGGTCTCCGAGACCGAGGACGCCGAAGGGACGGCAACGGAAACGGCGACGCCGACGAAGGGAAGGTCCGCCTCCCGCAGCTCGCGGAGGGGAACGTCCTGCGGCTCGCCGAGGCCGCGGTCGAGGACCACGAGACGCAGCCCCCGCCGCGGTTCAACGAAGCGTCGCTCGTGAAGTTCCTCGAGGAGAACGGCATCGGCCGCCCGTCCACCTACGCCGAGATCATCCGGAAGATCGAGGACCGCGAGTACGTGAGGAAGAAGGACCGCCGCTTCCTCCCCACGCTCCTCGGGCGCCTCGTCGTCGACCTGATGAAGGAGGGCTTCGACGACTTCTTCCAGACCGAGTACACGGCCCGGATGGAGGAGGAGCTCGACGAGGTCGAGGAAGGAAAGCTCGACTGGCGCAAGGCGGTCTCGGAGTTCGACACCCGCTTCCGGAAGGACCGCGACCTGGCGCTGAAGAAGATGGTGTCGGTGAAGGCCGGCCTTCCGTTCGCCGACGTGAAGAAGCACCTGCCCGACGTCCCGCTCCCGGAGGGACTCGGGGAGACGTGTCCGAAGAGCGGCCACGAGCTGCGCCTGCGGATGGGCAAGAACGGCCTCTTCGTGGCCTGCGCCGGCTATCCCGAGTGCGACTTCACCGTCGACATGCCGGAGCCCGAGGAGGACGCGGTCGACGCCACCGAGCTGGAAGGGCAGACGTGCGAGGAGTGCGGGAGCCCGATGAAGCTGCGGTCGGGGCGCGACGGATCGTCCTTCCTCGGCTGCACGGCCTACCCGAACTGCCGCAGCACGGTCGCCGTCAAGGTGGCGAACGGGAAGGCCGAGGCGCGCCCCGACCGCCCGACCGGCGAGAAGTGCCCGCTCTGCGACCACGACCTCGCCACGAAGCACGGCCGCTTCGGCGACTACGTCGGCTGCACGAACTACCCCGCCTGCCGCTACCGGCCGGCCAAGCCGGTCATCTCCACGACCGTCGCCTGCCCGGAGTGCCGGACCGGGGAGATCCTCGTTCGCAAGGGACGGTTCGGGCCGTTCTACGGCTGCTCGAACTACCCTTCCTGCCCGAAGAACTTCCGCGCGCGCCCGGTGCCGAAGGCCTGCCCGCTGTGCGCGGCTCCCTACCTCCTCGTGCGGGACCGGAAGGCGGGAGCCTTCTACGTCTGCGAGAAGGAGGGGTGCGAATTCGACGCGCCGGCCGCCGACCTCGACGCGTACGCCTTCGTTTCGAAGGTGCCGGACGCCGCAGCGGCTGCGGCGACGGCGGCCACGGAGAAGAAGAAGCCCGCCGCGAAGCGGGCCCGGAAGAGCTGACAGAGGGGGGCCCGGTCGGGCCCCCTTCTCCTCCCGTGGCCGGATCAGGCCGGGCGAAGGGCGCGCAGGACGGTCCGGAAGCGGCAGAACCCGGCCTGCGGAAAGCGCCGGTCGACGGCGCCGAGGAACGGGTAAGGGCTCGCGGAGAAGAAGAGATCCTCGACGGCGAAGCCCGCCCCCGAGACGAGCCGGACGACTTCGGCGGACGGGCGGACCGCGATGTGGTCCTCCTGCTGCAGGCCGGGGACGGCGGCCTTGATCCGTTCGGCCCAGTGGTCGCGGTTCGGGGTGTAGATGCCGAGGGCGCCCCCGGGACGAAGGACGCGCCACGCCTCGGCGAGGCAGGGGCGGAGGACCTCGTCGGTGACGTGCTCGACGAAGTCGGCGAGGAGGACGGCGTCGAACGACCGGTCGCCGAACGGGGAGAGGTCCCGGGCGTCGGCCGCCTCGAAGCGGACGTTCGCGAGTCCCCGGGCTTCGGCGGCGGCCCGCGCGACCGCGACGGCGGTCCCGGCCGCGTCGATGCCGACGACCTCGGCGACGAGGGGCGCGAAGAAGAACGCCGTGTCGCCGCGGGCCGATCCGACCTCGAGGAGGCGCAGGCCGGCGTGGGGCCGCACGGCCCGCAGGAGCGCCGCGTCGCGCTCGCGGTACTTGCGGGCGTTGCGCAGGAGCCAGTGCGGCCGGTACATGGCGGTGTAGTAGGCCTCGTCGTAGACCTCGGCATTCGGGGCGAAATCGGGACGGGGCGGCATCGGCGGCATGGTACGTCCCGGGCGTGGGGTGCGACTCAGGAGGGCTCCCCGCGGCGGACGGCCCGGATCAGGATCCGGTAGCGGAACGTCGGCCCGACGAGCGGCAGGGGCGAGAGCGCCTTCTCGATCCAGCGCACGACCGGAAAGGGCGAGACGCTCCAGGTCTCGAGGTCGACGGCGAAGCCGGCCTCGGCGAGGAAACGGCGGTACGCGGCGACGCGCCGGACGGCGATGTGCTGCGGAAACTGCTTCAGGACGAAGTCGTGCGCCTTCATCCGCTCCACGTAGTGGGCCCGGTCGGGGGTGTAGATCCCGAGGCGCCCGCCCGGCCGCAGGACCCGCCGGCACTCGCACAGCATCGCCGCGAGCGTCGGGTCGTCGATGTGCTCGACGAGATCGATCGCGGCCACCGCGTCGACGCTCCCGTCGGCGACCGGTGCCAGGTCGGCGACGTCGGCTTCGAGCCAGCGCACGTTCGCGATCCCGAGCCGCGCGCGCGCCGCCTCGGCCATCGCGATCGCCTCGGGGGCGGCGTCGACGCCGACGACCTCCCGTGCGTGCCGGGCGAGAAGGAACGTGACGTCGCCGCGGGCCGACCCGAGCTCGAGGACGAGGTCCGCCGGGAGGGGCGCGACGACGCGCAGGACGTCCCGGTCGCGCTCGGCGTACTTGCGCGGCGGGTTCTTGAACCAGTGGTGCGGGTGAAGGCCCTTCCAGTACTCGGCGTCGTAGAGATCCCGCTCGAACGTCACGGGGCGAGTCTACCGGCCGCAGGGAAGGCGCCCGGCCGGTGCCCGGCGTCACGGACGCGCGGGAGGGGGTGTTCCCTACAATCAGCGTCCCATGACGGCTCCGAGGGTGACGGTGATCGGAGGCGGCTTCGCCGGCGTCGAGTGCGCGAACGCCCTCGCGCGCCGGGGGCACCGCGTCCGCCTCGTCGAGATGCGGCCCGCGAGGACGACCGACGCCCACGAGACGGACCGGCTCGCCGAGATGGTCTGCTCGAACTCCTTCCGGTCGGACAACCCCGGGAACGCCGTCGGCCTCCTCAAGCGCGAGATGGAGCTCCTCGGGTCGCTCGTCATGGAGGAGGCGCGGCGCACCGCCGTCCCGGCCGGCGACGCCCTCGCGGTGGACCGCGAGCTCTTCGCCCGCGCCGTCACCGCGCGGATCTCCGCAGAGCCGCTCGTCGAGCTGGTCCGCGAGGAGGTCGAGACGTTGCCCGACCCGGGAGACGGCTACACCGTCGTCGCGACCGGCCCGCTCACGTCGCCCGCCCTGTCGGCGTCGCTCCTCGCGGCCCTCGGCGGCAGCCAGCTCTACTTCTACGACGCGGTCGCCCCGATCGTGGAGGCCTCCTCGGTCGACATGTCGGTCCTCTACGCGGCGAGCCGCTGGGGAAAGGGGGGCGGGGCCGACTACCTGAACGTCCCCCTCACGCGCGAGGAGTACGAGGCGTTCGTGCGGGAGCTGCTCGCGGGAGAGAAAGTCCCGTTCCACGATTTCGAGAAGGCCGTCTTCTTCGAGGGGTGCCTCCCCATCGAGGCGATGGCCGAGCGGGGCATCGAGACTCTCCGGCACGGGCCGATGAAGCCGTTCGGCCTGCCCGACCCGCGCACCGGGCGGGACCCGTACGCCGCGGTCCAGCTGCGCCAGGACAACCTCGCGCGGAGCCACTTCAACCTCGTGGGCTTCCAGACGAAGCTGAAGGTGGGGGAGCAGAGAAGGATGTTCCGGATGCTCCCGGGCCTCGGCAGCGCCGAGTTCGTCCGCTACGGGATGCTCCACCGCAACACCTTCCTCAACGGCCCGGCACACCTCGACCGGTTCTTCCGGTGGAAGAAGGACCCGCGCGTCTTCTTCGCCGGGCAGATCACGGGCGTCGAGGGATACCTCGAGTCGGCCGCCACGGGGCTCATGGTGGGCGCGACGCTCGCGCAGCTCCTCGAGGGGCGCGAGCCGCAGCCCCTGGCCTTCTCGACGGCGCTGGGCGCGCTGTCCCGCCACGTCTCCCAGAGCGACGAGGCGCACTACGCCCCGATGAACGTCACGTTCGGCCTGATCGACGACGCGGACGTCCCTCCGATCCGGGACAGGTCCAAACGCCGGGAGGAGATCGTCCGTCGTGCCGTCGCGTCGGTGACGGCCTGGCGCGAGGAGGCGCTCGGCGTCGCGGAGCCGGAAAGCGCGGGAAAGAGGTAGCAGCATGGGCGACTCCGAAGACGAAAAGCAGCAGCCCCCGACCATTCCCGAGCCGAGCCCGTGGATCTCGCGGGAAGGCGACGTCGTCCACCCGGACGCACCCGCCGGAAGCGGAGGTCTCGGGAGGTTCCGGACGGCCGGCAGCCTGGGGAGCGAGGGAAGCGAGCCGGGGTCCGCCCGGCACCCGAAATCGCCGTCCATCCGGTTCGAGCCCCTCTCGGAGGACGAGAAGGCCGAGGTCCTGGACGGTGGCGTGAAGGTCACCGAGCCCGTGCGAAACCCGCCGCCGGTGACGGTGCCCGAGGAGCTCGCGCTGAAGGCCTCGACGAAGGCCAGGATCAAGATCAACGCCAAGGCGAGGGTCGACGCCGACGGAAAGAAGCCGAACCCGGCGGGTGATGCCGGGGCCCGGACCTTCCTCGACCCGTCGAACGTGACGGCGGAGATGCCCCGGTTCGCGCTCCCGGCGAACGCGCCGGAGCCCCCGCCCGACTCGCAGGCCATCACCGGGGTCGTCGGAGACATCGTCGTGACGGGGACGGCCACGATCCAGGTGCAGTACGGCGACGACGCGAAGCCGTCGGCTCCGGCGGCGTGGGGTCGCGGCACGACGGTCGACGACGTGACGAAAAAGGACACGACGGTGGGGTTCCACGAGTCGTGCCACCTCGCCGACTACAAGAGCTACCTCGTCACGACGCCGATCCCGATCCCGGACGACATCTTCAAGGCGAAGACGGTCGGGCAGTGGAAGGCGGCCGCCGCCGCGATCGACGCCGCCATCGAGAGTCACTTCGAGGCCTGCGAGGCCGCGTCCCGGGCGAAGACCGACGAGATCGGCACCAAGATGTCCGACTACGTGAGCACGCACGCCGGGGTCTCCGGCCATTGACGAGACCAGGAAAGGCCGCATGAAAAGACTCCTCCTCGCCGCCGCCCTCTTCACCGTTCCCGTCGCCGCCCAGGAGCCCCCGAAGCGCTCCGCCGCCTGGGATGCCAACTGCACCGTCTGCCATGGAGACGACGGCCGGGGCCAGACGGAGGAAGGGAAGAGGAAGAAGGCCCGGAACCTCGCCGACCCGAAGTGGCTCGCGAGCGTCTCCGACGGCCGGCTCGCCTCCTCGATCAAGCGAGGGCACGACAGGATGCCGGCCTTCGGCCGCAAGCTCTCCGACGAGCAGGTGAAGGCGCTCGTGGCGGAGATCCGGGCCCTTCCGAAGCAGGGTTCCTGACGGCGCGGGCGGGGGCGTGAGCCTCGCGGGAGGTCTCGCGGAGTTCGAGCGGCACCTGGCCGACGAGCGGGCGGTCTCGCCCCACACGCGGAAGGCCTATCTCGACGACGTCGGCCGGTTCCTCGCGTTCCTCGGGCGCTTCTCGGGGACGGACGCCGCCGGAATCGAGGCCTCGGACGTCGACGCCCTCGCCGTCCGCTCGTGGCTCGCGTCCCTGCGGGCGGACGGCCTGGCCCGCAGCTCGATCGTGCGGCGCCTCTCGGCGCTGCGCAGCTTCTTCACGTTCCTCGAGCGGGAAGGGCTCGTCGAAGGCAACCCGGCGCGGGGCGTGGCCACCCCGAGGACCGACAAGCCCCTCCCGGTCACGCTCTCCGTCGCCGAGGCGGCGGCCGTCGTGGAGGCTCCGTCGGCGGCGACCGATCTCGGCCTCAGGGACCGGGCGCTCCTCGAGCTCCTCTACGCCACGGGCCTGCGCGTCTCCGAGCTCGTCGGCCTCTCCATGACGGACGTCGATCTGCCGGCGCGGCAGGTGCGGACGATCGGCAAGGGGCGCAAGGAGCGGATCGTCCCGTTCGGCGAGAAGGCGGCGGAGGCGCTCTCGGCCTGGCTCCCGGCGCGGCTCGCCCTCCTCGCGGGGCGGCGCGTGAGGGGCGAGCCGCTCTTCCTGAACGCCCGCGGCGGACGGCTCACCGACCGGAGCGTGCGGCGGATCCTCCTCTCGGCCCTCGCGGCCGCAGAGGTCTCGCGCCACGCCTCGCCCCACGCCCTCCGGCACTCCTTCGCCACGCACCTCCTCGGCGCCGGAGCCGACCTGAGGACGATCCAGGAGCTCCTCGGGCACGCCTCTCTCGCGACGACCCAGAAGTACACGCACCTCGACGTCGAGAGGCTGATGGAGGTTTACCGGAAAGCCCACCCGAAGGCGGAGGAGAAGGGCTGAGGGCGATGGGATGGGCGGCGGCGCGAGCGCGACGGGCCCCGCGCCGGCAGCCTCACGGCGGCGAGAGGCTGATCCTCCAGAGGTGCTCTTTCCCCTGGGAACTCAACCGGGTTTCGAAGCTGCCCTCCACCGGGATCTGGGGGGCGAAGCCCGCCCCGGACGGCGCGAGGCCCACGATGAAATCGCGGATCCCGAAGCGCAGCCCGACCGGGTCGAAGGTGACCGTTCCCCGGTAGTTCACGTCCTGAAACCCGGGAGCGAGCGACGGGAGGGTGAACTGAAAGGGCTGGCCGAGCAGAACGTCCCGCTCGCCCGAGGAAACGACTCCGGCCGGGGAGCGGACCTCGATCCGCAGCCGCAGCCTTCCCGGGAAGCGCCCGGTCGGGTCGCTGCCGAGCCACTGGCCCAGCAGGAGCTTCACACCGAGCGGGGTCTCCCGTGCGTTCTCCCAGGCGCGCATCGCCCGCGGGCCGAGGTGCGCCCGAAAGGCGGCCAGCATCTGATCGGCCGCACCCGGGATGGAATCCCAGTACGAAGAGGCCCGTGGCGCGGCGGGGCCGTACAGGCCTTGCACCGAGCCGAAGCCATAGCGGTGCCCGGCCGCCTCGGTGAGCAGGCGGCCGAGCTGGACCAGCTGTCGTTCCTGGTCGAGCCGCAGGAAGAGGTTCTGGACCAGGCAGGCCCTCCTCGACGGGGTGGTGTCGAAGACGTGCAGCCAGAACGGGACGTCCAGGGCGGCGTCCGGTTTCTGACCGGAGAGGGTCACGGAACAGAGTTGCCCGAAGGCCTTCCCGGCCGGGATGCGCCCGTCCTGAACCAGCCGGATCAGCGCGTCGTATCTCCACGCGCTCCGCCCGTTCTCGCCGGACCCCTGCTCGAGCAGGTGGAGCAGGAACTCCGGGTCGGACTCGCGGGCGAGCAGGGTCTCGAGGCTCTTCTGAAACGCGCCGGGAGAACAGTTGCGCCTGCAGACGCCGAGAGCGGCGGCGCGGACCCGAAAGACCGGATCGGAGAGCGCTCGATCCAGGACGGCGTTCGGACACAGCGGCGGGTCGACGCGCAGCGCGAGATTCAGGACGGTCTCCTTCTTCGCGGCGTCCAGCTCGCCGAAGCCGTCCAGAAGCGCCTGCAGGGCGGGCACCCCGAAGGCGGCGACGAAATCCTCCACGTCCGGCAAGGTCAGTCCGTCGCGGCACCCGCGCGGGCCGCAGGAGAGCAGGAGCGACTTCAGGCGCCCGGGAACCCGGGAGGCCTCCTCCTGCGAAACGACCCCGAGGAAGGCGCGCCACGCGCTCTGGCGCCGCGTCGCCTCTTCGAGGACGTTCCGCCGGAGAGCCTCCGGGTCGATGGCCCAGGGCCCCGGACCCGGGGTCGGAAGCTCTCCTCCCTTCCCCGGAAAAGCACGCAGCTCGTCGATGCGCTTCTGGTCGTCCCGTATGCCGGCCTGAAGCTTTTCGACGAGCCGTGTCTTGCCCGTATGCAGCGCCCCTGACCCGGGATTCGCCTGAGCGGGACCGGAAACCGCGAGCGCGAAGAAGGCGATCGGCACCCCAAGCACGGGGCACATCGTCTCACTTCCCGGTGGCGCCCGAGGCCGGTCGAGGGCGCGGGTAGACTTCCCGCCGTGAGCGAAACGCCCGTATTCCGGCACACGACCGTCCTCGCCGTCCGCAGGGACGGCGCCGTCGCCCTCGGCAGCGACGGCCAGGTGACGCTCGGGACGACGATCCTCAAGCAGGGGGCCTCGAAGATCCGCCGGCTGGCCGGCGGGACGGTCCTCGCCGGCTTCGCCGGGTCGACGGCCGACGCCTTCACCCTCTTCACCCGCTTCGAGCGCAAGCTCGAGGAGTTCAGCGGGCAGCTGGAGCGCGCCGCCATCGAGCTCGCCACCGACTGGCGGACCGAGAAGATGCTCCGGACCCTCGAGGCGCTCCTCGTCGTCGCCGATCGCGAGAAGACGCTCCTCCTGTCGGGGACGGGCGACGTCATCGCTCCCGACGAGGGGATCCTCGCCGTAGGCTCGGGCGGCCCCTACGCCACCGCCGCGGCGCGGGCCCTCTACCGGAACACGTCGATGCCCGCCGCCGAGATCGTCCGGGCCGCGCTGAAGATCGCCTCCGAGATCGACATCTACACCAACGACGCGATCGTGGTGGAGACCCTCCCGTGAGCCGGCCCGCCTCCCCGCGCGACGCGCACCTCAGGGACCTCTCCCCGCGGCGGATCGTCGCCGAGCTCGACCGGCACGTCGTCGGCCAGGGGAAGGCCAAGAAGGCCGTCGCCGTCGCCCTGCGCGACCGGTGGCGGCGGCAGCAGCTCCCGCCGGAGGTCGCGCGCGAGATCACGCCCAAGAACATCCTGATGGTCGGACCGACGGGGGTCGGCAAGACCGAGATCGCGCGACGGATGGCCCGGCTCGTCGACGCGCCGTTCGTGAAGGTGGAGGCGTCGAAGTTCACCGAGGTCGGCTACGTGGGACGGGACGTCGAGTCGATCGCCCGCGACCTCGTCGAGGCGGCGATCCGCCTCGTGAAGGACGAGCGGCGCGAGCGCGTGCGGGACCGGGCGCAGGCCGCGGCCGAGGAGAAGCTCGTCGACCTCCTCGCGACCCAGGTCGACCCGGCGGGGTTCGTCCCCGGGCCCGACGGAAAGGAGCGCCTCCGCCGCGAGCTGCGCGAGGGAAAGCACGAGGGGCGGGAGGTGGAGGTCGAGGTCGTCGACGAGAGGACGCCCCAGATCTCCGTCATGACGCCGCAGGGGGTCGAGGAGATGGGGATCGACCTCCCCGGGATGCTCCCGAACCTCTTCGGCGGCCCGAAGAAGAAGAAGGCGCGGCTCCCGGTCTCCGAGGCGCGGGCGATCCTCGTCGACCGCGAGGCCGACCTCCTCTCCGACGAGGCGTCGGTCCCGCAGGAGGCGATCCGGCGCGCGGAGGAGACGGGGATCGTCTTCCTCGACGAGATCGACAAGATCGCGGGGCGCGAGGGAAAGACGGGTGGCCCCGACGTCTCGCGCGAGGGGGTCCAGCGCGACCTCCTCCCGCTCGTGGAGGGGACGACCGTCAAGACGAAGCACGGGAACGTCCGGACCGACCACGTCCTCTTCGTGGCGGCGGGGGCATTCCACGTCGCCCGGCCCTCGGACCTCATCCCCGAGCTGCAGGGGCGCTTCCCGATCCGCGTCGAGCTGGACGCGCTCACCGAGGCCGACTTCCTCCGGATCCTCACCGAGCCGGAGTACTCCCTCCCGAAACAGGCGCAGGCGCTCCTTTCGACGGAGGGGATCGAGCTCGTCTTCGCCGAGGACGGCCTCGCCGACATCGCGAAGGCGGCGGCCGAGACGAACCGGAGCCTGGAGAACATCGGCGCGCGCCGCCTCCACACGATCCTCGAGAGGGTCCTCTCGGAGGTCAGCTTCGCCGGCCCCGACGCCGCCGGCGCGCGGATCGTCGTCGACCACACGGCGGTGACGCGCGCCATGGCCGACCTCGTCGCGAGCCGCGACCTCTCTCGCTTCGTCCTCTGAGCCCTTGAGAGCCCGCCGCGCCGCCCCGCTCGTCCTGGCCGCCGTCCTTGCCGCGGGGTGCGGGAGGAAGATCGCCCCCGAGGCGCCCCTCCTCGTGATCCCCGCGCGCCCGGAACCGCTGCGGGTGTCGCAGGAGGGGGGCGACGTCGTCCTGCGCTTCCCCTTTCCGACGAAGACCGTCCAGGGCGCGCCGCTGACGAACCTGACGCGGGTCACGGTCCTCCGGGAGATCGTTCCGGCGCCGGCCGGGGCGCGAGCCCCGGAGCCTGCGAAGGAGACGGCCGACCGTGAGCGGGAGGAGAAGCTCTTCCGGCAACGCGCCGAGGTCGTCCGCGAGCTCGACCGCGCCGGCCTCGACGGTGTGACCGTCGGGAGCGAGATCGTCGTCCGGGACGCGATGCTGCCCCTGTTTCTCGAGAAGAGGATCGGGCGGGTGTTCCTCCGCTACGGCGTCACCGCGACGCGCGACCGAAAGCGGGAGTCGCCCCTCTCTCCCCTCGTCGCGATCGTTCCGCGCGTCCCGCCGGCGGAGCCGCTCGCCCTCGCGGCGACGGTGGAGGAGGGACGGGTCTGCCTCGAGTGGCTCCCGCCCGTAGCGATGCTCGACGGCACGAGCCCTCCGGGCGTCGCGGCCTACGCGATCTACCGCCGCGACGAGGCGGAGGAGGCCTACGACGCGTGGATCGGTGTCTCCGCGGTCTCCCCCTACGTGGACGAGTCGGTCGTGGCCGGGAAGAGGTACGTCTACACGGTCCGCGGTGCGCCGACGGCGGACCTGCCGCCGGTTCTCGGGCCCGCGGGCGACGAAGTCGTCGCCGACACGCGCGACGTCTTTCCCCCGGCCGCGCCGGACGGGCTGATCGTCCTCGCGGAAGAGGCCGGCAACCGCCTCGTCTGGAATCCGGTCGTTTCGGGCGACCTGACGGGATACCGGGTCTGGGCGCGGGACGCAGAGGGGGCCTGGAGGCGGCTCACCGACGGCCTGGCGGACCCGTCGTACTACGACGCGGGCGCGCCGCGCGGGCGGCGGTATGGCGTGACGGCGGTCGACGCCGCGGGAAACGAGAGTCCGAGGGAGGAGAAGTGACGATGGCCACGATCGGGGGACTCTCGAGGTCGTTCTGGAAGATGGCGGGTGCCGGAAACGACTTCCTCGTCTTCGCCGGACCCGCCACGGTCGGGGGACGGGAGGCCGAGACGATCCGGCGGCTCTGCCGCCGAGGGACCGGGGTCGGAGCCGACGGGGTCCTCTTCGTTTCCGAGAAGGAGACCCCGACCGGGGCGCGGCCCGAGGTCCGGGTCGAATACTTCAACGCGGACGGCGGCCCGGCCCGGTTCTGCGCGAACGGGACACGGTGCGCAGCCCGATTCGCGGTCCTGACGGGCCTCGCCGAACAGGAGCTCGTGGCGCACACGGGCTGGGGGGCGATCGGTGCGACGGTGCGGCCGGACGGGAACGTGACCCTCCGCCTGCCGGAGCCGATCGCTCTCGGCGCGTCCGTTCCGACCTTCGACCCCGGGGGGCGGGAGGTCGAGCCCCGCGCGGCGCGCCTCGCGGTCGGCGTGCCGCACCTCGTCGTCTTCTGCGCGGGGGGCGTGGAGGTCGAGACGCTCGACGTGGCGACCCTCGGGCCGCCGCTCCGCCGCCACCCCGACCTGCCCGAAGGGGCGAACGTCAACTTCGTTTCCGTGCGGGGCGGTTCGCGCCTCTCCGTGAGGAGCTACGAGCGGGGCGTCGAGGCCGAGACGCTTTCGTGCGGCTCGGGCGTCGTGGCGTCCGCCGTCGTCGCCGGCGCCGAGCGCGGCCAGCTCCCGCCCGTCTCCGTCGCGACGCGCTCCGGGAGCGCCCTCGTCGTCGGGTTCCGCCTCGAGGGAAGCCTCGCGCACGACGTCACCCTGACCGGCGACGCCCGCGTCGTCTTCGAGGGCCTGCTGAAAGAGGAGGCGCTGTGAGGTTTCTGCGCTTCGACGACGAGGGCCTTCCCCGCTTCGGGCGGCTCGAAGCGGGCATGGTCACCCCGCTCGACGACGCCCCGTGGGCGGGCGGCGAGGACGCGGGCAGGCCGCGGCCGTTCGAGACGGTCACCCTCCTCCCGCCCGTCCCGCCGGGGGGAAAGATCCTCTGCATCGGGAGAAACTACTTCGCTCACGCGAAGGAGCTGGGCAACGAGGTCCCCGCGGAGCCGCTCGTCTTCCTGAAACCGGCGACCTCCCTCCTCCCCCACGGCGGGACCGTCCTCCTGCCGCCCGAGTCGGAGCGGGTCGACTTCGAGGGGGAGCTCGCCCTCGTGATCGGCCGGCGCGCCCGCCGGGTGGGGCCGGAGGCGTACGGGGACGTCGTCTTCGGAGTCACCCCGGCGCTCGACATCACGGCGCGGGACCTCCAGAAGAAGGACGGCCAGTGGTGGCGGGCGAAGGGCTTCGACACGTTCTGCCCCTGCGGCCCCGTCGTCGAGAGCGGCCTGGACGCCTCGGACCTCTCGCTCAGGACGATTCTGGACGGCGAGGTGAAGCAGGACGGCCGGACGTCGCGGATGATCTTCGACCTCCCGGCGCTCGTCTCGTGGGTCTCGCAGGCGATGACGCTCGAGCCGGGCGACCTCCTCCTGACCGGGACGCCCGAGGGGGTGGGGCCCCTCGCCGACGGACAGCTCCTGGAAGTCGAGATCGAAGGGCTCCCGCGCCTCTCGGTGCGTGTCGCGCGGGAATCCTAGGCCGACGCCGACTCGCGGGTCGAGAGCTCCTGAACGAGCCGTCCGCAGAGGCCGCCGAACGCGCCCGACGACATGACGATGACGACGTCGCCCTCCGCGAGGCGCGGCAGCAGGGCCTCGGCGAGAGCGGCCGGGTCGGGAGCCGAAAAGGCCTCGCGGCCTTCGGCCGCGAGGCGGTCGACGAGCACCGGGACGTCGAGGGCGCCGGGGGCGCCGGGGCGCGAGAGACGCGCCGCGTGGTATGGCGCCGCGATCGCGACGGCGTCCGCCTCGCCCAGCGCGGCGAAGTAAGGCTCGAGGAAGTCGGCCCGGCCCGCCGTCAGGGAGCGGGGCTCGAAGACGCCCCAGATACGCCGTCCCGGCCAGCGCTTGCGCGCCCCCGCAAGCGTGGTGGCGACGGCGGTCGGGTGGTGGGCGAAGTCGTCGACGACGGTGACGCCCGCCGCGGTGGCCCGCACCTCGAGGCGGCGCTTCACGCCGAGGAAGCTCGGAAGGCCTGTGGCGAGCCGCTCCGCCGAGAGGCCGAGGCTCTCCCCGGCCGCGAGCGCCGCGAGGGTGTTGGCGACGTTGTGCCGTCCCGCGAGCGGCGACAGGACCGGGAACGGGGCGCGCCCGCGCGGGTGGACGGTGAAGCGCGTTCCCTCCGGCCCCTCCTCGATCCCGTCGGCGAAGAAGTCCAGGTCGCCACCGGCCCCGAGGCCGTAGAGGACGACGCGCGCGCGCGCCGGCGAGAGGACGTCCCTCACGTTCGGGTCGTCGCCGCAGGCGACGACCCGTCCACCCGGCGGGACGAGGGCGACGCCGGCGCGGAAGGCCGCCTTCACCGCGTCGAGATCGGCATAGAGGTCGGCGTGATCGAACTCGACCGACGTCACGACGAACGTCTCGGGGGCGTAGTGGAGGAACTTCGGTCCCTTGTCCTCCCAGGAGGTTGAATACTCGTCCCCTTCGATGACGAACGCCGGCCCGGAGCCGCCGGCCGAGGGGGACGGGAAGTTCCGCGGCTCGCCGGCGACGAGGTATCCGGGGGCCTGGCCGGCCGCAGCCAGGAGCCAGGCCGTCAGGGCGGTCGTCGTCGTCTTGCCGTGGGTCCCGGCGATGACGACCGGGTGCCTCCCCGCGAGGAACTCCGTCCGAAGGGTCTGGGGCATCGAGGCGACCGGAAGCCCGAGCGAGAGGGCCGCGAGGAGCTCGGGGTTGTCTTTCCCGGCGAGGTTTCCGACGACGACCCGGTCGACACCGCCAGGGAGATTCCGGGCGTCGAACCCGGGAAGGACCTCGATCCCGAGAGCGGCCAGGCGATCGGACATCGGGGGATAGAGTGGGAGGTCCGAGCCGAGAACCCGGTCTCCCTTCTCGACCAGGAGCGCGGCCAGGGGGGTCATGGCGGTCCCGCCGATGGCGATCAGGTAGAAGGTTCGCGACATCGGCGCGGAGTTTGCTTCTGGGCTCCTGCCAGCGTCAACCGCGCCGGGATGGCTTCGGCAGCGGTAGCTATAATCAGAGGTTCGTGTGGCGGCGCTTCGCCGCCACGACAGGAGGTCCTTTCGATGACGTTCCCCGCGTTCCAGGCCCGGCTCGGCCGGACGGGCGCCGCTCTCGCGGCGGCCCTCCTCGTGATCGCCCCTTCCGTCGCCCTCGCCCAGGCCCCGAAGGCGGCTTCGTCGGCGCCTGCTCCCAAGCTCGTCCTCGTGGACGAGAAGAAGGACGCCGGAACGGTCCCGAAGGGGGAGGTCGTCCACGCGACGTTCATCCTCAGGAACGAAGGGAAGGCCGACCTCCACATCACGGACGTGAAGCCCTCCTGCGGCTGCACCGCCCCCGAGTACGACAAGACCATCAAGCCGGGCGCAGAGGGCAAGATCGTCCTCAACGTCGACACGAAGACCTTCCAGGGCCCGATCTCCAAGTCCGCGCTCATCCTGACGGACGACCCCGAGAAGCCCCAGGTCACGGTTTTCGTCCTGGCGAACGTGAAGCCGTACGTCGAGACCCATCCGGTCGGCTTCTTCCGCCTCCAGGCGCTCACCGGCGAGATCGCGACGTCGGAGATCATCCTGTCGTCCGGCGAGGCCGACTTCAAGCCGACGAAGGTGGAGCCGCCGAACAGCTACATCAAGGCGACTCTCGCCCCCGCCACCGAAGCCGAGAAGGTCGCCGGCAAGGGCGCCAACCAGTGGAAGGTCACGGTCACGACGACCCCCGATGCCCCGGAGGGTCTCCTCGGCGGGTACGTGAAGGTGACGACCGGCGCCGCCAAGCAGCCCGATCTCAGCCTCGCGGTCTCCGGCTACGTCAAGCCCACCCTCTCGATCACTCCCCTCTCGGTCAACTTCGGCAACTTCGAGCCGAAGGCCGATCCCGTCAAGCGGACGGTCACGATCATCAACAACAACCTCAAGAACGAGGCCTTCCAGGTGACGAAGGCCGAGTCGAGCGTCCCGGGAGTGAAGGCCGAGGTCGTCATGGCCGACAAGAGCCGCGCGCAGGTCATCATCTCGGTCGACGACAAGGTGAAGAAGGGGGTCTTCGACGGGTTCGTCACGGTGTCGACGACCGACCCCGCGAAGAAGGAGATCAGGATCCCGCTCAAGGGCGTCATCCTCTAGCCCGCTTTCAGGAGCAGACCTCGCGGGCCGGGCGGACGAGAGTCCCCCGGCCCGCTTCCGGGGGGCGCGTTTCCTTGCGCCCCCCGGACCCCCCGGTGCCCGCGTCGCATACCGGCGGGGGTCTCCGGGCGGTCCGCTACGGTTGCTTCGACACCTCGCCGCCCAGCGGGAGGATCTCGACCCAGTCGAACGCGGCGGCGAGCGTCCTGGTATCGGCGGCGTCGGGGATGCGGTCCTTCGGGGCCTCGGCCCAGGCGAACTCGAACCGCAGGACGTTCACGCCGCTCTTCCACGCCGGTCCGGGCGAGGCCGTCTCGTAGACCCGCGGGCCCGCCAGGACGGTCAGAGTCTCGAGGCGCACGTCGTTCACCCAGACCGTCACCGACTGCCCGGGCGCCCCCGCCCACCCGAACGGCCATGCGCGAAAACGGATGAGGCGGTCGGCCGGGCCGTCGGCCGTGACGGCCAGCGCCGCCTCGCGGGCCTGTGCCCAGACGAACGTGTCCCCGGAGGCGGTCTTCTCATAGCCGGACCAGCCGGAGGTCAGGGCGCGGGACGAGCTTTCGGCGTCGAAGTTGAGGAAGAGGGTCCGGGGTTCCGGGCGGCTGCAGGCCGCGGCGGCGAGCGCCAGGGCGAGTACGGTCGCAGAGCACAGGGGCGGCAAAGTCCTCAAGGCGTCCCTCCGAAATCGAAGGCCTTCCTGCCGGCGAATGCGTAGGACCGCGTCACGGAGGAACAGCGGGCCGAGGCGAGGGTCGTGAAGGTCACCGACCCGTAGACGGTGCCGTCCACCCAGGGGAGGACCGTTCCCGCCCAGGCCCCGGATTCAGGGGCGCTCCCCTCGAAGCCCCAGCCTCCCCCGGCCAGCGGCGTGAACGCCGTGTTCGGCGTGACCCCGGAATCGGCCCCGTAGGCGAGGACGGTGAAGATGAACGAGCCGGCCTGGCAGTCGACGACCAGCAGGCCGCTCAGGAAGTTCGGGACGCCGTCGAAGACGTCGAGCCGCCCGGCCGAGGCCAGGGCCGCGTCTCCCTGCGTGACGACCCATCCGTAGGCGCCGTCGTCGGGCGCGTCGACCTTCGCGGACGGGACGTAAGCGATGGAGGAGATCGCGTTGTCGATGAGCGAGGCGCCGACCAGGAGCGGACCGCCGCGCTTCACCGTGACGACGACCCGGAGGTTGCTCTCGGGCCCCGTGACGCCGAACGATGCGCCGAGGTCGGTCTGCTGGGCCGCCGAGGCGCGGCCGAGCGTGTAATCGCGGGTGGCGGCGGCCGGCGTTCCGTCGCCCCGCAGGAGCGCGACGCTCGCGACCGTCGTCGCCGTCCCGGCGTTGAGAAGCATGAGGTTCGTCCGGAAACCGCTCGAGGCGGACGGCGCGGACGAGGCGTAGGTCAGCCACGCCGTCTCGCCGGCCGAGACCGTCTGCCCCGTCCCCTGCGCGGGAATCGAGAAACCGAAGGTCCCGGGGACCCCGCTGGCGCTTCGGGCGTTCGCGACGAACGTGCGGGACACGACCGAGACGGGGTGGTCGGAGTCGATCCGGATGCCGCCGGCCGGGACGCCGAAAGGAGAGGCCTGCCCGGCGAACGTCGTACCGAGGACGTCCTCGATCGCGAGCGTTTCCCCCGGGCCCACCGTCACGCGCACCTTCGGGGCGGCGCCGTTGTCGCCGGTTGCCGAGAACGTCTCGTCGATCGGGCTCTGTGCGAGGTAGGTGAGGTCGACGTGCGCCGCCTCGGCGAGGGGATTCGCGATCCGGAGAGAGCTGACGAATTCCTCTCCGCCGCGTCCCGTGGCCTTCGCCGTGGCGAGGATCCACTGCGTCGTGGCTGGCGGGTCTGCAGGGGCCGGACCTCGCAGGAGGAGGAGGGCGAGGCCGGCCAGGTGAACGCGTCTCATCTCGGGGCTCCTTTCCGGGGGGAGCGGGAATATTAGCTCCCGGAAAGGAAGAGCCTGGAACCTGGAATCCGAATGCCGATACGCTGCGGAAAGCGAACGATGGAAAAGAAGGGCGTCGGTCGGCCACGAGACGGTAACCCCGAGGAGACCCGGCAGGAGATCCTGCGGGCGGCTGCAGAGGCGTTCGCCGCGTGCGGCTTCGTCGGCGCCACGACCCGGGCCGTGGCCGCCCGGGCGAGCGTGAACGTCGCGACCCTCCACTATCACTTCGGCAGCAAGGAAGGGCTCTACCGGGCCGTCATCGGGAACGCGTGCCGGGGAACGCTTCCCGACATTCCCTCCGGAACGGGGGCCGAGACGGTCGCGGGCCTCGTCGGGGGGCTCTTCGAGTTCGGCGCCCAGCGCCCGACCCTCGCGCGCCTCGCGCTTCTCGACAGGCTCGCCGGGCCCGCAGGAGGGGGAGAGCCCGACGAAAGGGTCCGCTGGTTCGCCTCGACCCTGCGTCCACTGCTGACGCCGTCCAATGGGAGGCCGGCGCCGGACGCGGGGGAGGTCGCGCAGTCGGTCGTCGCCCTCGTCGACGCGACCTTCGTCGCCGCTCCCCGGCCGGTGCAGGGGCTTCCGGACGAGGCGGCCCGCGCCGCCGTCGTCGCGGCGGCGCTGCGCCTCAGCGGTCTCGTCTGAGCGCGGGCGCCCGGCCCGGGCCCCAGGCGAGACCGGCGAGGAGGACCAGTGCGTTCACGGCGGTTCCCGTGAGGACCGGGTCCGGGCCCCAGCCCGAGACCCTGGCGGCCACTGCGGCGCCCCCCCCGAGGAGCATCGACGCCCCGGCGACACCGGACCGCACGGAGAGACGGGGGACGAAGGCGAGAAGCGTGGGGAGGATGAGTCCCGACGCGAAGATGGTGTAGCCGAGGCGGAACGTCTCCAGGACGTCGCGCATCGCCAGCGCGACGGCGAGTCCGAGCACCCCGTAGGCGACGACGAGGAGCCGGGCCGTGCGGGGAGGGGCTCCGCCGAGCAGGTCGTGAGAGGTCGCCGCCGCGGCAGAGAGGAGAACCGAGTCGGCGGACGACTGCATCGTCGCCACGAGCGCGACGAGGAGAAGCGGCGAGAGGAGCGGCCCCGCCAGCTCGCGGACCGTGGCCGGGAAGAGGGCCTGGGGCTCACCGCCGACCCCGAGTGCGACGCCGGCGAGCGCCACGACCGTCACGGCGGCCCCGAATCCGAGCTTGCCCGCCGCAGCACCGAAGGCGGCGCGGCGAGCCGTCGCCGCGTCCCGGGCCGACAGGAGCTTGGCCCACACGTCGCTCCCGACCGCGTGGGGCAGGCCGACGAGGACGAGGAGCGCGCCCGCGTCGGACCAGCCGAAGCGGGGGCCGACGGGGAAGACGAGGAGTTCCTGCGGCCAGCCTGTCCGCGCCAGCGATGAGAGCGCGAGAGGAAGAGCGACGCCGACGATGCCGACGAGCATCAGGCCGAGCTGCAGGATGTCGGTCCTCACGACGGCCCGCTGCCCCCCGAGGCTCGTGTAGGCGACGAAGAGCGCGGCGGTGGCGACGAGGACCGTGGTGGCGTTCCAGTCGGTCAGGGCGGTGACGACCGTCTCGGTCGCCTGGGCGAGGAGGGCGAACCAGACGATCTCGGCGAGCACGACGAGGAGCGCGGCGATCTTCCGCACCCTCTCGCCGTAGAACCTTCCGACGACGGCGGCGAGCGTCACCTCTCCCGTCTCGCGGATCTTGCGGGCGAGGAAGAGGCCGAGGGCCAGGAGCCCGAGCGCCCCGGAGAGGTCGAGCCAGAGGCCGGGAAGGCCGCGAGCGGCAACGAGGGCTGCCAGGACCAGGGTGGTCGAGCCGCCGATCGTCGTGGAGGTGAGGGCGGCCCAGGTCGCGAGGAGGCCGAACGAACGATCTCCGAGGAGAAACGCCTCGGACGAGCGGGAGGCGCGGCGCGCGGCGAAGAGCCCCACCAGGAATACGGCGGCGCCGTAAGCCAGGAGCGCCGGGATCAACGCGCCCACCTCCGGGTTACGATCCTGGAGTGAAGAGGACGTTCACGTTCGAGGAGGCCCGCAAGCTCCTTCCCGCGGTAAGGGAGAGAACGCGGCGCGCCCTCTCGAAGATCGAAGGCCTCGCCGGGGGCGGAGCGGAGGCGGACGGGCCCGAGGCGCGGGAGGTCCTGGTGGCGTGGGCACGCGAGATGAACGAGCTCGGGATCGAGGTCAAGGGGCCGTGGCTCGTCGATTTCGACTCCGGCGACGGATACTGGTGCTGGCGGTGGCCCGAGGAGGCGCTCGACTACTACCACGGGTACGACGAGGGGTTCTCGGGGCGCGTCAGGATCCAGTAGGAGGGTGGCCAAGGCGCGGGAAGCTCTTGGGCGGAGCCGCCTGGAACGCCTCGATCCGCGACCGCAGGTCCGCCGACAGCGGGGACTTCTTTCCCGCGGCCCAGTCCCAGGTCACCTGGATCGTACGACCCGAAGCGACGATGCGGACCTCGCCGTCGACCGCGCCCCCGGCCGCGACGATCCGGTAGTCGAACGCGAACGAGGAGGTCCCGAAATCACCGGCGCGGCACCCGACGAGGAGCCGCTCCCCGAGACGCACCGGCGAGACGTAATCGCACTCGGCCCTGGCCAGGACGAAGCCGATCCGCGCCGGGTCGATCGCTTCGTCCGGAACGCCGCCGGGGTGGATCGCCCGCCAGAACGCGAGGCGGGCCTGCTCGAAGTACGTCAGGTAGACCGCGTTGTTCACGTGACCCATCGCGTCGAGGTCCCGGAAGCGGACCTCCACCCCGACGACGCACGGGAACTCGGGAAGACGGACATCACGCATCCGGATCGACTCTAGCACTGCAGTTCGGGTGAGAATACGGTCGCGGTGGCACGCACCCCGAATCTCGACGACGACCTCGACTCCCTCCTCGACCGTGCGTTGCGCGGCGAGGGGGACGTGACCGACGAAAAGCTGCGCGCACGGCTCTCCCAGGCTTTTCCGGCGCTGCGCCCGCCCGCCGGCTCCCCCGTCAGCCGGCCCGCGTCGCCCGCCGCCACGACGCCCGGCTCGCCCACCCGGCCGATCGCGGGCGCCCCGCCCGCGGAGTCGACGGGACCGATCGAGGCGCCGACGCCCCTCCCGCCTGGAGTCTCGGGACCGAGCCTGGCCGAGGCTCTCCCGCTCGGCATCGTCCTCTCCGACGCCTCCGGACTCGTCAGGAGCGCGAACGCCATGGCGAGGAGGCTCTTCGGGGCCGAAGGGAAGGCCCTCGAGGGACGCCGGGTCATCGAGCTCTTCGAGGCGGTCGAGCGGGGCCAGCTCGCGGGCCTCCTGGAGGATGCGTTCCGGGCACGGCCGAGCCGGGAAGTCGCCCTCAACGCCGCGAACCCGGCTGGCGCCGTGGCGGTCCGTGTGTCGGCCGCGGGCCGGTTCGGTCCGGACAGGAAGCTGGTGCAGGTCGTCTGGACGGTCCGCGAGGCGGGGGTGAACCCGGCAGCCCTCGAGGTCCAGGTCCACAGCGGCAAGCAGGAGGCGATCGCCGAGCTCGGGGTCGAGCTCGGGCGCGAGGTGAGCCCGCTCCTGGTCCGTCTCACGGAGGCGCTCGTCGCCGTGCAGAGGGTCCTCTCTTCCGGTGGCGAGGAGACCCCGGCGGAGCGGGATGCGATCCGGATCAAGATCGCCGACGCCCTGTCGGGACTCCTGCGCCTCTCCGAGGTCGTCGCCGAGCTGGAGCGCTTCGCAGCGTCCGCGCCTCTCAAGCTCGAGCCCGTCGACCCCTCCGAGGTCCTCGAGCGGTCGCAGAAGCTCCTCGGAAGGGTGCTGAAGGGGGCGAAGGTCAGGGTCCGGAACGACATGGACGAGCCCGCGCCCCGGGTGGTCGCCGACGCGCCACGGATGACCGAGATCTTCGTGAACCTGCTGCGGAACGCGCGCAAGGCGATCGTCCGCCGGTTCGAAGAGGGCGACCCCGACGCGAGCGTGGGAACGAAGCGCCTCGTCGTCGTCGAGGCCTTCGTGAAGGACCCCTACGTCGCCCTCGTCTTCACGAACAACGGGCTGCCGGTTCCCGCTGCCGACCAGGAGAAGATCTTCCTTCCGTCGTTCCAGGCGCGAGACCCGGAAAAGAACGGCCTCGGGCTGCCGGAGACCGCAGCGCTCCTGAAGCAGATGGGTGGCGCGATCCGCTGCGAGTCGCTCGGCGACAAGGGAACGCGCTTCATCCTGACGCTCCCGAAAGCGCCCTGAGGAGGGGTTACATCCCCAGGACGCGGCGTCCCTCGGGCGTCGCCATGTCCGCGCTCCAGGGCGGATCCCAGACGAGCACGACGTCCGCCGATGCGACCCCGGGCACGGCGAGGACCCGTCCGCGAGCGTCGGCCGCGATCGCCGGGCCCATGCCGCAGCCGGGAGCCGTGAGCGTCATCTTCACGCTGACGTGGACCGGTTCAGGCTGCGCAGGCGACCCGCCCCGCGACCCGCCCCGCAGGGGAGACCCGCCCCGCAGGGGAGACCCGCCCCGCAGGGGAGACAAAGTCAGGTCGTAGACGAGGCCCAGGTCGACGATGTTCACGGGGATCTCCGGGTCGTAACACTGCTTCAAGGCCCGCCAGACGTCCTCCTCGCTCGCGGGCCCCTTCGCAGCGGCCCTGGGCGCGGCGGGAAGTGCGGGAGCGTCGAGGCCGAGGGCGTCGGCGTCGTCGGCGGCGATCCGGAAGAGGCCGCCTACGGTCGGAGCCTGCACCGTGAACGAGCCGCCGAGGGACTGGACGAGGTAGACGGGGATTCCCTCGGGGAGCACGGTGCTCTCTCCGCTCGGGACCCTCACCGCGGGACTGTCGCGGTGGAGGAGGATCGCAGGGGTTCGCGTCACGACGCGTTCCGCGCCGGCGAGGCCACGGCGCGCAGGCCGACGAGGACGACGACGACGGCCGCGACCTCGAGGAGCGCGCCGGTCCCATACGGGCCCGCGGCGCCCCACTTGAACCAGACGTGCTCGCCCCAGAACGGTCCGATGATCCGCCCGAGCGAGGAGAGGGACTGGGCGGCGCCGAGGACCTCCCCCTGCTCGGCGGCGTCCGTCGAGCGGGAGAGAAGCCCGGCGAGGGCGGGGTTCGTCAGGCCGCTCCCGGCCGCCGTCATCACCACGAGGGCGATCAGCGCGCCGTTCCCCGGAACGAGGACGAGCCCGGCGAAGGAAAGAGCGAGGAGCGACGTCCCGATGCCGATGAGCCGCGCCTCGCCGAGGAGCGGAACGAGGCGCCGGATGAGCCCCCCCTGGACGATGGCCGCGGTCACGCCGATCAGGACGAAGAGCCAGGAGACCGTCGACGGGTCGTGCCCGAAGCGGCTCCGTGCGAACTGCGCGAACGTCGCCTCGAAGTTCGAGAACGCCGTCGTGTTCAGGAGCGTGACGATGAGGAGCGCTCCGACGACCGGGCGGCGCAGGCCGGCGAGCGCGGCGCGCAGGGGGAAGTAGCGCCGGGTCTGCCGGGCAGCGGCACTCGCGGGGCGCGTCTCGGGCAGGCCGAAGAAGGCCCACACGAAGGCGACGAGCGAGAGTCCCGCGGCGACGAGGCCGGGAAGAGCGGGGCTCACCTTCACGGCGAAACCGCCGATGGCCGGGCCGAAGACGAAGCCGAGGCCGAAGGCCATGCCGACGAGGCCCATGCCGCGCGCGCGGTCGCCCTGCGGCGTCACGTCGGCGATGACCGCCTGCGCCGTGCCGATGTTGGCGCCCATGATGCCGGCCAGCGTGCGCGACGCGAGGAGCCCGGCGAAGGAACCCGAGAACGCGAAGAGGAGGTAGCTGAGGAAGCTCCCGAAGAGGGAGAAGAGGAGGACGGGGCGCCGCCCGATCCGGTCCGAGAGCCTTCCGAGGAGCGGGGCGAAGAGGAACTGCATCGCCGAGAAGCTCGCCATCAGCACCCCGAAGGCGAGCGGCGACGGGTCGTAGGCCTCGGCGTAGAGCGGGACGAGCGGGATGACGATGCCGAAGCCGACGAGGTCGATGAAGACCGTCAGGAAGACGACGGCGAGGGGGGAGAGGCGCCGGCTCACTCTGTGGGTTTCGCTGGGGCCCCGGAGACGGAGACGGCCCCCGGACGGGGGCCGTCGTCCTCTCGCGGGGCGATCCGGCTCAGGCGAAGCTCTTGCCGCAGCCGCAGCCGCCGCCGGCGTTCGGGTTCTCCACGGAGAAGCCCGCGCCGCGGAAGTCCTCGATCCAGTCGACGGTGGAGCCGTTGAGCTTCATCGCGCTCGTCTTGTCGACGAGGACCTGGATCCCGCTGACGGCCAGGACGTGGTCCGTCTCCTTCGCGTCGTCGAAGGTGAACCCGTACTGGAAGCCGGAGCAGCCGCCGGCCTGGACGAAGACCCGGAGCGCCTTGCCGCCCGCGTCGGGCATCTTGGCGGCGAAGTCCTTGACCTTGTCGACGGCACGGTCCGTGAGGCTGAGAGCGAACGTCTCCTGGACGGAGACGGTGGCGGTGTTGAGTGTCGTGGACGCCATCGGTTCCTCCTCGCGGCCCCGCCAGGCGGACGGCATGGAGCCACGAACCTTTCATTGTCGCTCCGAGTCGCGATCGGCGTCAACGCGCCTGTCAAACCCCGGACAGCAAGATCCGGACCAGATCTTCGGCGTCCGCACAAAATCTAGTGGTCCTTACTACAACACCCACGACATGTTGCGTTCGCTCCCCCCGTTCTCATAGAATTCCTCATCCCACATAACGGAATTCCACAAGGGAGTCTGCCGTGACCGCTTCTGCCGATCGCTCCGCCGCCCAGACCGCCACCCACACCGGATCGGAGCCCGCCGCCGCCCGTTCCGGGCTGCGCGGCCTCACGTTCCGCCGCCTCTTCAGCGACGGCGTCACGCACCCCTTCGACGCCATCGACTGGGAGCTGCGGACCGCCGCGATCACGAACGACAAGGGCGAGGTCTTCTTCGAGCAGAAGGACGTGGAGGTTCCGAAGTTCTGGTCGATGACCGCGACGAACATCGTCACGCAGAAGTACTTTCACGGCAGGGCCGGGACGCCCGAGCGGGAGCGCTCCGTGCGGCAGCTCATCGGGCGGGTCGTCGAGACCATCACGGGCTACGGCTCGAAAGGGGGCTACTTCCGGACCGCGGCGGACCGGGACGCCTTCCGCGACGAGCTGACGGCGATCCTCGTGAACCAGGCGGCGAGCTTCAACTCCCCCGTCTGGTTCAACGTCGGCGTCGAGGTCAAGCCCCAGGCTTCCGCGTGCTTCATCAACGCCGTCGGCGACTCGATGGGCTCGATCCTCGACCTCGCCAAGACGGAGGGGATGCTCTTCAAGTTCGGCTCCGGCACCGGCTCGAACCTCTCCTCCCTGCGCTCTTCGACCGAGTGCCTCTCCTCGGGCGGCATTGCCTCCGGCCCCGTCTCGTTCATGAAGGGCTTCGACAGCTTCGCGGGGGCCATCAAGTCGGGCGGCAAGACGCGCCGCGCCGCGAAGATGGTCATCCTGAACGTCGACCACCCCGACGTCCTCGAGTTCATCGACTGCAAGGCGAAGGAGGAGCGCAAGGCGTGGGACCTCATCGAGGCGGGCTGGGACGGCTCCTTCGGCGGCGAGGTCTACAACAACGTCCTGTTCCAGAACGCGAACCACACCGTCCGGGTGACGGACGAGTTCATGCAGGCCGTGGAGGCGGGGCGGGAGTACGCGTGCCACGCCGTGACGACCGGTGAGCCGCTCACCACCCACGAGGCCCGCGCGGTCCTGCGCCGCATGGCCGAAGCCGCCTGGATCTGCGGCGACCCGGGGATCCAGTACGACACGACGATCAACCGCTGGAACCCCTGCAAGGCCACGCACCGGATCAACGCGTCGAACCCCTGCTCGGAGTACATGTTCGTCGACGACTCCGCGTGCAACCTCGCGTCCCTGAACCTGATGAAGTTCGCGAAGGAGGACGGGGGCTTCGACGTGGAGAGGTTCCGCCACGCCGTCGACGTCGTCTTCGCCGCGCAGGAGATGCTCGTCGACGAGGCCTCCTACCCGACGCCCGCCATCGAGAAGAACTCGCACGACTTCCGGCCGATCGGGCTCGGCTACGCCAACCTCGGCGCGCTTCTCATGTACAACGGTCTCCCGTACGACGGCGACGCGGGCCGCGCGTGGGCGGCGGCCGTCACGAGCCTCATGCACGGGCAGGCCTGCCTCACGTCCTCGCGCATCGCGTCGGAGGTCGGGACGTTCCGGGTGTACGAGCCGAACCGCGACGCCTACCTCGCCGTGATGGGGATGCACCGCGACGCAGCGGCCCGGATCTCCCGCGCGGGCGTCCCGAAGGAGCTCTACGAGGCGCAGCTCGGCGTGTGGGACCTGACGCTCGAGTCGGGCCGGCAGCACGGCTTCCGCAACGCGCAGGCGACCGTCCTCGCCCCGACCGGGACCATCGGCTTCATGATGGACTGCGACACGACGGGCGTGGAGCCCGACCTCGCGCTCGTCAAGTACAAGAAGCTCGTCGGCGGCGGGACGATCAAGATCGTCAACAACACCGTCCCGCACGCGCTCCAGCGCCTCGGGTACACGGACGCGCAGGTGCACGCGATCGTGGCCTGGGTCGACGAGAAGGGGACGATCGAGGGGGCGCCGGACCTCGAGCCGGACCACCTCCCCGTCTTCGACTGCGCCTTCAAGGCCGTCGGCGGCACGCGCTCCATCGGCGCGATGGGGCACGTGCGGATGATGGCGGCCGTCCAGCCGTTCCTCTCCGGGGCGATCTCCAAGACGGTGAACCTCCCGCCCGACGCGACCGTCGAGGACATCACGAACGTCTACCTCGAGGGCTGGAAGCTCGGCCTCAAGGCGATCGCCGTCTACCGGGACGGCTGCAAGAAGACCCAGCCGCTCAACACGGCGGCGAGCAAGAGCGACGACGCGGTGAAGGGGACGAGGGGCGTGGCCTCGACGACGGCCGTCCCGGTCGCGGCCCCCGCGCAGGGGCCCCGCCGCAAGAAGCTGCCCGACGAGCGCCGCGCCCTGACCCACAAGTTCTCCGTCGGCGGCCACGAGGGGTACATCACCGTCGGCCTCTACGAGGACGGCAACCCGGGCGAGATCTTCCTGACGATGGCGAAGGAGGGATCGACGATCTCGGGCCTCATGGACGCCTTCGCCACGGCCATCTCGCTGACGCTCCAGTACGGCGTGCCGCTCGAGGCCCTCGTGGAGAAGTTCAGCCACATGCGCTTCGAGCCGGCGGGCTACACGAAGAACCCCGAGATCCCGATCGCCAAGAGCCTCGTCGACTACATCTTCCGCTACCTCGCGTCCCGGTTCCTGACCGCGGACCTGAGGGCGAAGGCGGGGGTCATCGCGCGCGAGGAGAACGGCAACGGCAACGGCGGGCCGTGGGCCCAGATCCAGGTCGCGCCGCCGCAGCGCCCCGCGGGGACGGGGGCCCAGGTGCAGACCTTCGAGAACAGCGCCGACGCCCCGAGCTGTCACCAGTGCGGGCACCTCATGGTGCGCAACGGGGCCTGCTACAAGTGCCTGAACTGCGGCGAGACGAGCGGCTGCAGCTGAAATGATCCCGGGGGACCCGTTTCCACGCGGGTCCCCCGGACCCCTCCGCCGCGGTGAGGAGGCGGCCTGCGGCCGCTACAGCTGTTGTCGGGATGGGCGGCAGCTCGCGGCCGCTGCGCGCAGCGCCCGCGCAGCCGCTACGGTTTCTTGCCGAAGAGCTGGTCGAAGGCGGAGCGGGCCTGGTCCGGCGTGTCGGTCGCCTTCCGGCCCGTGAGGTCGAGCGTGACGGCGGGCTCGTAGAACGTGCACGCGTTCGCGCGCGACTTCGCGGAGATGGGGGCCGGGATCGGCTGCCGGCACTGGAACTGGGCTCCGCCGTCGAAATGCCGGCACTGCGCGCAGGCGTGGAGAGGCGTCCCGCACTTGGCACAGACGGCCGCCGGGGCCACCGCCGGGTCGTTCTTCTCGCCGCAGCCCCGGCAGCGGAAGACCTCCACGCTCGGGCGCCCCGCGCTCCTGCCGCGCGGAGCCCCCTCGAGGCGCGCCGGGCGATCGTCGGAAGGACCCTGCGGACCGCGGGGCTCGGAAGGGCCTTTGTCCTGGTAGCCGCGCTGGCGGTATCTGCGGTCCATGGGCGTCTCCTCGCCCGGGAGCGTGCCGCAGCGGGGCGCGGCGAGTCAACGCGGCGTTACGCCGCGGCGCGGGGTATCGTTGCCGGCCTGTAAGGAGACCGCGCCGATGAAGCTGGTCCTGCGCATCCTCATCAACGCCGTCGCCCTCGGGGCCGCGGCCTACATCGTTCCCGGGATCCACGCCGGAAGCGTCACGTCGCTGCTCCTCACGGCGCTCGTCTTCGGCGTCCTGAACGCGCTCGTGAGGCCGTTCCTCAAGCTCCTCTCCTGCCCGCTCCTCGTCCTGACGCTCGGCCTCTTCACCTTCGTCCTGAACGCCGTCATGCTCCTGCTGACCGCGCGGCTCGGGCAGCTCTTCGGAATCGACTTCAGCGTCGCCGACTTCTGGACGGCGTTCCTCGGCGCCCTCGTCGTGTCGGTCGTCTCGGTCCTCCTCTCGTGGGTCCTCATCGACGACGGGAAGCGCGACCGGCCTTGACAGCCGGGTTATCGTTCCCTTCGTCGTGACCGTGCCGGCGTCCTTCCCCTCGTTTACGGCTTTCGGCGGCGTCTATACGCCGTCCGGCGGAGGGGTGGGCGTGTAGCTCACGGCGGACGAACCGGACCATCCGGAAGCCCCCCTCCCCGAGACGGTGGAGGGGGGCTTTTGGTTTTCGACGAGATCCCGAGGAGGACCCGATGACGAACCGGAACGAGACGAACGAACCCCTGGAACGATGCGAACGGCGCGTCCTGTGCGCCGGCTACCAGGGCCGGGAGGGCTCCTTCGGGGCCCGGGCGGCGGCGATGAGCGGCCGACCGGTGGCGCTGCCGACGTTCCCGGCCCTCCTTTCGGCCCTCGTCTCCGGAGAGGTCGACGAGGCGCTCCTCCCCGCGATCGACCGGGTCATCGGCCCGGTCGTCGAGGCCCTCTTCCCGCTCGGCCAGACCGTCGACGCCGGGGCCCGCCTCGTCGTCCTGGGCGAGGTGGAGATCCCCATGCGCCTCGTCCTGGCCGTGCCCCGCGGCCTCGACCTCGAGGCCGTCACGGAGGTTCACTCGCAGCCTCCGGTCCTCAGGCAGTGCACGGCCCTCCTGGCGCGCCTGGGAGCGCGTGCCGTGGAGGAGGCCGACACCGCCGACGCGGCCGTGCGCGTGGCGCGCCTCGGGGGACCGCGCGCCGCCGTCTGCTCGGAGGAGGCGGCGCTCGCGGCGGAGCTCGTCCCGCTCCTCGAGGACGTCTCGGACCTGCGGCCCAACGGCACGGTGTTCTGGCGGCTGGCGAGGGAGAACGCGTCCGGCGGCGAGACGGCCCCGTTGCGCGTCCTTCGCGTCACGACGGAGCGCCTCGCGGCGCACCTGCGGCAGGCGGGGCTCGAGGTCGTCTCCTCCGGCCCGGGAGCCGGCTTCGCGGTCGTCCCGGAGTCGTTTCTGCCGGCGGTGGCCGCCGCCCTCGGCGAGTCGAAGGCCAGGGGCGCGGTCTGGCTCGGGCCCTCGCCCGAGGTCGCGCGCCGGCCGCGGATCGAGAGCCTCCCGCGCGCGACCGACCTCCTCCCGCCGACGGTCGTCTCCGTCGGCGGGTTCCGTGTCGGCGGAGGGGCCCGCGCGGTGATCGCCGGGCCGTGCGCCGTGGAGTCGGAAGAGCAGGTGCAGAGGCTCGCGCGGGCCGTGGCGCGGGCGGGGGCGACGGCCCTGCGGGGGGGCGTCTTCAAGCCGAGGACCTCCCCGTACGCGTTCCAGGGCCACGGCCTGCAGGCGCTGCACTGGCTGAAGGCGGCGGGCGAAAGCGTCGGGCTTCCCGTCGTCACCGAGGTGATGGCCCCCGCGCAGGTCGGACCGGTCGCCGAGCTCGCGGACGTCCTCCAGATCGGGGCGCGCAACTGCCAGAACTACGACCTCCTGAAGGAGGCCGGCGGGGCGGGACGCCCGGTCCTCCTCAAGCGCGGATTCGGGACGACCGTCGCCGAGTGGCTCTCGTCGGCCGAGTACCTCCTCGACGCGGGGTGCGAGGGCGTGATGCTGTGCGAGCGGGGAATCCGGACGTTCGAGAGCTCGACGCGCGGGACGCTCGACCTCGGGGGGCTCCTCGCGGCCCGCCACCTGACGCACCTGCCGCTGCTGGCCGACCCGTCCCACGCGTCCGGCCGCAAGGAGCTCGTGCCGGGCCTGGCCCGCGCCGCCTGGGGCGCGGGGGTCGACGGCCTGATCATCGAGGTCCACGACGCCCCCGAGTCGGCGTGGTGCGACGGCCCCCAGGCTCTCCTGCCGGAGGAGCTCGAGCGGCTCTGCGACGACTTCGGCCTCCTGCCGGGAGCGACACCGTCCATCGAGAGGGTGAGAACGGCGATCGATGCGGTCGACCGGGAGATCGGCCGCCTCGTCGTCCGGCGTCTCGAGCTCTGCCGGAGGGTCGCCGGTGCCAAGCGCGCCGCCGGCGTGCCGCTTCGCGACGCGGTGCGCGAGGAGAGCGTCACGGCGCGCTACCTCGAGACGCCGGGGATGGACGAGACCTCGGCCCGGCGCCTCGCGGATTCGCTCATCGCGATGGGGCTCACGGCGGAAGGGTGGACGCCGGACGTCGCCGCCCCCCAGCCGCTCACTCCCCGATGATCTTGATGAGGACCCTCTTGGACCGCCGCCCGTCCCACTCGCCGTAGAAGACCTGCTCCCAGGGCCCGAGGTCGAGCCGCCCCGCGGTGATCGCGAGGACGGCCTCGCGCCCCATGAGCTGTCTCTTCACGTGGGCGTCGGCGTTCTCCTCGCCGGTGTCGTTGTGCCGCCACGAACGGACGGGCTCGTGCGGCACGAGCGCCTCGAAGAAGCGCTCGAAGTCGGCGAGGAGGCCCCTCTCGTCGTCGTTGACGAAGACCGAGGCGGTGATGTGCATCGGGTTGACGAGGCAGAGACCCTCGGCGACGCCGCTCTCGCGGATGGCGGCCTCGACCTCGGGGGTCACGTTCACGAAACCGATCCGCTTCGGAACGTGGAAGGTGAGCTCTTTGCGGTACGACTTCACGGTCCCCGCCCTCCCGGTCGGGGCCGGGTTGCGATATCGTCTCCGTCATGACGGAAACCGTCGAGGAACGCCGACTTTTCGCCGATTTCCTGAGGCGACGCGGGCTCAAGACCACCCGCGAGAGGACCGCCCTCTTCGAGGAGATCTTCGCCACCCACCACCACTTCGACGCCGACGACCTCGTCGTGCGGCTGCGGGGAAAGGGAAAGAAGGTCAGCCGGGCGACGGTCTACCGGACGCTCGACCTCCTCTACGACTGCGGCCTCGTCTCGCGCGTTCGTCTGAACGACGAGAAGTACCGCTACGAGAGGCTCCTCGTCGGCGAGCACCACGACCACCTCGTCTGCACCTCCTGCGGCGGCGTCATCGAGTTCGTCGATTCGCGCATCGAGGAGCTGCAGGATGCGGTCTGCCGGAAGTACGGCTTCGCGGCGACGACGCACTCGCACCAGATCCGCGGGGTCTGCGCCGAATGCCAGGTGCGCGATGGGAAGTCCCGCGGGTCCACGCCCGCGTAAAGGGGGCGGATGGCCCCCGCGATCGTCTGGTTCCGGAGGAACCTGCGCCTCGACGACAACCTCCCGCTCGACGCGGCCATTCGGGCGCACGACGGGCTGGTTCCGGTCTTCGTTCTCGACGACCACTACCTGACCGAGGACTATTCCCCTCCCCGGCTCCGGTTCCTCGCCCAGAGCCTCCGCGAGCTGGAATCGGACCTCGCGGCGAGGGGTTCCCGGCTTCTCTTCCGGAGAGGGCCCACGGGCGAGGCTCTCG
This sequence comes from Holophagales bacterium, assembly GCA_016719485.1. Classification (NCBI taxonomy): domain Bacteria; kingdom Pseudomonadati; phylum Acidobacteriota; class Holophagae; order Holophagales; species Holophagales bacterium. The sequence goes on from JADJZB010000008.1 coordinate 198,561, forward strand.
CGGCCCTCGCCCGAGAGACGGGCGCCGATGCCGTCTACTCGCACCTCGACCACGAGCCGCACGGGACCGCGCTCACGAGCGAGGTCCGGACGGCCCTCTCCGCTCAGGGAACGAAGCTGAGCCTTCTCCCCGACCTCCACCTCGTCCCGCCCGGGTCGCTGCGGACCGAGGCGGGGAAGCCGTTCGCCGTCTACACCCCGTTCTCGCGCCGCTGGCGCGAGGCGGACAAGACGGCCCCCGTTCCCGCGCCGTCGCGGGTGGCCACGCCGCCCGCCGTTCTCGATCCCCGCTTCCCGTCGATCCCGATGTCTCGACCCCGCGGCTTTCGCGCCGAGGGTGCGCCCGCGAACCCGGCCGGCGGCTCCCGCGAGGGCAGGAGGCTCTGGGACGCGTTCCGCGCGAGCGCGCTGTTGTGTTACGCCGGGGCGCGGGACCTCCCCGGCGTCGAGGGCACGTCCCGGCTCTCGCCGCACCTGCGCTTCGGGACGGTCGGCATCCGCCGCCTCCTCGCCGAGGCGCGGGCCGGGTGGAAGGACGCCGGCGCGGCCGGCCGCGGGTCGATCGACGTCTTCGTCGGCGAGCTGGCGTGGCGCGAGTTCTACGCGTCGATCCTCGCGGCGTTTCCGAGGCTTCTGACCGAGAGCTTCCGGAGGGAGTTCGAGGCCTTTCCCTGGGTCACGGGAGACGAAGAGGAGGAACGTTTCGCGGCGTGGTGCGGCGGGCGCACCGGCTACCCGATCGTCGACGCGGGAATGCGGCAGCTCGCGCACGAGGGGTGGATGCACAACCGCGTCCGGATGGTCGTGGCCTCCTTCCTGACGAAGCACCTCCTCGTCGACTGGCGGCGCGGCGAGGCGCTCTTCCGGGCGCGCCTCGCCGACGGCGACCCCGCCTCCAACAACGGCGGCTGGCAGTGGTCCGCCGGCTGCGGCACCGACGCGCAGCCCTTCTTCCGGATCTTCAACCCCGTCCTGCAGGGAGAGCGGTTCGACCCGGACGGGACGTACGTGAAGCGCTGGGTCCCCGAGCTCGCCGACTGGAAGCGCGCGGGGAAGGACCTCCACGCGCCGTGGCGGTCCTCTTCCCCACCTCCGGGCTACCCCGCCCCCATCGTCGACCACGCCCAGGCCCGGGCGAAGGCGCTCGCGGCCTTCGCGACGATCAGGGCCGTGCGCTGACCGCGTTCCCGGCGAGCGGGAGCGCATCCACGGGGACGCCGTGGAGGACGGCGTATGCCGCCTCGAAGAAGAGAACCCGTTTCACGTAGTCGCGGGGCTCGAAGAGCGGCATCGCTTCGAGGAACTCGTCGGCGGCGAGGCCGGGGGCCTGCCTGCGCCAGCGCTTCGGCCGCCCGGGTCCGGCGTTGTAGCCGGCGAGCGCCGCGATCCGGTCGCCGTCGAAATCGCGCAGCATCATCGCGAGGTAGCGCGCCCCGAGCTTCACGTTCACCTCGGGGTCCTTCAGGTCGGGCCGGCCGCGCCTTTTCTCCTGGCGAAGGAGGTAGCGCCCCGTGCCCGGCATCACCTGCATCAGGCCGGTGGCGCCCGCGCCGGACCGGGCCGCGGTCTGGAAGAGGCTCTCCTGGCGGATGACGCCGTAGACGAGCGCGGGCGGCAGGCCGTTCGCCGCGGCCTCCCGGACGATCAGCGCCTCCTGCCGGAAGGGGTAGTAGGCGCGGCGGACCGCGAGAGGCACGGCTCCTTCGTCCGGTGTCCCGAGCTCGGGCCAGCGGGACTTCAGGAACGCCGTCGCCCGACGGAATTCGTCCCGCTCGGCCGCGCAGGCGGCGAGGAAGAACGGGTCGGACGAGCCCTCCGACTCGGCGGCGTCCTCGGCCAGGGAGGCGAGCCCCAGGCCGAGGAGCTCCCGCGACGGCAGCGACGGAGCGTCGGGGCGGAGGAGGTGGAGGGAGGCCGGCCGCGAGGTCTCGACGAGGAGCGCGGCGGAGACGGGAACGCCGATGCGCGCTCCCGCCCAGCGGGCGTAGAGGTCGGGAACGGCGGTCGTGACGAGGGAGGCGTAGAGGGATCGCGCGGGGACTTCCCGCCCGGCCGCTTCGAGGGAGCGGGCCGCCCAGTAGGTCGCCCGCCGGCGGACCGCGACGTCGCGGTAGAGGGCCGCCTGCCGCTGGAACGCAGCGGCTGAAGACCGGAGCGCCGCCGGGGCGCGCGAGAGGGTGGGAAGGAAGGCCGAGCGGAAGAGGTCCTCGGCACCGAGCGTCGTCGTCGGGTCGATCGCGAGCAGCGCCGGCAGGTGGCGGAGAACCTCGTCGTAAGAGCCGAAACGGGCGGCAGCGCGAATCACCTCCGTCAGGACCCGGCGACGGTCCTGGAGCTCGAGGGAGCGGGCGAGCAGGCCGTCAGCCCGTGCCGCGAGGGCGCGATAGGCCGTGACGGTTTCCGCCGGAGGCCCGGCGCGCGGGGTCCCTGGAGCGGGAGGCGGGCGCGCCGGGGCCTTCTTGCCCTTCGCGCGTCGAGAGGAGGGCCGCGGAGACGGCTCGCCGAGAAGCCGAAGTTCGGCCGCCAGGAGGATCGACTCGATCCGAAGCCGCTCGGCGTCGCTGCGTCCGGAGACCGCTGGCGGCTTTACGAGCGCGTCCCGCGCCGCCTTCGCGCGCCCCCCGGCCAGGAGCAGCGCTGCGGCGTCGAGACGGAAACCCGGGGTATTCGCGAGCGGGAGTGCCAGCTCCGCGGCAGCGGAAGGGAGACGGGTCGCGAGAGCTCCGGCCCGGAGGAGCCTCAGCTCAGGTCCTCCGCGCGTGACGGTCTCCCAGAGGAGCGTGCGATCCGCCGGCTCGAAGAGGTCGGGGGCCGACTCGGCGGCACCCGGAAGGTCGCGGACGAGAGCCGCCATCCGCGCCGTCGCCTCCGCGCGCGTCGCGGCCGCGCGGCTCCGGCCGAGCGCGGAGGCGATCCGCGCCCTCTCGGTTCCTGGGGAACGGTCTGCCCAGGCGTCCCAGGCGGTGCGGACGGCCTGCTTCTCGGCGGGCGTCCGGGCGATGCGGGAGGCGGAGAGCAGGGCGGCGCGGGCGAAGGTCTCGGAGCGGGCGTCCCGCGCGAAAGCCAGAAGGCGGGTCACGAGCCCGACGGCGGCGGCGCCGGGCCGCGTGCGCCGCGCCTCCACGTCGAGCCCGAGCCAGTGGCCCAGGTCGGGGAGGCCGAGAGGACCGGCGTCGAGGCCGGCGGAAGGTGGCGGAGCCTTCGAATCTTCCGCGGCGACGACCTCCCGGGCCAGGGAAGCGCGGAGGGTGAAGAGACCCGCGCCTGCGAAAGTGGCGAAGGGGTCGGCCATCCCCTCGCGCGCACCCCGCCGGGCCGCCGCGAGGGCCTCTTCCCGGGACGGCGCGACTCCCCCCGCAGCGCCGGCCAGAAAGGCCGCCGCGAGCAGGAGCGGGGCGTACCGAAAGGACGTCAGGAGGGGACCGGGCCGAGCGCTTCCGGCTTGCCCTCGGCGAGGATCCGGACGAGCTCCTCGTGGAAGAAGTCCGCCGTGGCGCGAACGTGCTCCGGGGTCCTCTCGGCGTAGACCTGCCGGCTCCGTTCGATGTCGTCCTTCAGCCGGACGTAGAGGTCGCCCGCCGCGCGTCCCTCGGCCACCTTGCGCTCGTTGTAGAGCTTGATCTCGGAGACGAGGAGGCGGGCGATGCGACGCGCGTCGTCGACGGCCCGCTGCGGGTCGTCGGTACCCCGCAGCGAGCGGGCCCGCGGAACGAAACCGGGCGGGGGCGCGACGGGCGCGGAGGGGGACGCCGCCCCGTCGAGGACGGAGGCGGTGGCCGGCGGCGCCACCGGGGCGGCCGGGGCGACGACCGGAGGAGGCGCCGGCGGCGGTACCGGCACGGCGGTCTTGATCTGGTCGAAGGCCATCGTCAGGTCGCCGCGGTTCGGGGGCGGCTCGGGCGACGGCTCGGGAGTCGGCTCGGGAAGGGGCGTCGGAACGATGCGGGAAACCGGGACGGGCGTCGGCGGTGCCGTGGCCGGCCGCGGGATCGCCTGGAGGCCGAGGGCCGCCGCGCTGCGGGCGCCGGAGGCCGTGAGAAGGTCGATCCCGGAAAAGCCCGACGGCTCCTTCTTCTTCGCGGTGGCCGATTCCTCGAGAGCGCGCAGCGCTTCGCCGGCGTCGGTGATCCGCCGGGTCCTTCTCGCGCCGCTCGGGTCGGTCTGCTCGAACAGCGAACGGCCGACCGGCTCGGGAGGAGCCTGGAGCGACGCCGAAAGGGGCGGGCGGTCCGGAGGCGGAACGGTCGGGGCGACGGCAACCGCCGGCGGGGGCATGGGCGGGACGGGAGGCATTGGCGGAGCCGAGGGCGCCGCGAACGGTTTGTCGTCGAGGGCGAACTCGGCCGGCGCGGCCGCGGGCTCGGGGGTGCGGAAGACGGCGATCTCCTCCCCGCGTGGCGTCAGCGCCGGGGAAGGGATCTTCTTGCGGGCCGCCAGGAGGTCGACCGAGAGGCCGGTGACGAACGTCAGGACCTCGAGCGCGGCCGCGTTCAGCCGCCCCTCCTCGCCGGGCAGCTCGTCGGCGCACAGGACGCCGGCGATCCGGTCGCGAATCACCATCGGGACGAGGAGGGTCCGGGCCGGTGGATGCCCGCCGAGGCCGCTGCGCAGCGGCGTCCCTTCGGGCGGCGGCACCGCGAGGATCGGCTTCTCGGCCTTCAGGCAGGCTTCCACGAACGGGTCGTCGCCCACGCCGAAGTCGAGCGACTTGACGGCGTCGTCGCGGCCGCCGGACGCGTCGAACCCGAGCGCCTTCCAGCCGCTCAGCTTCTCGTTCCTGAGGACGAGGAGGGCCGCGCGGGAGGAGTGGACCTGCGCCTCGGTCAGGAACCGCGTGAGGACATCGACCTGAGTTCGCGCCCCTTCGATCGACGAGATCGACCCCTTCACGAGCCCCCAGTCGGGCGCTGCGGCCGGGCCGGGAACCGTGACGGTCACCGTCTCGATGACCTTTTCGACGACCTTCTCGACGATGCGCTCCGCCGGGGGCGCCGGCGGAACGGCGTCCTCGAGGAGGGCCGCGACGAGGTCTTCCGGGAAGAGGTGCTTCGCCTGCGCGGGGATGCTCTCCGACGCCTTCGAGATCAGCTCGTTGATCTCGTTGCGGGTGTCGGCCAGCTGGGATTTCCAGCTTGCGAGGTGATCCTCGAGCAGGGTCGAGAGGGATTCGATGAACCGGCGGTTGGCGACGGGGTCGACAGGCATGACACGCCTCTCCTGGAAGCCTTACGGGGTCGCGAGCGGGCATTATAGTCGCCCTGCCCGCCCGGTGGACCGCATCTCCTGCCGGAGTTGACGGGGGGCGACATGGTCCGTAAACTCACAGGTCCGCCTCGGTCCGGCCCTCCCGGCCGGTCCACTCCGGGCCCGAAAGGGGTGATTCTCAGGTGCCGTTGATCCACGTCAAGGAGGACGAGTCCTTCGAGAACGCGCTGCGCCGCTTCAAGCGCAAGTGCGAGAAGTCGGGGATCCTGTCGGAGCTCAAGAAGCGCCAGCACTACGAGAAGCCGTCCACCAAGCGGAAACGGAAGGCAATCGCCGCACGCAAGAAAATGCTGCGGAAGCTGGCCGAGGAGCGCCGTACGGGAGTCTGATCCCGGGGTGTCCTTTCGATGATTCATACGGAAGTCGACTGGCCCGGCGTGCTACGGCTCGCCGGGCGTTTCTGTTCTTCGGAGCGGGGCCGCGAGCGGCTCCTGGCTGCGGCGCCGTCCGGGAATCCCGAAGAGGTACGCCGACGCGCCGGAGTCACCCGCGACCTCGTGGCACGCGCGGGGCTTCAGCCCCCCGTTCGCATCTTCAGCCTCGACGAGGCCGCTCCGCTCGTGTTCCGGCTCGGCGCCGCGGGCCAGGCCCTTCCTCCGGACGAGCTCCTCGATCTCTTCGGTCTCGTCGAGCGCTCCGAGGAGGCGCGCCACGCCGTTCCCGTCGAAGGGCTCGACCTTCCCGACCTGGCTGCCCTCCTCGGTCCGCTCGGCGACCTCGAGAGTCTCCTCGGCGAACGCGACGTCGTGTTCGAGCCCGACGGCCGGATCCGCGACACCGCCTCCGCCCGCCTCTCCTCGATCAGGGCCTCGATCGTCCGCCTGCGCCGTGAGGTCGTCAGAAGGCTCGAGGAGCTCGTCCGCGCGCGTCCCGACGTCCTCGCCGACGAGTACGTCACGGAGAAGGGGGGCCGCTACTGCCTCCCGGTCCGCTCCGACCGGCGCGAGAGCGTCGCCGGGATCGTCCACGAGAAGTCGGGCTCGGGACAGACCCTCTTCGTCGAGCCGCTCGCCGTCGTCGAGGCGAACAACGCCCTCTCCGAGGCCTTCGAGGAGGAGCGCGAGGAGATCCACCGGATTCTCGTCGCGCTCACCGCGCGCTTCTCGGCGAGAAAGACCGAGCTCCACGCCGCCGTGGAGATCCTCACCGAGCTCGACGGCTACCAGGCCCGCGCCGAGCTGGCCCGCCGCTCGGCGGGCGTCTTCCCCGACACGAGCGGCCCGCTCGTCCTGAAGAAGGCCCGGCACCCGCTCCTCGACCGGCGCCTCGCGCCGCTGCGCGAGGAGGTCTTCGGCGAACGGGCCGAGGAGCGCGGTTCCGACGCCGTGCCGCTCGACCTCGAGCTCGACGTGGGGCAGCGCCTCGTTCTGCTTTCCGGACCGAACGCCGGCGGCAAGACGGTCGCGATGAAGACGGTCGGCCTCTTCGCGCTCCTGGCGCAGTCGGGCTTCGCCGTCCCCGCCGACCCGGGAACGTCGCTCCCCGTCTTCGACCGCCTCCTCGTCGTCGCGGGAGACGCGCAGGACCTCCTCGGAGACCTCTCCTCCTTTGCGGGCGCGATGACCCGCACGGCCGCGGCGTTCGCCGCCGCGACGCCGCGGAGCCTCGTCCTTCTCGACGAGCTCGGAAGCGGCACCGACCCCGACGAGGGGGGGGCGATCGCCACGGCGGTTCTCGAGGAAGACCTGCGCCGGGGAGGGCTCACCATCGCCACGACGCACCTGGCCTCCGTGAAGGAGTGGGCGCACGGCCGCGCCGACGTCCTCTCGGCCGCGATGGAGTTCGACGAGAGCGTCGGGCGCCCGACGTTCCGCGTTCGCCCCGGCGCCACCGGGCGCTCGCGAGCCCTCGCGGTCGCCGAGCGCTCCGGCATTCCGCGCCGCGTCCTCGACGCGGCCCGTGCCCGGCTCGGCTCGGGCTGGGCCGCAGCCGACGCGGCGCTCGAGCGGCTGGAGACCGAGACCCGGAAGGCGCGGGAGGAATCGGAGAAGCTCCGGGCCGAGTCTGCCGCCCTGGCTTCCTCGCGCGACGCGCTCGAGAGAGAAGCGTCGGCGCTCGCCGTCGAGAAGCAGCGCCTCCGCGAGCGGGCGAAGACGGAGATCGACCGCGCCCTCGTGGCGCTGCGCGAGCGGACCCGCCGCGAGCTCGACCGGATCCGCGAGGAGGCACGCGCCGGGCGCGCCGTCTCCCGCGGCGCGCTCATGACCGTCGTCGGCGAGGCGCGCAAGGACGCCGAGGCGCTCTTCGAGATGGCGGCACCGCCCGAGCCCGCCGGGCCCGTCGTCGTCGGCGAACGGGTCAAGGTCATACCGTTCGGGACGACCGGAAAGCTCCTCGTCCTCGACGAGGCGAAGGGGCAGGCGGAGGTCGAGGTCGGAGGCAAGCGGATGAAGGTGGCCGCGGCAGACCTCCGCCCCGTGACCGGAGTCGCGGCGACGACGCCCGCGTCGAAGTGGGCCCCGTCCCCCCGCGCGAAGGACCCCGAGCCGACCGCAGCGAAGAGCACACCACCCACGAAGGACATGGCGCCGCGGGGAGAGATCGTCCTCGTCGGCCTGCGCGTCGACGCGGCTCTTCCCGAGGTCGAGCGGGCGATCAACGACGCGCTCCTCTCCGGAAAGGGGAGCCTGCGCGTCGTCCACGGCTTCGGGTCCGGCCGCCTCGCCGCCGCCGTCCGGGAGTTCCTCGGCGAGCATCCCGGCGTCGCGAGCCACCGACCCGGCGACGCGCAGGAAGGTGGCGACGCGGCCACCATCGCCGTTCTGGCGGACTAGCGGAATGAACGCCGCCCCGGTCTCGTTCCGAAGCTGAGAGCCACTTGGACGCCTCCTACGAGATCACCGACGACCTCAAGCACGACGTCCTCGCGGCGACCGACCTCGTCGCGCTCGTCGGCGCCGTCACCGGCCTGAAGAAGGCGGGCAACTCCTGGAAGGGGCTCTGCCCGTTCCACGGCGAGAAGACCCCCTCCTTCCACGTCCACCCCGACAAGGGCTTCTACTACTGCTTCGGCTGCGGGGCCAAGGGCGACGCGATCACGTTCGTCCGCGAGACCGAGAAGCTCGAGTTCCCCGAGGCGGTCGCCTACCTCGCCCGCCGTGCGGGGATCCCGCTCCCGACGCGTCGCTCCGGCTCCCGTGCCGACCGGGCGAAGGAGACGCGCGCCGCCGAGGCGCTCCTGGCCGCGGCGAGGTTCTTCCGGGAGGAGCTGCCCCGCAACGCCGCGGCGAAGGCGGTTCTCGAGGGACGCGGCGTTCCGCGCGAGGAGTGGGAGCCACTCGGCTTCGGGGCGGCCCCCGACGCGTGGGACGGCCTCCTGCGCGCCCTTTCGGGCACCTTCACCGAGGACGTCCTCGTCGAGGCCGGCCTCCTCCAGAAGAACCAGGACACGGGGCGCGTCTACGACCGCTTCCGCAACCGCCTGATCCTCGAGATCCGCGACGCGCGGGGCGAAGTCCTCGCGTTCGGCGGCCGGGCCCTCGGAGACGACCCGGCCAAGTACATCAACAGCCCCGAGACCGCGCGGTTCACGAAGGGGAAGGTCCTCTACGGCCTCGACCGCGCCCGCGAGGGGGCGAGGAAGAGCGAGAAGCTCGTCCTGTGCGAGGGGTATTTCGACCGGATCGCGTTCGAGAGGGCCGGCGTGCCGTGGGCCGTCGCGTCGATGGGGACGGCGCTGACGACGACGCAGGCCGACCTCCTCGCCCGCCAGGCCCCCGCCGTCGTCGTCGCCTACGACGGCGACCCGCCGGGTCTGGCGGCGGCCTGGAAGGCCTTCCCGCTCCTCGTCGAGCGGGGCGTGAAGGTCTTTCACGTCGCCTTCCCCGGGGGGCACGACCCCGATTCCTACCTTCGCGAGCACGGCGCCGAGGCCCTTCGCGAGACGGTCGAGAAGGCGCGTCCGCTTCTCGACGTCCTCGCCGCGGCGGTCCCGCCGGCTTCGAGCGACGCGTCGGAGCGGGCGGCGAGAATCAACGAGGCGAAGGGGATCCTGTCCGTCGCGCCCGACCGGGTCTACAGGCACGAGCTCCTCGCGGCGTTCTCCCGGGTCAGCGGGGTTCCGCTGGAGCTCCTTCACGACGGGAGCCGGAGAAAGCCGGTCCGCAGGCCCGAGGGCGAGACGTCGGACCGGCCACCGGTCGCCCGGGCCGTCCCGGAAGCCGAGGAGAGGGTCCTCGCCTTCCTTCTGGCCACCTGGCCAGCGGGGGTCGAGATCGCGACGAAGCTGCCGCCGGATCTCCTCTCCCACCCCGACGCCCGGGAGCTGGTTTCGTACCTCAAGTCATTGGGTTCGAAACCGGATGCCCTTGATTTTTCCGAACTTCAATCCCATCTTGGGGGCGGCGCGGGGGTGCTGGCGGCCCGGCTCCTCCTGTCGGATCCGCCTCAACTGGACCAGAAACCCGCTGCTCCCTACCTGGAGAAGCTACGCAAGCCACTCCTCCAGCTGAAGATAAGACGACTCGAGGAGCGCGGGGTCGAATTGCAGCCCATGATTGCCGCCGCCGAAGCCCGGGATGACCGGGACGGGCGGACTGCCCTTCTCGCCGAGAAGCAGAAGCTTTCCGAGGAGGTGCGTCGTATGAAGCAGGAGCTACGCCGCCCGGACGAAGGCCCGGGCTGACAGGGGTGAACGTGACGGTCGAAGAAAAGCATCCGGAGCTGCGCGGGCTGATCGCCCTGGGGAAAGAGCGGGGATACCTGCTCTACGACGAGATCTTCCACGCCCTGCCCGAGGACGTCGCCAACACTCCCGACGAGCTGGACGACGTCTACATCCGGCTGGGCGACTTCGGGATCGAGATCGTCGACGTCCCCGAGAAGGCGACGCCCAAGAAGGACGGGGCCGCCACCTCCGGGACGGCCCTTCCCGACCTGACGGCCGTCGAGAAGACGAACGACCCGGTCCGGATGTACCTGCGCGAGATGGGGACCGTGAAGCTCCTCGACCGCGAAGGCGAGGTCGAGATCGCCCGGCGGATCGAGAGGGGAGAGGCCCGGATCTACCAGGCCCTCTCCACGAACCGGATCGTCCTCGAGGAGATCCTCCGGATCGTCGAGGCCGCCAAGAAGGACAAGAACGTCGCGCGCGGGTTCCTCGAGTTCGCCGCGGCGGCCCTCGAGGACTCCGAGGAGGTCGACCCCCGGACCGCCAAGCGGATCGAGGAGGTCCTCTCCCACTTCAAGAAGATCGCCAAGCTGGACGGCGAGCTCCGCAAGCTCCAGGAGAAGAAGAGGGCGGCCAAGGCGGCCAAGAAGCCCGCGAAGGCCTCGGCGAAGAAGGCCGCGGCCAAGCCGCAGCCCGCCGTCGACCCGACGGTCGACCGGCGGATCTCCGAGATCGCGCGGCTCATCCACGCCATCGACTTCACCCCGGCGACGTTGCAGAGGATGATCAACATCCTCAAGGACATCGACCGGCAGTTCGCCATGCCGGAAGCCCAGATCCGTCAGGACCTCGCCAACCTCAAGAAGGAGAAGAACGAGGTCCGGATCGACTTCTACAAGCGCCGCGTCGCCAAGTACCGCGTGCTGCTGAAGGAGCACGAGGAGAAGTACGGCGTCGCGCACGACGAGATCCGCAAGACCCTCCGGCAGATCCGGGACGGGGAGGAGGAGGCCGACCGGGCCAAGCAGGAGCTCATCGTCGCGAACCTGCGCCTCGTCGTCTCCATCGCCAAGAAGTACACGAACCGCGGCCTCCAGTTCCTCGACCTGATCCAGGAGGGGAACATCGGCCTGATGAAGGCGGTCGAGAAGTTCGAGTACCGCCGCGGCTACAAGTTCTCGACGTACGCGACCTGGTGGATCCGCCAGGCGATCACCCGCGCCATCGCGGACCAGGCCCGGACGATCCGGATCCCGGTCCACATGATCGAGACGATCAACAAGCTCACGCGGACCCAGCGCTCGCTCGTCCAGGAGCTCGGGCGCGAGCCGACCGCCGAAGAGATCGCCAAGCGGATGGACATGCCGGCGTCGAAGGTCCGCAAGATCATGAAGATCGCCCAGGAGCCGATCTCCCTCGAGACCCCGATCGGGGAAGAGGAAGACAGCCACCTCGGCGACTTCATCGAGGACCGCAACGTCGTCTCGCCGATCGACGCGGTCATCGTCGCGAACCTGCGCGACCAGACGCGCCGGACGCTCAAGACCCTCACGCCGCGCGAGGAGCAGGTCCTGCGGATGCGCTTCGGCGTCGGAGACGGGGCCGAGCACACGCTCGAAGAGGTTGGCAAGAGCTTCAACGTGACGCGCGAGCGGATCCGGCAGATCGAGTCGAAGGCGCTCCGCAAGCTCCGCCACCCGTCGCGGGCCAAGAAGCTGCGGCCGTTCATCGACGTCAACGTCTGAGTCTTTGGACAGGGGAAACCCGGACCGCCGGGTTTCCCCCGTACCCCCTTCCGCGCGGTAGGGCTGCTCGCTTCGCTCGCACGGAATGGTTGGGACCGCCGAGCGGCACGGCCGCGAGGTGAAGTCGAAGCCAACCTGGACCGCCGGGTCCCCCCGGACTCAGCGGTCCCGCCGCGCGTGATATCCTGCGGATGCAAGTGGGTCCGTAGCTCAGCGGTTAGAGCCACCGGCTCATAACCGGCGGGTCCTCGGTTCGAATCCGAGCGGACCCACCGGTTCGGGAGATTCAAACGGGCGTGCCACGAGACTTTGAACCGTCCTCCGGCGCTTTGATTCGCCGGGGGTCTATCCGAATGACGAAACGGGCGCCGGTGGGCGCCCGTTCACTTTTTTGGGGGATCGTTCTTTGACCGACAAATCGCCGTCCGGCGCGCTCGAGCGCCTCTTCCGCCTTCAGGAGCTCCTCCTCGAAGCCCACACCAAGGCCGAGAGGCGAAACAGGACGCCCGAGCACCTCGTCCACGTCGAGGCGGCCTGGCAGGACTTCCGGCGGAAGCGGCAGGAGGTCGGGTCGCGGCGCGAGCAGGCCGAGCATCGCAAGAACGAGCTCGACGAGCAGGTCGCCGGCTACGCAGAGCAGCTCAAGAAGTCCGAGGCCAAGCGCAAGGCCGTGAAGGGGCAGCACGAGTACACGGCCCTTCTCACAGAGGTCGACCACGCCCAGCGCGAGATCCGGACGCGGGAGGACGAGCTCCTCCAGGTCGAGGAGACCCTCTCCCTGGCCCGTGCCGACGAAGCGGCCCTTGCCGCCACCTCCGGGGAGGAGGAGGCGGGATACGAGGCGCAGATGGCCGAGTGGCGCGCCGAGCAGGCGAAGCTCTCCGCCGAGATCGCGGTCGCCGAGAAGGCGGCCGCCGAGATCCGCGTCACGATCGACAAGCGCCTGATGGGGGTCTTCGACCGGATCGCGAAGATGCGCGCGGGCGTCGCCGTCGCGCGCGTGGCGATGGTCGCCAACCAGACGGCCGCGTGCTCCTCGTGCAACGTCCGGCTCCGGCCGCAGCTCCTCTCCGATCTCCGCCTCTCGCGCGAGATCCTCCAGTGCGAGAGCTGCAAGAGAATCCTCTTCTGGGACGGCAGCGGCCTGCCGTGACGGCGGGTCGCCTCGACGGAGCGAGAGGCTGAGCCGGGCCGGGGAGATCGCCGCGAACCTCGCGGCGGTGACGGCCCGCATCGAGGCTGCGGCGCGGCGCGCGGGGCGCGACCCGGCCGCGGTGATCCTCGTCGCCGTCACGAAGACCCGTCCGCTCGAAGACCTGCTCGCCGCCTACGCGGCAGGCGTACGGCACTTCGGCGAGAACCGCGTCCAGGAAGCCGAGGAGAAGTTCCCGCAGCTGCCTCGAGACGCCGTGAAACACCTCGTCGGCCCGATTCAGTCGAACAAGACGAACAGGGCGGCCCGGCTCGCGGATGTCCTCCACGCGGTCGACGCGGCGGACGTCGCCCGCCGCCTGGCCCGCGCCGCGGCGAACGAGGGGCGGCGCCTGGCGGTCTACGTCGAGGTGAACACGGGCGACGAGGAGACGAAGGCGGGCGTCTCCCCCGCCGGCGCGCCGGCGCTCGTCGAGGCGGTGCGCGGCCTGCCGGAGCTCGACCTCCTCGGCCTGATGGCGATTCCGCCCCCGGGCGACACCCGCCCCCATTTCGTGGCCCTCAGGAGCCTCGCGGCGAGCCTCGGCCTCTCGGGGCTGTCGATGGGTATGAGCGACGACTTCGAGGCCGCCATCGAGGAAGGGGCCACCGTCGTCCGGGTGGGGACGGCCCTCTTCGGCAGCCGCTCCTGACCCTCCTGACCCTGCTACCCTCCCCCCGATGAGCTGGAACACGCCCGAGCGGCGCGTCGTTTTCGCGGGTCCGCCCGGCTGGTCGCACCTGCCGAACGTCACGCGGGCCCTCCTCGTGCTGACGGCCGCGGGCTATCTCGCCGGCCTCTTCGCCCCCTCCCGGATGCGCCTCCTGGCCGTCTTTCCGGAGCTGGTCTGGCCGGCGCTCGAGCTCTGGCGCCTCGTGACCTATCCGATGGCGGTCATCGGCATCTTCAACGTCCTGTTCGGTCTTCTCATCCTCTGGATGTTCGGGTGGGAGCTCGAGAGCGTCTTCGGCTCGCGGCGGTTCGGCCTCTTCGTCCTGTCGTCGGTCGTCGCCTCGGCGGTTCTCGGCTGCGGCGTGGCGCTCCTCTTCCCGCGTGCGGGCGCCATGGCCGGTGCGGGGCTGTCCGGTCTCCTGACGGCGATGATCGTCGCGTGGGCGCTCCTCGGCCCGGGCCTGCCCGCGAACCTCTTCGGGATCCTCCCGATGACGCGGAAGGGCTTCGCCCTTCTCGCCCTCGTCCTCGTCGTCTTCGGCGAGCTGGAGTCGTCCCGCTCGCTCGCCCAGCTCGTCTTCCTTCTCGGCGGCCTCCCGGTCGCGTGGTTCTTCGCGAGGGCCCCGCGGCGCGGAGGCGGAGGAGGCGTCCGCCCCTTCCGCCGCCGCTGGAATCCCTTCCGACGACGCCGATTCACGGTGGTGGAAGATCGAAGCGGGCGGGTCCACTAGGCCGGAGCGGGTTCGTCGCGGACCGGAAAGCGTCTAGAATGAACGTGATGAGACCCAGCATCTCGCCCCTGGACATCCGCAAGCGGACGTTCCCCGTCCGGTTCCGCGGGCTCGACCGGAACGAGGTGACGCAGTACCTCGACGTCGTCGCCGACGACCTCGAGGAGCTGATGCGGACCCTCGACGAGCTCGAGCGCGAGAACGGCCACCTGAAGGACGAGGTGGCGCGTCACCGCGAGTCCGAGAACTCGCTGCGGGAGACGCTGATGATGGCGCAGCGCAACGCCGAGCTGCTGCGCACCGACTCCGAGCGCGAGGCCGACCGGATACTGGCCGAGGCCAACCGCCAGGGAGAGCGGCTCGTCCAGCAGTCCCTCGAGAAGGCGGCCGAGAAGGAGAAGCGGATCCGCGAGCTCCGGGTGGAGCGGAAGAACTTCCACCTCAAGCTCCAGGGGATGCTCGACATGTTCCAGCAGGTCCTCAACTTCGACAAGGAAGAGGAGGACCTCGACCACTCCGTCTCGGTCATGCGCCCGAAGCGAAAGGACGGGGAGGCGGTCTGAGCCGCCTCGTCGTCCGCCACCTCTCCCAGCTCGCCACACCCCTCGGAAGCGTCGCGCGGACGGGCGCCGACCAGGGGAGGATCCGCCGGATACAGGACGCCGCGCTGGTCGTGGAAGGCGAGGACGTCGCCTGGGTCGGCACGGACGAGGAGTACGTCCGGCTTCATGGGGAGGCGCCGCGACAGGGCGACGTCGTTCTCGACGGGCGCGGAAAGACGGCGCTCCCGGGATTCGTCGACCCGCACACGCACATCCCCTGGGCGGGCTACCGCGAGAGCGAGTTCAACGAGAGGCTGAAGGGGAAGAGCTACGCCGAGATCGCCGCCGCCGGAGGCGGGATCGTCTCGACCGTCGACGCGACGCGGCGCGCCGGGCTCGAGGAGCTGACGTGCCTCACGCGCGCGCGCCTCGACCGGATGCTCCTCCACGGCACGACCTTCTGCGAAGCGAAGACGGGATACGGTCTCGACCTCCCGACCGAGCGAAAGCAGCTCGCCGCGCTGAAAGCCGCCGCCGACGGGCACCCGGTCGGCGTCGTGGCGACGGCGTTGCCGGGGCACGAGGTGCCGCTCGAGCGGCGCGGCTCGGAGGCGCTGAAGGCGCGCTACGTCGCGGAGTGCTGCGACGAGATCCTCCCCGCCCTCGCGGCCGACGGGGCGCGCTTCGTCGACGTCTTCTGCGAGCACGGGGTCTTCGGCCTCGAGGAGTCGCGCCGGATCCTCGAGGCGGGCAAGGCCTGCGGCCTTCTCCCGCGTCTTCACGCCGACGAGCTGACGCCCCTCGGCGGGGCGCGCCTCGCGGCCGAGGTCGGCGCCCTTTCCGCCGACCACCTCCTCTTCGCCCAGCCCGACGGGATCCACGCCATGGCGAAGGCGGGCGTCGTCGCGACGCTCCTCCCCGGGACGTCGGTCTTCCTGCGGATGAACCGGTACGCTCCGGCGCGGGAGATGGTCGCCGCCGGCGTCGCGATCGCCCTCGGCACGGACTGCAATCCCGGCTCCTCGTACACCGAATCCCTCCCCGCCGTCGCGTTCTTCGCGACGATCGGGATGGGGCTGACGATCGAGGAGACGCTCACGGCGATGACGCTCAACGCCGCGGCCTCGGTCGGCGAGGCGGCCCGGCGCGGGTCGCTCGAGCCGGGGAAGGCCGCCGACGTCGTCCTCGTCGACGGACGCAGCCTCGAGCACCTCGTCTACCACTACGGCGTCAACCCGGTGACCGACGTCGTCGCCGGGGGCCGCCTCGTCGTCTCGGGCGCGCGCCCCGTGATCGCCTGAACCTTCCGCGCCGGCCCGGCGCCCCGGGGCCACACGCCCCGCCAAACGCAGCAGGAGGACTCCCGTGACCGATCTCGTCTCTCTCGCCGTCCGCGACTTCAGCGCCGCCCTCGCCTCCGACGCCCCCGCCCCCGGTGGAGGCTCCGCCTCGGCCGCGGCCGGTGCGATGGGGGCCGCACTCCTCGGGATGGTCTGCCGCCTCACGATCGGCAAGGAGAAGTACAAGGACGCGTGGGAGGAGCTCGAGCGGATCGCCTCCGCCATGGACGCGGGCCGCGACACGCTCCTCGGACTCGTCGACGAGGACACCCGCGCCTACGACGCGATCGTGGCGGCACGCAAGCTCCCGAAGGAGACGCCCGAGGAGAAGGCGGCGCGAAAGCGGGCGATCGACGACGCGACGATCCTCGCGACCACCGTCCCGATGCAGACGGCCTTCTTCTCGATGGAAGCGATCGTCAAGGCCCCCGTCGTCCTCGAGAAGGGAAACCCGAACTGCGCCTCCGACGCCTTCGTCGCGGCGCTTCTCCTCTCCTCGGCCGTCGAGGGGGCCCTCGCGAACGTGAGGATCAACCTGCCCGGCATCCCGGACGCCGGCCTCGCCGAGGGTTTCCGCTCCGACACGGCCCTGGCCGCGGCGAAGGCCGCCGAGGCGATGACGAAGGTGCGGGCGCTGGCGAAGGCGAAGGCGCTGACGGCCTAGGTCGGGAAACGACCCGGGGCGCGGGGCGCACTCCCGGGGCAGGGTGCCCGGGACGTGCGCCCCACTCCGGATGCGCCCCGGTCAGTCGGGAATGCGGAGCTTCTGCCCGGGCTTGATCTTGTCGGGGTCCGTCAGGATGTCCTTGTTGGCCTCGAAGATCTTCATGTAGGCGCCGGCCTTGCCGTAGTACTTCTTGGCGATCGCGCCGAGCGTGTCGCCCTTCTCCACGACGTGGACCTTGGCGGCTGCTGCCGCCGCGGACTGCGCGGGGGCGCCCCCGGTCAACACGGCGCCCGCGGCCGGCGTCGGCGCGACCGCGACCGGCGCCTTCGCGACGGCGATCTTGTTGATCGTGTTCTCGGTCTCGACGAGCTTGTTGAACTCGCCCATGGCCTTGCCCTTGGCTTCGATGCTGTCGGCCTCGCCCGTCAGCGTGACGGTCTTCCCCTCGACGACGGCGTCGAGGCTCTTCAGGCCCTTGATGGAGCCGCGCAGGCTCTTCACCGCCTCGGCGGTCTTCTCTTCGAGAGACTTACCGAAAAGACCCATTTCTTCCTCCTTGGTCGCGGATGCGAGGGGACGACGATATCAGCCCGCGCCAGGCGTGCGGACGAATCAGCCCAGGCGCCTCTCCTCGAGCCATTCCTCGAACCGGTCCCGCGGCCAGGCGTTGACGACGCGCTCCGCGGGGATGCCGGCGAGCCGCGCGATGGCGAGGGCGAAGAGCTGGAAGTCCAGGTGCCGGTGGGCGTGCGCGTCGCTCGAGAGGGCGAACAGGCACCCCGCCCCGAGCGCCGTACGGGCGAGCGAAGGAGGGAGGTCCTGCCGTTCGGGACAGCCGTTGATCTCGACGGCGACGCCCCGCTCGGCGGCGGCGGCAAAGACGCGGTCCCAGCTCGCCTTCACTCCGGTCCGCATGTTGTAGAGGCGCCCTTTCGGGTGGCCGAGGACGGCGACGCCGGGGGTCTCGACCGCCCGCACGAGCCGTGCCGTCTGGTCCTTCGCCGACCGCAGGTCCGTGTGGACCGAGGCGACGACGGCGTCGAGGACCGGGACGCTCGCGGGGGTGACGTCGATCGTCCCGTCCTCGGCGATGTTCGCCTCGGCGCCGAGCCGCATCGCGAACTCTCCCTCGGTCCGCGCGTTCAGGCGGACCAGCTCGCGATGCTGGACCGCGAAGTCCCCGGCGTGGAGGCCGCCGGCGACGGCGCAGTCGCGGGCGTGGTCGGTCAGGAGGGCGTAGCGGTCCCCCCTCGCCGCGAGGGCCCGGTGGAGGTCGGCGAGCGGGATCTTTCCGTCGGAGCGGTCGGTGTGGAGGTGGACGTCTCCCCTGAGAGTCGGCGATCGAGACGCCGTCGGGGCCGGCGAGGATCCGGTCGACGTCGGCCCGGGAGAGGTACTCCCGCTTGCGTTCGCTCGCGGGGTCCTCGCGGTCGAGGAGGGCCGAGAGCCGGTCGCCGACCGATTCGTCCGAGCCGCAGGAGAGGAACGAGGAGATGGCGTCGGCCGCGCGCGAGGAGACGTGCGGGAGGTTTCCGAGGTGGATCCGCCTCCCGTGGAGGTCCTCCGGAAGCTGCCGGAGCGTGGCCGCGGCCGAGCGGTACTCGGCGGCGGGACGAGTTCCCGGCGACTCGGCGTCGGCGAGCGCCAGGAGGGCGGCCGCGACCCGGGCGTTCGTGACGGGCGGGGCTGGGCGGATCGGGATGGACGACACGGGCGGGCCTCGACCGATCTTACGGTCGCCCGCGCCCGATAGACTCACCCCGACATGCCGCAGCAGAAGACTCTGGCGCTCCTCGACGCCTCGGGCTACCTCTACCGGGCGTTCCACGCGATCCGCCCGCTCACCGCCCCCGACGGGCGGCCGACGAACGCGACGTTCGGCTTCGCGACGATGCTGCGCAAGCTCCTCGTGCAGCGCCGGCCCGACGCCGTCGCCGTCTGCTTCGACCGCCCGGAGAAGACGTTCCGGCACGAGATGGACCCGGAGTACAAGGCGACCCGCGCGTCGATGCCCGACGACCTCGTCCCGCAGGTGGCCGACGTGAAGGCGCTCTGCCGGGCGATGGGGCTCGCCGTCGTCGAGGAGCCGGGCTTCGAGGCCGACGACCTCATCGGGACCCTGGCGGAAAGAGGCGCGCGGGCGGGGCTGAAGGTCGAGGTCGTCTCGGCCGACAAGGACCTCTTCCAGCTCGTTCGCGGGGACCAGATCGCCGTCTGGCACCCCGTCCAGGAGAGGCTTCTCGACGAAGCGGGAGTCGCCGGCCTGTTCGGTGCGCCGCCGGAGCGCGTCATCGACGTCCTCGGCCTGATGGGCGATGCGTCCGACAACATCCCCGGCGTGAAGGGGATCGGCGAGAAGGGGGCGAAGGAGCTCGTCGCGAGCTTCGGGGCGCTCGAGGAGATCTACGCGCGGATCGAAGAGCTGAAGGGAAAGCGGCGCGAGGCGCTCGAGGCGGGGAAGGGCGACGCCTTCCGCTCGCGGGAGCTCGCGACGGTGAGGCGCGACGCGCCGGTACCGGGAGGCGAGAACGGCGAGAGCCTTCTCGCGGCGTTCGGTCTCCCGGCGGAGGACCCCGGACGCCTCGCGACGTTCTACGAGGAGCTCGGGTTCTTCCGGCTGAAGAAGGAGCTGCTCGATGCCGCCGGTCTCGCGCCCGCGGCGACGACCGTCGAGACATCGACGGAGGTGGACACCGGCGGCCTCCCCGTCTGGGAAACGTCCGCGGACGCCCTCGACGCGTTCCTGGCACACGCGGCCGAGGCGGGGCTCGCCGGACTGCACGTCGAATGCGCCCCGGGGCGGCCGTTCCCTCCCGAGCCGATCGCCCTCGTGGCAGCCGTCCCGGGGGGCGGGCTCGTCGCCTCGCCGCTGGCGGGAGACGGGGCCGGAGCGGGGCGCGCGTTCCTGGCACGCCTCTTCTCGGAAGGCCGCGTCGAGATCGTGGCCCACGAGAGCAAGCGGCTCCACCTCGCGGCGGCGGCCCTCGCGATGGACCCTCCCCGGCGCGTTTTCGACACGATGCTCGCGGCGTACGTCGACGGTCCCGGCCTCCACGCCCACGACCTCGCCGGCGATGCCCGGGCCTTCCTCGGACGCGACCCGGCGACGGTCCCCTCGCCGAAGGACGTGGCGGGGAGCGATGCGTTCGAGACGGTGGCGGTGCTCTCGACGGAAGCGGGCCTCGCCTACCTCGCCCCGCGGGCCCTTCTCCCGCTCGCGCTCCGCGAGGTCCTGCTCGCGCGGCTCGCCGCGCGCCCCGCCTCGCTCCGCGTCTACGAGGAGATCGAGCTCCCGCTCGTACCCGTCCTGGCGCGGATGGAGCTCGAGGGGATCGCCGTCGATCCGGCGACGCTCTCGGCCCTCTCCGTCGACCTGGGATCCCGGCTCGCGGCGCTCGAGAAGGAGATCCACGCGGCCGCGGGAGAGGCGTTCAACGTCGGCTCCCCGCCGCAGCTCGGGCGGATCCTCTTCGAGAAGCTGCAGTACCCCGTCCTCAAGAAGACGGCGAAGACGAAGAGCTACGCGACCGGATCGGAGGTCCTCGAGGAGCTGGCCGTCCGGGGCGTCGGGCCGCTTCCCGGCCTCGTCCTCGAGTGGCGCGAGCTCTCGAAGCTGAAGGGGACCTACGTCGACGCCCTCCCGCGGCACGTCGCGCGGGACGGGCGGATCCACACGCGCTTCGACCAGGCGGTCGCGGCGACGGGGCGCCTCTCCTCGAACGACCCGAACCTCCAGAACATCCCCGTGAGGACCGAGGCGGGGCGCGCGATCCGCAAGGCCTTCGTCGCCCCGCCGGGGCGCCTCCTCGTCGCGGCCGACTACTCGCAGGTCGAGCTGCGCCTCCTCGCCCACCTCTCGGGCGACGCGGCGCTCATAGAGACCTTCCGCCGCGGCGAGGACATCCACCGCGCCACGGCGGCGAAGATCTTCGGCATCGACCCCGGCCTCGTCTCGGCCGACCAGAGGCGCGGGGCCAAGACGATCAACTTCGGGATCCTCTACGGCATGGGGCCGTTCGCCCTCGCGGGCCAGCTCGGCGTCCCGCAGGCAGCGGCGAAGTCCTTCATCGCCGCGTACTTCGAGCAGTTCCCGTCGATCCGCGCCTGCCTCGACGGGATCCTCGCGAAGGCCCGCGAGACGGGCGCGACGGAGACGATCCTCGGGCGCCTCCGGCCGATCCCGGGGATCGCCGACCGCAACCACGCCGTCCGCGCGAACGCGGAGCGGATGGCGATGAACGCCCCGTTCCAGGGCTCGGCGGCCGACCTCGTCAAGATGGCGATGGTGGCGCTCGACGAGCGGCTGAAGGCCACGTTCCCCTCGGCGCGGATGCTCCTGCAGGTCCACGACGAGCTCGTCCTCGAGTGCGACGCCGCCGACGCGCCGGGCGTCGCCGCGCTCGCGAGGGAAACGATGGAAGGAGTGGCCTCCCTCGCCGTTCCGCTCACGGTCGAAACCGCCAGCGGCGCGAACTGGGCGGCCGCGAAATAGCGGGCGCTACAATCCTGAAGATGGCCTCTGTCGGCCGCCGGTTCCCCCGGCCCTGTGTGTTCTCTCTGCCGGCCCTGCTCCTGGCGCCGGCTCTGTTCGCGCAGGCTCCGCCGCCGGAGACGATTCCCGATCCGGCACGGATCCCGCCGGCCGAGGTCCCGTTCGTCAACCCGCTCTGGCAGGAGCTCGAGGCTCCCGCGGCGCCGCAGGGCCCCCCGCCGAAGCTCAAGGACCTCGAGGCGGCCTCCACTCTCATCGTCGCCGTGAGGATCGACGAGACGGGAAAGGTCTCCGAGGCCGTGGCGCCCGAGCCCCCGATCCGCGCCCTCGGCGCCGCCGCACAGGCTCAGGCCCCCCGCTGGACTTTCAAGCCGGCGAAGAAGGACGGTCAGCCGGTGCGCTGCTGGGGAACCTACGGCGTCGACGTCGAGGTCGAGCTGGAGGACGCGGTCTGGTCGGCGTTCCAGCTCGCTCCGGTGGGCAGGGAAGAACCCCTTCCGGCCCTTGGCAGGGAGCTGCCGGGAGACACGTGGATCTCGCGGTACCCGCGGTCGCCCGAGCCGCCCGAGCCGGGGGTCCTCTCGGTGGAGGACATCGATTTCCTTCCGATGCCCGACAAGGCGCCGCTGAAGATCGAAACGACCCGCCTGAAGTCCCGAGTCCTGGCCCTCGTCGAGGTGTCGGGCCTCGGGTCGGTGAAGCGGGTCGTTCCGGTCGGGCCCTACGAACCGCTCATCCTCCGATGGATCCGCGAAAGCGCGAAGGGGTGGCTCCTGACCGCCGCGAAGAAGGGGGGCGCCCCCGTCTCCTCGTGGCTCGCGCTCGACGCGACCATCGAGTACTCCCTCGGCTCCGTGAAGGAGCGCGGGAAGCGCTCGATCAAGAAGAACATCAGGGGCGTGCCGCTCCCTTGAAGCTCTCCGCCTCGGACGCCGCGGAACTTTTCGACGTCGACGAATCGACCGTCTACCGCTGGATCGAGGAGCGGGGCCTGCCGGCCGAGCGGATCGCGGGGCGAACCCTCCTGAACCGCGCGGCGCTCCTCGAGTGGGCCACCGAGAACCAGGTCGCGATCTCCGCCCGGGTCTTCCGGCCGGCGGAGTCGGGTGCCGAGAAGCTCCCCTCCTTCGCGCAGGCGCTGGCGGCGGGGGGTGTCCACCACGCCGTCCCGGGGACGACGCGCGAGGACGTCCTGCGCGGAGCGGTCGACCGTCTTCCCCTCCCGGAAGGGAGCGATGCCGAGGACCTCCTGGCCGTCCTGCTGGCCCGCGAGACGTCGTTCTCCACGGCCATCGGCAACGGGATCGCGATCCCGCACGTGAGGATGCCGATCGTCTTCGACGTCGACGAGGCCATCGTCAGCCTCTCGTTCCTCGAGCGGCCGGTCGACTTCGGCGCTGCCGACGGCAAGCCGGTCACGACTCTCTTCACCATGGTCACGCCGACCGTGCACGGACACCTCCACCTTCTCGCCGCCCTCGCCTACCTTCTGCGCGACGAGGCCTTCCTGGCCGGTGTGAAGGCCGCAGCGCCGGCCGAGGTGATGCTCGCGCGTGCCACAGAGGTGGAGCTCAGGGGCGCCGGCCGCCCCGGCACCCGCGGGCCGGCCTGATGGAAGGTGCGAGTCCCGACGGGGCCGTCCTCCTCGGCGCCATCCTTCTCCTCGCCCTGAGCGGCGTTCCCGGGCTCTTCGCCCGGAAAGGGGGCTCCGGCGGCGAGCGGCTCGCGGCGGTTCTCGCCTGCGCGGGCTCGGTGGCCGGCCTCGTCCCGGTCGTGAGGATCCTCTTTTTCGGCGCCGGGCTGCGGATGGAGCTCCCGAGCCCCCTCCCGGGCGGGAAGATCCTCCTCGCCGCCGACCCGCTCTCGGCGCTCTTCCTCCTCCCGGTCTTCCTCGTCCCGGCGCTCGGAGCGGTCTACGGCCTCGGCTACTGGTCCGAGGCCGAGCACCTGCGCGACGGGCGAAAGCTGCGCTTCTTCATGGGCATCCTGGCCGCTTCGATGGCGGCCGTCCTCATCGCGCGGAGCGGGGTCGCCTTCCTCGTCGCGTGGGAGGTGATGGCGCTGGCGGCCTTCTTCGCCGCGACGACCGAGGACCGGCTGCCGGCGGTGCGGGAGGCGGGGTGGATCTACCTCGTGGCCACGCACGCGGGCACGCTCGGCCTCTTCGGCATGACGGCGCTCCTCCACGACACGACCGGCTCCTTCGCGTGGGAAGCCCCGGCGGCGGGCCTCGCCGTGACCGGCTCGGCGAGCGTCGTCTTCCTTCTCGCCCTCGTCGGTTTCGGCGCGAAGGCGGGTCTCTTCCCGTTCCACTTCTGGCTCCCGGGCGCACACGCCGGGGCGCCGAGCCACGTCTCGGCGGTGATGTCGGGCGTCATGCTCAAGGTCGGCCTCTACGGCATCCTGCGCATCACGTCGCTCTACGGCGCGCCGCCCGCGTGGTGGGGCGGCCTCCTCCTCGTCCTCGGCGTGGCGTCGGCGCTCTACGGGGCCGCGCTCGCCGCGGCGCAGAACGACCTCAAGCGCCTCCTCGCCTACTCGAGCATCGAGAACGTCGGGATCGTCTCCACGGGAATCGGCGTCGCCCTCCTCGGGCGGTCCGCGGCGCGGCCGGAGTGGATCGCGCTGGGTCTCGGAGGGGCGCTCCTGCACGTCCTCTTCCACTCCCTCTTCAAGCCGCTTCTCTTCCTGGGTGCCGGGGCGGTGATCCACGGGACGGGGACGCGGGAGATGGACCTCATGGGCGGCCTGCTGAGGAAGATGCCGAAGACGGGTGCCGCCTTCGCGGTCGGGTGCGCGGCCGTCGCGGCCCTGCCGCCCCTGAACGGCTTCTTCTCGGAGTTCCTCGTCTACCTCGGCCTCCTCAGGGCCTTCGCGGGGCCGGGCGAGGCGCTCCTCGCGGGCTTTGCGGCGCCGGCTCTCGCGCTGGCGGGGGGCATCGCGCTCGCCGCCTTCGTCAAGCTCTTCGGCATCGTCTTCCTCGGCAGTCCTCGCTCGGAGAAGGCGGAGCACGCCCACGAGCCGGGACTCGCGATGCGCGTCCCGATCCTCGCGCTCGCGGCCGCCTGCCTCCTGGCCGGGCTCTCGTCGCCGTTCCTCTGTCCCGGGCTCGACGCGGCGACGTCCGCGTGGGCGGCGAAGGCCCTCTCGCCGGTGCCGGCCCTCGCCACGGTGGCGCCCGTTGCAACCGTCGCGGCCTGGGGCGCCGCGTTCCTCGGCCTCCTCGCCCTCACCGCCGCCGTGGCCGGTTTCCTCATCCGCAGGCGCACGGTTTCGCGAGGCCCGACGTGGGACTGCGGCTACGCCCGACCGACGGCGCGGATGCAATACACGGGGAGCTCCTTCGGCGACTGGATCGCGGCCCGCCTGACGCCCCGCGTCGCCGCAACCCTCCTCGAGGAGCGCCTTCCGGAGGGGATCTTTCCGCGGGGCGCGCGCGTTTCCGCCGCGGCGCCCGCCCGCGACCCGGTTCTCCTCAGGTTCCTCGAGCCGTTCGCCCGGCGCTGGGCCCGCCGCTTCTACGATCTTCACGCCCTGCAGGAGGGGCGGCTGACCATCTACCTCGTCTACGTCCTCGGGACCCTCATCGCGCTCCTGGCGTGGAGCGTTCTCCGCGGGTGGTTCCCGCCCCCGTGAGCCTCCTCCTCGTCCTCGGCGGGGCGTTCCTCTGCGTGGCCGGAGGCGTGCCCGGGCTCTTCCTCCCGCCCGGCGCCACCGCGCGGCGCATCGCGACCGCGGGCTCCGTCGGCGGGTCCCTGCTCGGCCTCGTGGGGGCGGTGAGCGCCGCGGTGACGGGCCGGGTCGAGACGCTGACGCGCCCCTGGCCCCTTCCGGGGGCCGCGCTCCACGTCGAGCTCGACGCCCTCTCGGCGATCTTCCTCGTCCCGCTCTTCCTCGTCTCGGCGCTCGCGGCGATCAGCGGTAGCCGCTCGTTCGGCGATGAGGAGCACCCCTCCGACGCGCGCCGGACCCGCTTCTTCTTCGGCCTCGCGACCGGCGCGATCGCCCTCGTCCTCGTCGCGCGCAACGGGCTCTTCTTCCTCGCGTCGTGGGAGGTCATGGCTCTCTCGGCCTTCTTCCTCGTGACGGCCGACCGTTCCTCCCGCGAGGCGCGCGACGCCGGGCGCCTCTACCTCTTCGCGACGCACGCCGGGACCCTCACCCTCTTCGGCTTCTTCTCGCAGCTCAGGCACCTCACGGGCTCGACCGAGCTCGTGCCGCTCCCGCCCGGAGTCGCCGGGACGGACGCCGGCACCGCCCTCTTCGTCCTCGCGCTCTTCGGGTTCGGCTTCAAGGCCGGCGTTCTCCCGCTCCACTTCTGGCTCCCGCCGGCGCACGCCGCCGCTCCGGCGCACGTCTCCGCGCTGATGTCGGGAGTCCTGATCAAGACGGGGATCTACGGCATCCTTCGTTTCACCGCGCTCGTTCCCGACCCGCCGGCCGCCTGGGGCGACGTGCTCCTCGTCCTCGGCGTGGCCTCGGCCGTCCTGGGCGTGGCCTTCGCGCTCGGGCAGCACGACCTCAAGCGCCTCCTGGCGTGGCACAGCGTCGAGAACATCGGGATCATCGTCCTCGGCCTCGGGGCCGGCCTCGCGGGACGCGCCGCGGGCCGGCCGGAGTGGGCGCTGCTGGGCCTCGCGGGCGCGCTCTTCCACGTCGTCAACCACGGCCTCTTCAAGTCGCTCCTTTTCCTCGGGGCGGGCGAGGTCGTCCACGTCGCCGGGACGCGCGACATGGACCGGATGGGGGGCTTCGGCCGCGTCCTCCCGAAGACGGCGTTTTTCTTCCTCGCCGGGGCCGTGGCGATCTCGGGCCTCCCGCCGCTGAACGGCTTCGCGAGCGAGTGGCTCGTCTACCTCGGCCTCTTCGAGAGGGCCCGCGCCTCGGGCGCGGACGCCCTCCGGGCCGCCTTCGCCGCGCCGGCGCTCGCCCTCACCGGGGCGCTGGCGCTCGCCTGTTTCGTGAAGGCGCACGGATCCGTCTTCCTCGGGAGCCTGCGGGGCGATCCTCCGCACGCGCACGGCGAGCCCGCTCTGCACGTCGCGCCGATGGCGGTCCTCGCCGGGGCCTGCGCGCTCCTGGGTCTGTGGCCCGCGGGGATCGCGCCCGCCCTCGCGCGTGCCAGCGCGATCGCCGCGCCCGGCCCGGTTCCGGCCGTTCCCCTCGCCGAGCTCGCCTCCCTCGTCACGGTCGGCCTCTCGGCGTTCGCGCTCGTGCTCCTCCTCGGGGCCGTCGGCCTGCTGCTGAGGCGGCGCCTCGCCGCGGCCGCTCCGACGGCCGGGCCGACGTGGGACTGCGGGTATGCCCGGCCGACCGCCCGGATGCAGTACACGGCCTCATCGTTCGCACGAGGGCCCGTCGGCTACTTCGGGTGGGCGCTTCGTCCGCGCGCGAAGGGCGCGCCCGTCACGAAGCTGTTCCCCGTGACGGCCAGCTTCGAGAGCCACGTCCCCGACACCGTCCTGGACCGGGCCATCGTCCCGGCGTTCCGCGCCGGCGCGTGGGCCGCCCGACAGGGGCGGATCCTCCAGCAGGGAAGGATCCAGCTCTACCTCCTCTACGTCGTCGCGACGCTCGTCGCGCTGCTGCTGCGGGTCTGACCCGGGGAGATCCGATGATCGACACGCTCGTCCACGTCCTCCTCGTCCTCGCGCTCCCGCCCCTCCTGCCGGGGGTGATCGCGAGAACGAAGGCGGCCTTCGCCGGCCGGAACGGCCCGCCCCTGCTCCAGGGCTACTACGACCTGGCCAGGCTCCTCCGGAAGGGGAGCGTCCTTCCCGCGGGCTCGGGGTGGGTCTTCCTCGCCGGCCCGGTCGCGGGCGTGGCGGCGCCCCTGTTCGCCTCGCTCCTCCTGCCGTTCGGCGGGCACTCGGCGCCGGTCTCCTTCGCGGGCGACATGATCCTCTTCGCCTACGTCCTCGCCCTCTCGCGCTTCTTCACGGCGACCGCGGCGCTCGACACGGGCTCCGCCTTCGAGGGAATGGGAGCCGCGCGCGAGGTCGCCTTCTCCTGCCTCGCCGAGCCCGCGCTCTTCTTCGGATTCGTGGCGCTCGCCCGGATCTCCGGGTCGCTCTCGCTCTCGACGATGCTCGGGACGGGGCCGGGGTGGGTGACGGCCGGAGCGCCGCTCGTCCTCGTCGCGGCGAGCTGGGCCGTCGTCCTCCTCGCCGAGAACTGCCGGATCCCCTTCGACGACCCGAACACCCACCTCGAGCTGACGATGATCCACGAGGTGATGGTCCTCGACCACGGCGGTCCCGCGTTCGGCCTCGTCCTCTACGGGGCGGCGATGAAGCTCTTCGTCCTCTCGGCCCTGTTTCTCAGGGTCGTCTTCCCGTTCAACGTGACCGACCCCCGCCTCGACTGGATCGCGTTCGTCGCCGGCATCCTCCTCGTCGCCATCTCGATCGGCGTCGTCGAGTCGGTCATGGCCCGCCTGAGGCTCGTGAAGGTGCCGCAGCTCCTCGTCGGAGCCTGCGTCCTCTCGGCCTTCGGCATGCTCCTCCTGGCGCGGTGATGCGATGACGCACCCGGTCGACATCCTCCTCGTCGTCGTCATCCTCCTGAACTTCCTCGTCCTCGGGACGCCGTCCCTCAGGATGACGATCCGCGGCGCCGCCCTCCAGGGGGCTGTCCTGGCGGTCCTTCCGCTCCTCGTGCACCGCGGTTTCGGCTGGCGGGTCGCGGCGATCGCGATCGCGACGATGGCGATCAAGGGGGTCCTGATCCCGGGCCTTCTCGAGAAGGCGATGCGCGACATCCACATCCGGCACGAGGTGGAGCCCTACGTCGGGTTCGTCCCGTCGCTGTTCCTCTGCGCCGTCGGAACGGGTCTCGCCATCCTCTTCGCCGGGAACCTCCCGCTCGCGCCCGAGCACGTCGGGACCCTCATCGTCCCCGCCTCCCTCGCGACGCTCCTCTCCGGCTTCCTCGTCCTGACGACGCGGCGCAAGGCCATCTCGCAGGTCGTCGGCTACCTGATCCTGGAGAACGGCATCTTCATCTTCGGCCAGCTCCTCATCGAGGCGATGCCCTTCCTCGTCGAGGCCGGGGTCCTCCTCGACCTCTTCGTCGGCATCTTCATCATGGGGATCGTCATCAACCACATCCGGCAGGAGTTCTCGTCGCTCGACACGGACCTCCTCTCGGAGCTGAAGGACTGACCGGGAGGAAGACGACGTGGAGATCGGTCTCGTCCTCCTCCCGCTCGCCGCCGCCGTCGTGGCCGCGGTCGTCCCCTCGCAGAGGGTCCGGCCGCTCGTCGTCCCGGTGGCGGCGTGCCTCCACCTCGCCCTCTTCGCCGCCATCCTCGCCGGCGGCGTCAGCTCCGGCCGCGGTGTCTGGCTGAGGCTCGACCCGCTCGCCACCGTCATCCTCGGGACGGTCAGCGTCCTCTTCCTCCTCATCGCCTTCTACGTGCCCGGGTATCTCGAGCTGCGCCCCGACCGCGACAACCGGGTCTTCTGCGCGGTCCTCCTCTTCTTCCTGGCGATGACCTCCCTCCTCGCGCTCGCCCAGCACCTCGGGCTCCTCTGGGTCGCCATGGAGGCGACGACGCTCGCCACGGCGCCGCTCCTCTACTTCAACAGGACGGCCCGGTCGCTCGAGGCGACCTGGAAGTACCTGATGATCGGGTCGGTCGGCATCGCCATCGCGCTCCTCGGCTCGCTCTTCCTCGCGTACTCCGCCCACCTCGGCGGGGGCGAGCCGTCGCTCCTGTTCGAGGACCTGCTCGCCGGGGCGGGCGCGTTCTCGCGGCCGTGGCTGCGCGCCGCGTTCGTCCTCCTCCTCGTCGGCTACGGGACGAAGATGGGCCTGGCGCCGCTCCACACCTGGAAGCCCGACGCCTACGGCGAGGCGCCCGGGCTCGTCGGCGCGCTCCTGGCCGGCGGGATGACGAACTGCGCGTTCCTCGCGCTCCTGCGCGTCTACCGCGTCGTGAACGCGGCGGGAGAGGGCGCCTTCGCCCGCGAGCTCCTCGTCTTCATGGGGCTCCTCTCCATCGGCCTGGCGGCCGTCTTCGTCGTGAGGCAGCGCGACATCAAGCGGATGCTCGCCTACTCGAGCGTCGAGCACGTCGGCATCCTCGTCCTCGGCATCGGCCTCGGCGGGATCGGCGTCTTCGGCGCCCTCCTCCACGCGATCAACAACGGCCTGACGAAGGGGATCCTCTTCCTGGCGGCGGGGAACATCCAGCGGGCGTACGGGAGCAAGAGCACCGACGAGATCTCGGGGGCCATCTCGCGCCTCCCCATCTCGGGGAGCCTCTTCCTCGTCGGCTTCTTCGCGATCACGGGCTCCCCGCCGTTCGGCCCGTTCGTCAGCGAGTTCACCATCGTGAACGCCGCGATCGGGGGAGGACACCCGGTCGCCGGAACGCTCTTTCTCGTCCTCCTCGGGGTCATCTTCATCGGGATGGGCTCGACCGTCCTCTCCGCCGTCCAGGGCCGGCCGGGGACCTCCTCGGCGGGGACACCGTACAAGGACGACCTGGCCCGGACCGCTCCGATCCTCGTCGCGGCCGCGCTCGTCCTCTTCCTCGGTCTCTACCTTCCCGCTCCTCTCGTGAGCCTCCTCGAACGAGCGTCGGCGGGCCTGGAGGCGCTGCCGTGACGGAGGGCGTCTTCACCCGCACGCGAAACGGGGCGGCGCTCCCCCTCTCGCGCGTCCCCGTCTCCGATTTCGATGCGTTCCGCGGCGCACTCCTCGGCGATCTCGCGGCCGGCCGCCGGCTCGTCTCCTTCTTCGCCACGCCGGAGGCGGGCGCGGCCGCGGCGCTCTGGGCGGTCGTCGCCGACGACGGCCCCGGGACGCTCGCCGTCGCGCGCACCGTCCTCGAAGACGACGGCTTCCCGTCGCTGACACCGGCGGCCCCGCAGGTCCACCTCTTCGAGAGGGAGATGGCCGAGCAGCTCGGCCTGAAGCCCCAGGGCCACCCGTGGCTCAAGCCGGTCCGCTACCGGCCGTCCTGGCGGGCGGGCCACGACGCGTGGGGGAGGCCGGAGGGCGAGCCGATCCTGCCCGCCGTCGGCGACTTCTTCCGCGTCGAGGGAGACGAGGTCCACGAGGTGGCCGTCGGCCCGGTCCACGCGGGGGTCATCGAGCCGGGGCACTTCCGCTTCCAGTGTCACGGCGAGCGCGTCTTCCACCTCGAGATCGCCCTCGGCTTTCAGCACCGCGGCGTCGAGGAGTCCCTCCTCGGCGGGCCCCACCGGCAGACCGTCGCGCGCATCGAAACCCTCGCCGGCGACACGACGATCGGCCACGCGACGGCTTATGCGCAGGCGCTGGAAGCGCTCTCGGGAACCTCCGTCCCGCCGCGGGCGCAGGCGATCCGCGGCATCGCGCTCGAGCTGGAGCGCCTCGCGAACCACACGGGCGACCTCGGCGCCCTCGCGGGAGACGTCGGGTTCCTGCCGACGGCCTCCTTCTGCGGGCGGCTCCGCGGCGACTTCCTCAACATGACCGCGCTCCTTTGCGGCAACCGTTTCGGCCGCGGCCTCGTCCGTCCCGGCGGGACGCTCGTCGACCTCGACGACGCGCTGGCCGCCGAGCTCGGGCGCCGGCTGGAAGAGACCATGAAGGACCTGCGCGGGGCGGCCGAGCTCCTCTTCGGGGCCGCGACCGTCCTGGCGCGGTTCGAAGGCACGGGCCGCGTCGATCCGGCGACGGCCGAATCGCTCGGCCTCGTCGGCCCCGCGGCGCGGGCGTGCGGCATCGACCAGGACGTCCGGCGCGACCACCCGACCGGGATCTACCGGTTCACGCACGTTCCCGTGATGACGGCCCACGACGGCGACGTGAACGCGCGCGCCTTCGTGCGCTGGCTCGAGGCGCAGCGCTCCCACGATTTCGTGAAGGCGCAGCTCGCCGCCCTCCCGAAGGGAACGATTCGCGCGCCGGAAAAGCCGATCCGGCCAGAGCACGTCGCCATCTCGCTCGTCGAGGGGTGGCGCGGCGAGATCGCGCACGTCGCCGTCACCGACGCCGAAGGGCGCTTCGCGCGCTACAAGGTCGTCGACCCGTCGTTTCACAACTGGATGGGCCTGGCGATGGCGCTGCGCAACGAAGAGATCTCCGACTTCCCTCTCTCCAACAAGAGCTTCAACCTCTCCTACTGCGGGCACGACCTGTGAGGAGGCCGGGATGATCAGGACCCTCCTCGCGCGGATGTCCCAGAAGCACCGGACGATCCTCTGGCCGGACGGCCCCGCTCCGGCGCTCGCCCAGCGTTACCGCGGCCTTCCGGCGATCGACACGGCCCGCTGCCCCGAGGGGTGCCGCGACTGCGCCAGCGTCTGCCCCACGGAGGCGATCTCGTTCGCCGGAGGAAAGCCGCAGCTCGACCTCGGCCGCTGCCTCTTCTGTCCCGAGTGCGAGGCGGCGTGCCCCGAGAAGGCGATCTCGTTCACGAGCGACTACCGGCTCTCGGTCCGCGCGCGCGACGACCTCCGCCTCGAGGGGGCGGCGCTGCCGCTCGCGAAGGCGCTCGATGCGAAGCTCCTCTCGCTCTTCGGCCGGTCGCTGAAGCTCCGGCAGGTGAGCGCGGGGGGGTGCAACGCCTGCGAGGCCGACGTGAACGTCCTCGGGACGATCGGCTGGGACCTCGGGCGCTTCGGCATCCAGGTCGTCGCCTCGCCGCGGCACGCGGACGGACTCCTGATCACCGGCCCCGTCACGAAGAACATGGAGCTCGCGCTGAAGAAGACGTGGGACGCCGTTCCGCCGCCGAAGATCGTCATCGCCGTCGGCGCCTGCGCGATCTCGGGCGGGCCCTACCACGACCGCCCCGAGCAGCTCGGAGGGGCCGCGGCCGTCGTTCCCGTCGACCTCTTCGTCCCGGGTTGTCCGCCCCACCCGCTCACGATCCTCGACGGTCTCCTCAGGCTCCTCGGAAGGCTCGAGGACGAGGGCCGGGTCCCGCCACGCTGATGCGAGGGACGTCCTGATGCACGAGCTCTCCCTCGTCGCCGACATCTACCGCACGGCCCGCAAGGCGGTCGACGACACCGGCGCCGGCCCGCACCGGATCGAGGTCGTCCGCCTCGCCGTCGGCGAGCTGGCCGCCGTGGAGCCCGATCTCCTCGTATTCGCCTGGGAAGCGGTGACGGCGGGGACGCCCGACGCAGGCTCCCGCCTCGACGTCGACTTCCGGCCCGCGAAGCAGACCTGCGCCGCCTGCGGCGTCATCCCCGAGCGCGCGGCCGGAACCTGGCTGCGCCTCTGCCCGCGCTGCCAGGGGCCGCTCGGGATCGAAGGGGGTGACGAGCTCGACGTTTTGAACGTGACGTTCGAGGAGCCGGACGCGCCGGGCTGACCCGCCCGGGGCGCGGCAGACGCCCGGTTCTGCTGCAGCCGCGCTTCGTCCGGTGACGCCACTCGGGTAGGCTCGGTCGCACCATGAGCGAGCCCGGCGGAGACGACAGCCCGTTCAGCAGAGCCGCGACCATGGACGCCGACGGCGTCCCCCCGCCCGCCGCGCCGGAGAAGCTCCCCGCGCAGATCGGCGGCTTCCCGATCCTGAGAAAGCTCGGCGAGGGCGGGATGGGGATCGTCTACGAGGCCGAGCAGCAGAGCCCGCGTCGCCGCGTCGCCTTGAAGGTGGTCCGCGGCGGCCAGTTCGTCGACGAGACCTACCTCCGGATGTTCCGCCGCGAGGCGGAGACGCTCGCGCGGCTCGTCCACCCGAACATCGCGGCGATCTACGAGGCGGGACGGACCGAGGACGGCCAGCACTTCTTCACGATGGAGCTCGTCGCCGGCGAGACGCTCGGTGCCCATGCGCGGAGCCGTCTCGGCGGCGAGAGCCCGGGACCCGACGCGCTCCGGGAACGGATGAGGCTCTTCGGGACGATCTGCCGCGCGGTGAACCACGCGCACCAGCGCGGAGTCATCCACCGCGACCTGAAGCCCTCGAACATCGTCGTGACCGAGTCGGGCGAGGTGAAGATCCTCGACTTCGGCCTCGCGCGGATCACCGACGCGGACGTCGCCGTCGGGACGGTGATGACCGAGCTCGGGAAGATCTGGGGGACGCTGCCGTACATGAGCCCGGAGCAGACACGGGGCGACAGCCGCGACATCGACTTCCGGTCGGACGTCTACTCCCTCGGCGTCGTCCTCTACGAGCTCCTGACGGGCAGCAAGCCCTACGACACGCAGACGGGCTCCCTCGTGCAGGCCATCCAGACGATCTGCGAGGCGCCGCCCCGGCCGCTGAAGGAAGCGGCGGGAGGGACGGCGATCGACGCCGACCTCCAGACGATCGTGGCCAAGGCGCTCGAGAAGGAACCGGACCAGAGGTACCAGACCGCGATGGCCCTCGCGGAGGACGTGGAGCGCTGGCTCGCGCGGCGGCCCATCCTCGCCCATCCGCCGAGCACCTTCTACCAGCTCCGCAAGCTCGCGGCCCGGCACAGGGGGAGCGTCGCGGCGGCCGGCGCGATCGCCGGGCTGCTCGTGGCCCTGGCCACGACGATGGTCGTGCAGGCCCAGCGCGTGAGGAAGGAGCGCGACCGCGCCACGGCCGAGGCGGCGAGGGCGGGCGCGATCAACGCCTTCCTCCAGGATGCGCTCGGCGCGGCCGACCCGTGGGGAAAGGGCTCGCGCAACGTGGCGCTGCTCGACGCCCTCAGGCAGGCGCAGGCGAAGGCGGAGACGGCGTTCCGGGGCCAGCCCCTCGTCCAGGCCGAGGTGCTCCAGACGATCGGCACCACGCTTTCGAACCTCGCGGAGTTCCCCGAGGCCGAGAAAGCGCTCCGGGCCTCGCTCGAACTGCGTGCGGCGGCGGCCGGGAGGAGGAGCGCGGAAGCCGGGGCGTCGTACAGCGGACTCGCGGGCCTCTACGAGGCGTGGCGAAAGTTCGACGAATCCGAGGCGAACGGTCGAGAGGCCGTCGCGATCACGCGCGACGTCTACGGGGCGGACAGCCTCGACGCGGCCGCCGCTCTCGGCGACCTCGCGACGGCCCTGCGCCGCAAGGGGAAGCTCCCGGAAGCCAAGGCGCTCGCCGAGGAGATGCTGCGTATCGCACGGGCGAACGGCGGCGCGAGGGGAAAGGCGAACGGACGGGGCGTCGAGCCCGGGCGGGTCGAGACGAACGCGCTCCGGAACCTCGGGAGCATCGCGGTCGAGAAGCGGGACGGGAAGACCGCCGAGACCCTCGCGCGCGAGCTGCTGTCGCTGCTCCGGGCGCGGCACCCGGCGGGGCACCCGGAGGTCGCGAACGCGCTGAACGATCTCGCCGCGGCGCAGGTCCTGAACGAGGACTTCGCGGGCGCGGAGAAGAACTACCTGGAAGCCGTGGAGATGGCGACCGCGCTCCTCGGGGCGGAGCACCCCGAGGTCGCCAGCATGCGCGAGAACCTCGGGGGCGTCTACCTGCGCAACGGCCGCCTCGACGAGACCGCGCGCATCCTCGAGGAGGTGCTCGCCATCCGGCGCAAGGCGCTCGGGGACGACTCGGAGCCGGTGGCGCGGACGCTCACGAACACGGCGTTCGTCTACATGAAGGCCGGCAACGACGGGGCCGCCGAGCGGACGTACCGGGAAGCCGTGGAGCGGCTGGGCAGGAAGCTCGGGCCCGAGCATGCCGACGTCGGCCTCGCGCTCGCGTGCATGGGAGACGTCCTGCGCAAGCGGGGCAAGTTCGGCGAGTCCGAGGCCACGCTGCGCCGCGCGCTCGACGTCCTCGTGAAGACGGGCGGCGAGGACGGCGGGATGACGCAGTGGACGCTCAAGGCGTTCGTCAACCTCTACACCGCGTGGGGCCGGCCGGCCCAGGCGGCGGCGTACACCGCGAGGCTGGCGCCCGCGAAGTAGAATAGAAAATCAAGACCTGACCCCCTACGGGGCCCGGAGAATCCGGACCTGGTCGCCCACGATCTCGAGGGCGGAGGACGGGCCTCCGTAGTGGCGCGACAAGCCGACGTCGATGCGCCAGACGCGCTCCGCGCAACCGGACGTGACCTGGTCCTTCTGCACGGTGTGGCCCACCACCATCCGCGACGCGCCGAGCTTCTCGAGAGCCTCTGCGAGGAGGCGGCAGTCGGCCTCGTCGGTGTCCTTCGAGTAGTGGCGGCTCCAGACGGGGCCGTCCGGGCCGAGAAGGAGATCCGGCGGGCAGGGTCGCTCCCCGCGAAGCCATTCCCTCGACTCCTGGTTGAGCCTTTCGACGCCGTACTCCGCCACCTGTGGCAGCACGCCCCCGTGGACGAAGACCGTGTTCCCGACGACGGCCACCACGTTCCGCGTGGCCAGGCGAAGGGCCTGGGGCCCCCCGGGCTTGAATGCCTTGATCCGCGCGAGTACCGCGGCAATGACGGTTTCCGGCGGGGCTCCAGCGAGACCCGGAACGGGCTTGTCGAGAAAATCCGCGAAGCCGTCCGGGGAGACGGAGCGGACGTCGCCCTTCACGTTCATGAACTCGTGGTTCCCGTTCAGCACGTGGACGGCGCCCCCGGCAGCCGCGGCCTCCCTCGCGAGGCGGTCGAAGAGGTCGAGGATCTCCGGCTCGTCGTCTCCGCGGTCGAGCTGGTCGCCCGTCTGCACGAGCACCAGGTCCCCGCCGATCCACCCGTCCCGCTCGTCGATCGCCCCGGCGAGACGCAGCACCCTCCGGGTCGCCTCGAGGTCGCCGTGGAGATCGCCGACCGCCACCAGGCGCCGCGGAGCCGGAAACCGCGTGGAGACGTCGAGCGCGCCCCGCACCGCAGGCCGCTCGACGGCCCCGCCGGCGCAGGCCGTCGCCAGGCAGACGACCCCCACGAGAACACCGAACCGTACAGATCTCATGACATCGATTCTAGATCCCTCCCTCCCCGATTCCCTTCAATCCCCCATTCCGTGCCAGGCATGAAGTCGTGTATTTCGAATGCCCCCGCTTGGTGCCACCCCCGCTTGGTGCCAGGCGTGAACTCGTGTATTACGGTTGCCGATGGGATCGGTCAGCCTCCGGCTGAGATGCGCGCCGCGGCGACCAGCACCTGCCCCAGCGCGATGCCGCCGTCGTTCGGCGGGACGAGGCGGTGTGCGAAGAGCTGGAAGCCGTCCGCGGCGAGACGCGCGCTCGCGCGCCCGAAGAGGAGGCGGTTCTGGAAGCAGCCCCCCGAGAGCGCCACGCGCGGCGCGCCGGCAAGGCGTGCCACGGCGGCGATGCCGTCGACGAGCGCGTTGTGGAAGCGGGCGGAACGGATCGCGACCCCGACGCCGCGTGCGCCGTCCTCGAGCAGGGCGAAGGCGAGCGGGCCCCAGTCGAGGGTCGCCGGGGCGCCGGAGACCGCGCTCGCGACGAGAGGGAACGGGTAGGCGCCCCGTTCCGAAGGGTCCGCGAGCGCCTCGAGCGCCATCGCGGCCTGCCCCTCGAAGCCGGCTCTCGGGTGGAGGCCGACGAGCGCCGCGACGGCGTCGAAGAGGCGGCCGGCGCTCGTCGTCATGGGACTGCGCGTGCCGGTGGCGAGCATCCGCGCCAGGAGCGTGCGCTCGGCGCCGGAGAACGACGCGACGGGGGAGAGATCGTCGCGGCCGAGAGCCGCCTCCCCGAAGAGCTCGAACAGGAGCGCGAGCGCGGCCCGGCGCGGCTCCTTCACGGCGGCGTCTCCTCCGGGGAGGCGGAAGGGGCGCAGGTGCGCGACGCGGGTGTAGCCCGCCGCATCGCCGAGGAGGAACTCGCCGCCCCACACCGTCCCGTCGGTCCCGTAGCCGGTCCCGTCCCACGTCACGCCGAGCGCCGGGCCCTCGACCCCGTTCTCCGCGAGGCAGGAGGCGAGGTGCGCGTGGTGGTGCTGGACGGGCACGAGGCGGAGGCGCCCCTCGCGCGCAGCCGCGAGGATCGCCGGCGGGAGCGGCCCCTCCGACTCGTCCCCCCGCCGCCGCGCGGCGCGCCCAGCGCGTCGAGAGGTAGTCGGGGTGGAGATCGTGTGCGATCGCGACGGGGGCTGCCTCCCAGAGGCGCAGGAGGTCGGCGACGACCCGCTCGAACGCGGCGAGCGCCTCGGGGGTCTCGAGGTCGCCGACGTGCTGCGAGAGGACGACCTCGCTTCCGATCCCGAGGCCGACGACGTTCTTCAGGTGCGCTCCGACGGCGAGGATCGGCGGCAGGTGCACGCGGACCGGGACGGGGAGGGGAGCGAACCCCCGCGCCCTGCGCAGGAGCTGCAGCGCGTCGCCGTGGAGCCATCCGACGCTGTCGTCCACGTGCCGCTCCACGGGGCGGTCGTGAACGAGAAAGAGGTCGGCGATCGAGCCGAGCCGCGCCACCGCCTCGCGTTCGTCCGTCGCGATCGGCTCGTCGGAAAGGTTGCCGCTCGTGGCGACGAGCGGGGCGTCGACCGCCGCGAGGAGGAGGTGGTGGAGCGGCGTGGAGGGGAGCATCACGCCGAGACGGGTCGACTCGGGCGCGACGTTCGGGGCGACGAGCGCGGTCGCGCCGTCCGGGCCGAGCCGCGGCAGGAGAAGGATCGGCGCCTCGGGCGAGAGGAGCCAGCGTTCGACGGCGCCCGAGACCTCGCAGAGGGCCCGGGCCGCCGCGACATCCCGCACCATGACTGCCAGCGGCTTCTCGCGCCGCACCTTCCCGGCGCGCAGTCGTGCGACGGCGTCTTCGTTGCGCGCGTCGCAGCAGAGGTGAAAGCCCCCGAGGCCCTTCACCGCGACGACGCGCCCGTCCAGGAGCGCGGCCGCCGCGCCCCGCAGCGCCTCGTCGTCGCGCGCGACGCCCTGGCCGATCCGGTTCCAGAGCGCGAGCCGCGGCCCGCAGGCGGGACACGCCGTCGGCTGCGCGTGGAAGCGCCGGTCGCGCGGCTCCTCGTACTCGCGGCGACAGGCGGCGCAGAGGGTGAAGCCGCGCATCGTCGTGTTCCGCCGGTCGTAAGGGAGCGCGCGGACGATGGTGAACCGCGGGCCGCAGTTCGTGCAGTTCAGGAACGGGTAGCGGTACCTGCGGTCGGCCGGGTCGTCCAGCTCGGCGAGGCAGTCGTCGCACGTCGCGAGGTCGGGGAGAACCGAGACGCTCTTCTCGCCCTCACCCGTGCTCATCCGTATCTCGAACGCCGTGAACCCCGCGGGCGCCAGCCACGTGACGGAGACGCTCCTCACCACGGCCCGTGGCGGCGCCTCGGCCGCGAGCCGGGTGCGGAACGCGTCGAGCGAGGCGGCATCGCCCTCCACCTCGACCTCCACGCCCCGCACGTCGTTGAGGACCCAGCCAGAGAGACCCAGCTGGGTCGCGAGACGGTAGACGAAGGGGCGGAAGCCGACCCCCTGGACCGCGCCTCTCACCTCGACGCGCAGCCGCCGGACTTCGCTCAGGCTCTCCCTCCTCCGGGCCTCGCTCCTCCGGGCCTCACTCCACGATCCGCGCGTCGCCGACGCGCCGCGTCCGGCGCTTGCGATCGAGGTACTCGAGGAGCGGGATGAGGTATTTCCGCGAGAGGCCGAGGAGGTCGCGGAAATCACCGACGCTCATCGTCCTGCCCTTCTCTGCCGCGACCTTCTCCTCGATCCCGGCCAGGAAGGCGGAGTGGGCGATGATCTCGGGCGAGAGGCGCACGAGCGCCCCGCTCTTGATGAGGTGCTGCACGAGGCCGGCGACGACCTGCGTCTTCGTCCCGAGCGCTTTGGCCAGGTCGAGGTTCCCGGGCGCCTCGAACCCCGCCGCGCGCCACGCCTCGTCGATCCGCTGCGCGAAGCCCCCCGCCTCGTCGGCGACACCCGTTGCGGCCGACCCGGGCGGCCCCGCCTGGTCGCCGGTGACGACGAGCCTCTTCGCGGCGGCCAGCGTCGCGAGCCACGCCTCCCCCGTCGCCTCGGGCAGCTCCCGGGCGATCTTGCCGAGGAGCTCGCGGCGGCCGACCAGGAGCGTCGGCACGCCCGCCTTGCGCCGCTCGGCGAAGAAGGCGTCGGCGCGCGTGGCCATCTCGATGGAGGCCGACGCGGCGACGGCGAGGAGCGGCGAGAGCCGCATCGCAGCGCCGTCGGAAACGAGCGCGTCCACGTGGGCGGCGGCGGCATCTTCGGAGATCCCGAGGCGCCGGCCGAGCGCAGCCACCTCGAGCCCCGCGGGCCCGGCCTCGGAGAGGAAGAGGGCGGCCACCGCGTGGTCGTCGTCTCCGCAGAGGACGGCCACGGAAGAGCCGCGCAGGGGCGCACGACGGCGGACCCGCGGGCGCGCGGTGTCGAGGACGCGTCCCCCTCCGATCGTCTCCTGCGGCGACGGCCGCCGGAGAACGAAGCGGTCTCCCCGGCGCGCGGCGACCGGCTCGCGGCAGGAGAGCTGCGCGACGGCGCGGCTCCCCTGCGGCATGGCTTCGGGCGGGGCGTCTCCCTGCGCGATGAGGTGGAGCCTCGCCGGGACGTCGGCCGTCCCGGTGTGGAACCGGACGGCGAGCCCGTCCTCGAACGGCTCCTCGAGTCCGCCGAGGGACGTGAGGTCGACGGTCAGGAGCGTCGCGGGATCGACGGTACCGGGGGCGACGAGGCACATCCCGCGCGCCAGGTCGGCGGTCTCGACCCCGGCGAGGTTCAGGCTCGTCCGCTCGCCCGCCTCGGCGACGGGGCGCTCCCCGCCGTGGACCTCCACGCGTCGCACGCGCAGCTCGCGCCCCTCGGGGAGGAGCAGCAGCCGGTCTTCCGGCCGGACGCGACCGGAGTCCAGCGTCCCGGTGACGACCGGGCCGAAGCCCTTCATCGAGAAGGCCCGGTCGACCCAGAGGCGCGCCGGACGTGCTGCGGGATCGCGGAGTACCGCCCTCGCCGCCGCGGCCGAGAGGGCGGCCTTCAGGTCGTCGAGGCCCTGTCCGGTGACGGCCGAGACGGCGACGAGCTCGGCGTCCTCGAGGAACGTCTCGCTGACCAGCTCGCGCATCTCGGCCTCGACGACGGCGCCCGTCTCCTCGTCCACGAGGTCCGCCTTCGTCCGCACGAGGACGCCGCACTTCACGTCGAGGAGCGTGAGGATGGCGAGGTGCTCGCGCGTCTGCGGCATGACCGAGTCGTCGGAGGCGACGACGAGGAGCGCGACGTCGATGCCCGCCGCGCCGGCGACCATCGTCCTCACGAACTTCTCGTGCCCCGGGACGTCCACGAAGGAGAAGACCGTTCCGCCCCACTCCGCGTGGGCGAAGCCGAGGTCGATCGTGATCCCGCGCGCCTTCTCCTCCGGGAGGCGGTCCGGGTCGGTCCCGGTCAGCGCCCTCACGAGCGCGCTCTTGCCGTGGTCGATGTGCCCTGCGGTGCCGACGAGAACGCGCGCCATACCCGGAGTATCCGGGATCGCGGCCCGGGTGGCATCATTCGCCGTTCATGAAGACGACGACGACCCGGCCGATGTCGACCGAAGAGCGGACCGCGCTCGAAGGCCACCTGAACCCCGCCCCTGCCGGGTCGCCCAGCCGCGTCATGGGCCTCTTCATGGGCGTGCCGATCGGCTTCACGGCCCTGATCGTCCTGAACCTCGCCCTCCCGGGCCCGGCCTTCCTCCGCGTCCTTCTCGCGGTGGCGGTCGGCGCCGGGGCGGCCTGGCTCTTCGGCCGGTGGATGGCCCAGAGGCACAGGGAGATGTTCCGGCCCGTTCCCGAGGTCGAGGACGTCCTCCGCCGGGACCTCGCCGACGGGCAGGTGGAAGTCCGGCGCTACGAGGCGGAAGCCGTCGTGAAAGCGACCGCGGACCGGTCGCGCTTCGTCTCCGCGACCTACTTCGTCAAGCTCGCGGACGGCTCCGTCGCCCTCCTCGTCGGCCCGCACCTCGAGGAGGCCGAGTTCCGGGGAGAGTTTCCCGCCACCGCTTTCGAGATCGCCTCCGGCGCGTCGAGCCACTACGTTCTCTCGGTGAAGAAGACGGGTGACAGGCTCGCTCCCGTGAAGACCCGCGCGCCGCTCTCGGACGCGGAGTGGGAGGAGATCGGAGACGACGACGACGAGAGCGTCCCTCTCGGGTGGGCCGAGATCGTCGAGCGGGCCGACCGCAATCCGCTCACCCGCGAGACGCTCCAGAAGCAGGCGGAGGAGCGCGCCGCCGTCGACAAGGAGCTGGACGAGATCCTCGCCGCCCAGACCCCGCCCCCGGCCGACCCGATCCGGCCGAAGTAGTCCCCCTCAGTACTCGGGTCCCGACACCGGCCGCGCGTCGGAAGCGGGCGGCGTCTCTCCGGCCAGCCGGGACCTCACGGCGCGCGCCACGCGCAGGCCGTCGAGGGAGGCCGAGACGATCCCCCCGCGAAGCCGGCGCCTTCCCCGGCGGGGAAGAGGCCCGGCAGCGACGGCGACTCGCACGCCTCGTTCCGCTCGATCCGGATCGGCGACGACGTCCGCGACTCCGGGGCGATCAGGACCGCCTCCTCCGAGACGAAGCCGCGCATCTTCCTGTCGAAGAAGCGGAGCGCCTCGGCGAGCGCTTCCAGGTACGCGGCGGGGTAGACCGCGTCGAGGCGGCTCGGGACGCAGGCCGGCGTGTAGGTCCCGCGCGGGAGCGCCCGCGGCGCGCGGCCCGAGAGGAAGTCGGTGACGCGGATCGCCGGGGCCGCGTACGTCCCGCCGCCGGCTGCGAAGGCGGCCCGCTCGACGCGCCGCTGGAACGCGACGCCGCGGAAGACCTCGGGCCCCTCCTCCGCCGCGAAGTCGGCGGGGTGCGTCTGGACGACCAGCCCCGCGTTCGCGAAGCCCGAGCCGCGCTTGTAGCGCGACATCCCGTTCGTCACGACGCCGCCCGCCTCCGACGAGCAGGCGATCACCTCGCCGCCGGGGCACATGCAGAACGTGTAGACGCCGCGGCCTCCGGAGGTCTGCGCCGTCATCTTGTAGTCGGCCGGCATCACGCCGCAGGAGGAGGCGAGGCGCCCGTACTGGATCAGGTCGACCTCGTCCTGCGGGTGCTCGATCCTCACGCCCATCGCGAACGCCTTCGCCGACATGGCGAGGCCTCGGGCGTGGAGGCGTTCCACCGTGTCGCGGGCCGAGTGGCCCAGAGCGAAGATCGCCGCGTCGCACGGGATCTCCTCGCCGCCCGCGAGGACGAGGGCCCGGAGCGGACCGGACGCGCCGTCGCGGAGGACGTCGACCACCTTCGCCCGGTAGCGCATCTCGGCGCCGTGGTCGAGGAGGTGCCTGCGGATGTTGCGCAGGACGACGACGAGCCGGTCCGTCCCGATGTGCGGCTTGCCGTCGTAGAGGATCGTGTCGGGCGCGCCGAAGCGGTGGAGCGTCTCGAGGACGACGGCGATCTTGTCGTGCCGCTTTCCGCA
Source organism: Holophagales bacterium (assembly GCA_016719485.1). Classification (NCBI taxonomy): domain Bacteria; kingdom Pseudomonadati; phylum Acidobacteriota; class Holophagae; order Holophagales; species Holophagales bacterium. Next base: position 241,051 of record JADJZB010000008.1, read on the forward strand.
CGTCAGCTTGCCGTCGCTGAAGGTTCCCGCGCCCCCCTCGCCGAACTGGACGTTCGACTCCGGGTCGAAGTCGCCGGACTTCCAGAAGCGCATCACCGACCGGTAGCGCTCCTCCGCGGCGTCCCCCCTCTCGAGAACGACCAGGGAGATGCCCGCGTCGGCGAGGGCGAGCGCCGCGAAGAGCCCTGCCGGGCCCGTTCCGACGACGGCCACGCGCGCCGTCCTCTCGAGCGGCGGCAGGAGCAGTTCCGGGGCGCGCGGCGGTGGCGCGGGCTCGAGGGAGAGCGGCGGCTCGGGCGGTGCGGCGGGCGCGCCGGCGAGCGTCAGCTCGACCGCGTACTCGTAGACGAGGTCGGGTCGCTTTCGCGCGTCGAGCGAGCGGCGTACGACCGTCAGGTCGGCGATCGCGTCGGGCCCAAGGCCGAGGAGGCGGGCGACGAGGGCCTCGTCCGGCGCCTTCGGGGCGCGGACCCTCACCCCGGAAAGGCGGTAGCGCGGCACAGTGGGTATTCTAGGGAGATGACGGACGGCCCTCTGGAGATCGAGGCGAAGTTCCGGGTCGAAGGGCGCGAGGCCCTGGAAGAGCGGCTCCGCGCGCTCGGCGCCACGCACGGCGAGCGCGAGGACGAGGTGAACCTCCTCCTCGACGACGACGACATGTCCCTGCGCGTCGGCGGGCGGGCTCTGCGGGTCCGCACGGTAGACGGCCTCGGCCTCCTCACCTTCAAGGGGCCGGCGTCGTTCGAAGGGGGAGTCAAGTCGCGGCTCGAGGTGGAGAGCGGCGTCGACGACCCGGGCGCCGTCCTCGCCATCCTCGACGCCCTCGGCTACCGGCCCCGCTTCCGCTACGAGAAGCGGCGGACGACGTGGCGTTTCGACGACCCGGCGCGGCCGCTCGTCGTCCTCGACGAGACGCCGCTCGGCCTCTTCGCCGAGATCGAGGGCGAGGCCGACACCGTCCGCGGCCTCGCGGGCGAGCTGGGCGTGCCCGAGAGCACCTTCCTCTGCGCCTCGTACTGGGGCCTCTGGCAGGCCGCCCGCGAGGCCGACCCCGCGCTGCCCCACGACATGCTCTTTCCCCGATGAGGGCGCTGGTCCCGGCGGCCGGGTTCGGCACGCGCTTCCGGCCCGCCACGCTCAGCACGCCGAAGCCGCTCCTCCCGCTCCTCGGCGTCCCGATCCTCGTCCGCCTCTTCCGGCACCTGCGCTCGGAAGGCGTCACGTCGGCCGTCGTGAACGCCCACCACCTCGCCGAGACGCTCATGGCGGCTGTCGGCGATGCGTGCGAGGGGATTCCCGTCGCCTGGTCGCCCGAGGACCCGATCCTCGGGACGGCGGGCGCGATCCGCTGCGCGGCCGAGCGAGGCCTCCTCGGCGACGAGCCGTTCCTCGTCGTCAACGGCGACCTCTTCACCACGCTCTCCTTCGCCCCGCTCCGGGCCGCCTTCGGTGCGCCCGGCGTCGTCTCCGCCCTCGGCGTCCTCCCCCACGAGGTGCCGGGCGAAACGGCGCTCTGGGGCGATGCGTCGGGCCGCCTCGTCTCGCTCGGAAACGAGCGGCCGTTCCCGGGGGCGACCGGCCCGTGGCTCTTCACCGGCCTCCAGCTCGCCGCGCCGGCGCTCGTCGGGAGGATCCCGCCCGGCGTCTCGGAGCTGGCGCGCGACGTCCTGCGCCCCTCGACCCAGAAAAGGGACGGCGCCTTCGCGCTCGTCCCGTACCGGGTTCCCGGGGACGGCCTCTGGTTCGACCTCGGCTCGCCGGCGAAGCTCGCGGCGGCCGAGAAGGCGATCGCCGCGGCGGGTCTCGCCTGACGCCGGTCACCAGATCCGGGTCCAGGTCTGCCGCGAGCCGACCCACTCGTAGATCCCGATCGTCGCGCTGCCCGGCGTGAGGCGGACGAGCGCCTGGCGGCTCTTGCCGTCGCCGAGCCAGACCGAGCCGGGCGAGCAGTCTCCGACCGGCGAGAAGCTCGCGATGTCGGAGCGGCCGAAGCGGATCGGGTCGGAGAGGTCGCCGACCGGGTTCCCCTTCGGGTCCCGGGCGAGGAAGCCTGGGATGAAGGCGACGGTCACCTTCGGCCACCGGCGCTTCACGGTGATGGGGCCGAAGACGAGCGGGTCTGCTCCGCTGTCGATGTCGTCGTTGCGCACGCCGTCACCGTCGCCGTCGTCGTGGATCTGGAGTGTCAGGTCGCCGTCCCGCGCGATCCACTTCACGCCCGAGTAGGCGTTGCGGAAGAGCGCGCGGCTGCGCGCCTGCGAGAAGACCGAGGCGATCTCGTGCGAAGCGGCGCGCAGCGAGGACATCCCGGCGTAGGCGTGGGCCGCCGCGGCCGTGAGGCCGGCGGTGAGCGAGAGGATGGCGAGCGTCGTCAGGAGCTCGAGGAGGGTGATTCCGCGGGCGGGGCGGCGAGGGCGGCGCACGTCGTCACCTGTCGGCGGGTCGCGAGGTCGGCGAAGCGGGCGCGGGCCGGGAGATCGCTCTCCCGGCCCGCGCGGCGCGTCACTTGCCGGTCTTCTCCGCGGGGGCGGGCGCCTTCGTCTTCGGCGCGGCCTTGGCGGTGGTCCCCTTCGACGAGACCTTCTCGGTCAGGGTCGTCGGGCCGGAGACGGCGACGTACGGCTTGAGCGTCGTGAACATCTTCTCGCCGATCCCAGCCACCTCCATCAGGTCCTCGGCGCGCTTGAAGGGGCCGTTCTTCTCGCGGTGGGCGATGATCTTCCCGGCCAGCGAAGGGCCGACGCGCGGCAGGCGGGCGAGCTCGTCGGCGGAGGCCTGGTTCACGTTGACGGTCTTCTTCGCCGGCGCGGGGGCGGCGGTGTCCGTGGCGTTCGCCGGAGAGGCGGCGGCGAGGAGGGCGACGACGCCGAGGGCGAGTGCGAACGTGCGGGCAGCGTTGCGAATGAACATGGTGTTCTCCTTCTTTCACTTCGGTGGGACTGCCCCGGGTCGGGGCGGTGGACGTTCGTGGCTTCGGTCGGTTTGTCTCTGCTTCGCTCGGGCGCTGGTGGCCGGCTAAGGTCTCTTCTGCATCCCGGCTCTCCCTTCGTTCTGGCTTTCGTTCGGTGATGCCGGGTCCATCGCAACGCGGGTGCCCGCCGACGCTGGAACTCTCTAAACAACTGAGAATGAGCATGTTGCCGGAACGCCACGGCGACGCGTAGCCCGTGACCCGACAGGTTTACCTGGCGACCGCGGGCCGACTCCAGGTCCCGAGGCCGCATCCCGGGCGGATCGCGGGTTTCCAGACGATTCCGGGTGGCGGTGACAGGAACTCCTGTCGCCCTTGCGATCCATGCCGACCCGGCTCGTCTCCGCGCTAACATGAGACGGTCTCGTACGTGCGGAGGTTTGGAGTGCCGACCGGGTTCCGGCGAAAGGGTAGGGAAGTCGCTGCACGCCCAGGCGGCGCGGGGAGCGGTGCGTGATCCGGCGTGGCCGGCCAGCGCTGCTCCTCCTCGAGAGCGATCCCTGGCGGCGCGAGAGCCTCGTCACCTTCCTCGCGGCCGAGGGCTTCGACGTGACGACGGAGGACGCGGCCGCCGAGCCCGAGCCCGAGTTCGTCCTGGTCGGCCTGGGCGACGAGCCCGGTTCCCCGACCGCCCGCATCGAGAGGATTCGCGCCCGGCACCCGGAGGCCAAGGTCGTCGCCTTCGTCCGCGAGGTGAACGCGCGGACGACGTTTCCCTGCCTGATGGCCGGCGTGAAGGGAATCCTGCCGCAGTCGGCCGGGGCCGCCGAGCTGCGGCACGCGATCCGCTGCATCCGCGAGGGGTCGCTCTGGACGCCGCGCGCCGTCCTCTCCGAGTGGGTCGAACGCGTCGCCCGGCTCGGGCTCTCCGCCGGCAACGCCTTCACCCGATCCGAGCAGCGGGTCCTCGAAGCCGTGCGCGAGGAGCTCTCGAACAAGGACATCGCCCGGCGGCTCGGCGTGACCGAGGCGACGGTGAAGTTCCACGTGGGGAAGCTCCTGAAGAAGACGGGCGCCGCGGACCGCCGCGAGCTGGCCCGCTTCGCGAGCGAGACGCTACCGGCCCTCGCCGGCGACCTCGATACCTAGACCTCGGTCTAGTCAGAGCTCGACTTCGGGCGAAACTCTGTCTCGACTATTTTCCGTCTGCTCCTAGACCGGAAGATCGTGGCCCGGCCGCCAAGCCGGAAGCATATTTCCGTCAGTCCCAGAGGCCCGGAGCCTCGCACTCCTCCGAAGGGACTCTCACTCCTCCGCACGGGGCGGTTGCGCGGGCCGGTGCAACCGCCCCCCTCTTTTTTTCGGAGGGGTTCCCCGACGTGCCCCAATTCAGACCGCTTACACTCCCCCGCCGATGCCGTCCCCGCGGGATTTCCTCTCCCTCGTCGTCTTCGCGCACACCGTCTTCGCGCTCCCGTTCGCGCTCCTGTCGGCGGTCCTCGCGGCGAACGGCGTGCCCCACGGGCGCACGCTCCTCTGGATCCTCGTCGCCATGGTGGGCGCCCGCTCGGCGGCGATGTCGTTCAACCGGATCGTCGATCGCCACATCGACGCGAGGAACCCGCGCACCGCGCGCCGCGAGATTCCCGCCGGGGTCGTCTCGCCCGCCGCCGCCGCCCTCTTCTGCGCCGGCTCGGCCGCGCTCTTCGTCCTCGCCGCCGCGCAGCTGAACCGCCTCTGCCTGGTCCTGTCGCCCGTCGCCCTCGCGATCGTCCTCGGCTACTCGTACGCCAAGCGGGTCACTTCGTTCGCGCACCTCTTGCTCGGTCTCGCGCTCGCCATCGCCCCGGTCGGGGCGTGGGTGGCCGTCACCGGCGCCTTCGCCCTCCCTCCCGTCCTCCTCGGCTTCGCGGTCCTCTTCTGGGTCGCCGGCTTCGACGTCATCTACAGCCTCCAGGACGAGGAGTTCGACCGGGCCGAGGGCCTCCGCTCCATCCCGGCGCGCTTCGGCGCCGCGCGGGCGCTCCAGATCGCCCGCCTCTTCCACGGGACGACGCTCGTCCTCCTCTACGCCGTCTTTCTCGCGGTCTCGGGCGGCTGGCTCTTCGGGGCGGCGGTCGTCGTGGCCGGCCTGTTCCTCGTCCGGCAGCACCGGCTCGTCTCCCCGGGCGACCTCTCCCGCGTAAACGCCGCCTTCTTCACCGCGAACGGATGGCTCTCGGTCGCCGTGTTCGTTCTCGGCGCGGCGGACGTCCTCCTGCGGTAACCTTCCGGCTCCGTGGGAGCTCCGAGCGCCGAGAAGTTTCCTCTCAGGCACATTGCGATCGAAGGACCGATCGGCGTCGGGAAGACCTCGCTCGCCGGGCTCCTCGCCAAGCGCTTCTCCGGCACGCAGGTCCTCGAGGACGTCAAGAACCCGTTCCTCGCCGACTTCTACGACGGGCGCAAGGGCGCGGCCTTCCAGACGCAGATCTACTTCCTGCTCTCGCGCTACGGCCAGCAGCAGGAGATCGCGCAGATGGACCTCTTCAAGGAGCTGGTCATCGCCGACTACACGTTCGCCAAGGACAAGATCTTCGCGAACCTGACGCTCAGCGACGAGGAGATGCGGCTCTACGAGAAGGTCTGGGCGCCGCTCTCCGAGGCGCTGCCGAAACCCGACCTCGTCATCCACCTCACGGCGAGCGTCGACACCTGCCTCTCGCGCATCAAGCAGCGCGGCCGGTCGTTCGAGAAGTCGATCACGGCCGACTACCTGAAGCAGCTCACCGAGGCCTACAACTACTTCTTCCACCACTACCGCGAGACCCCGCTTCTCGTCGTGGACACGAACCAGATAGACTTCGTGAAACGGAAGGAGGATCTGGAGGACCTGATCCGCCAGATCACCCGGCCGTTCCGCGGTACCCAGTTCTACGTGCCGCGCGGATCCCGCTAGGGACCGCGACGGCGGACACGGAAGGCGCGAGAAGGGCAGGACCCGGCGAAGCGGACGATCCCGGAAGGGACGGCCGACCCCCGCCGAGAGAAACGCTCTCCCGTTTGCCGCACGCGCGGGCACCCGCCCCGCTCGTCGCCTCCCGTGCGGGAGGTTGCCATGACGAAGGAACGGATCGCAGCGCTGGCGACGGGAGCCTCGAGCCCCGAGACGCCGGAGCCTGTGAAGGCGCCACGGCTCACCGCCCCCGGTCTTCTCGCGCTCAAGGGGCGCCGGAAGATCGCGGCGCTCACCGCCTACGACGCTCCGACGGCCGCGCTCCTCGACGCCGCGGGGGTCGACGTCCTCCTCGTCGGCGACTCCATCGAGATGGTCGTCTACGGCGCCGCCGACACGCTCGGCGCCACGCTCGACCGGATGGTCGCCCACGCGAAGGCCGTGTCGGGAGCGGCGAAGCGGGCGCTCGTCGTCGGCGACCTGCCGTACCTCACGTACCACACGACCCCCGAGGAGGCCGTGCGCAACGCGGCGCGCTTCGTCGTCGAGGGGGGCTGCCGGGCCGTGAAGCTCGAGGGCGGCGTCCAGCGCCTGCCGATGATCAAGGCGATCCTCTCGGCCGAGATCCCCGTCATGGGGCACCTCGGCCTGACGCCCCAGTCGGTGAACGCCCTCGGCGGCTTCAAGGTCCAGGGGCGGCGGGCCACGGAGGCGCGGCGCCTCCTCGACGAGGCGAAGAAGCTCGTCGACGCCGGCATCTTCGCCCTCGTCCTCGAGTGCGTTCCCGCCGACGTCGCCGCGCGGATCACGGAGGCGATTCCCGTCCCGACGATCGGCATCGGCGCCGGCGCCGGATGCGACGGGCAGATCCTCGTCTTCCACGACCTCGTCGGCCTCACGGTGCCGGGCGCCCGCACGCCCCGCTTCGTCCGGCGCTACGCCGACCTCGGCGCGCTCGTCCAGAAGGCCGCCGCCGCGTACGTCGCCGACGTGAGAGCTGGGAGCTTTCCCTCGGAAGCGGAATCCTTCGCGTCCGACCCTGTCGACCCGGCCGATGCCGCCGGGGTCGTCCTCTACGCCGCGGGAGCCCAGCGCCGGTGAAGACCGTCGCGAACGTCTTCGACCTCCGGAGCGCCCTCGCCGCCTGGCGCGAGAAGGGGCAGCGCATCGCGTTCGTCCCGACGATGGGGGCGCTCCACGCCGGCCACCTCGCCCTCGTCGATCACGCCCGCAAGTCCGCCGGGAAGGTCGTCGTCTCCATCTTCGTGAACCCGACGCAGTTCGGGCCCGGAGAAGACTTCGAACGCTACCCGCGCGACCTCGACGCCGATTCGGAGAAGCTCCGCGAGGCCGGGGCCGACCTCCTCTTCGCGCCGCCCGTCGACGTGATCTACCCGCCCGGCTTCGCCACCACCATCCACGTCGCCGGCGTCTCGGAGGGAATGGAAGGCGCACGCCGCCCCGGGCACTTCGACGGCGTCGCCACGGTCGTCGCCCGCCTGCTCTGTCTCGTCCTCCCCGACGTCGCCGTCTTCGGCCAGAAGGACGCCCAGCAGTGCGCCGTCGTGATGCGCCTCGTCGCGGACCTCGGCCTCCCGGTGGAGGTCCGGGTCGCCCCGACCGTCCGCGAGAGCGACGGCCTCGCGATGTCGTCGCGCAACGCCTACCTGTCGCCGGCCGAACGGAAGGCCGCCCCGGCCCTCTTCCGCGCCCTCCTCGTCGCCCAGCTCGTCCACGAGCTGGGGGAAAAGAAGGCCGAGAAGGTCCTCAAGGCGTTCCGGCTCGCCCTCGAGACCGAGCCCCTCGTCACCCTCGACTCCGCCGACCTCGTCGACGCCGCCACGATGCGGCCCGTCGAGAGGATCGACCGTTCCGTCCTCCTCGCCGTGGCCGTGAAGCTCGGCCGGACCCGTCTCATCGACAACGTCGTCTTCGGGGGGTGAACCATGAAGCTCACGATGCTCAAGGCCAAGATCCACCGTGCCACCGTCACCTGCGCCCACCTCGACTACGAGGGCTCGGTGACGATCGACAAGACGCTCCTGACGGCCGCCGGGATCCTCCCCTACGAACGTGTCGAGATTTACAACGTGACGCGGGGGACGCGCCTCGCGACCTACGCCATCGAGGGGGAGGCCGGCTCGGGCGCGATCGAGATCAACGGCGCCGCGGCCCACCTCGCCGGGCGGGGAGACCTCGTCATCCTGGCCGCCTACTGCGAGATGACCCCCGAAGAGGCCCCATTCCACCGTCCGCGCCTGGTTTTCGTCGACGAAAGGAACCGGATCGCCGAGCTGAAAGCCTCCGAGACACCCCATACCCTGCCGGCCGAGGTCTGAGGCGGATCGTCACTTTCCGCTTGAATTGGCTCTCGGAAGGGGATTAGAGTCTCGCGCAGCCCGTGGTCTTCCTTGGTCCTACCCCAGGAATCCTCGATCGGCTCCAGGATTTCTCGCGTTTGAGGAGGGTTCAGTCCATTCCCAGTTTCCGGGGTCCCGTAGGGGAAACGACCCCACCGCAGCCTCCTGAAGTCCCGGAGCCGGTAAACAGTTCCCCGCGTCCCTCGTACGCGGGCTCTTTTGGTGTGCGCCAGGGAGTCCCGCTCCACGTGAGCTCGATCTCCTGAGACCAGGAGACCACGGAGTTAAGAAAAGTCATGTATACCGACAAGTCCATCCCCTGTATCGACTGCGGCGCCCCCTTCACCTTCACGGCGAACGAGCAGGAGTTCTACGCCCAGAAGGGCTTCTCCAACGAGCCCAAGCGCTGCAAGATCTGCCGCGACAAGCGGAAGAACTCCGGCATGGGCGACGGCGGCTCCCGCCAGCTGTTCAGCGTCACCTGCGACGCGTGCGGCAAGGCGACCCAGGTTCCGTTCAACCCGACGAACGGCAAGCCGGTCTACTGCCGCGATTGCTACCGCGATCGCCGCACGGGCATGGGCCGCTGAGCGTCGAGTAGATAAAACACGGGCTAGGGTGAGGGCGGGCTTCGTGCCCGCCCTTGCTTTTTCTTCCGGGCCCGCCCGCGAGGCTCGACGCGGCCCGGCCGCCGGGCGGACACTCCCGCCGGAGGCGCCGGCATGAACGAGACGAGAGTCCCCGGGTTCCCAACGCTCTGCATCCACGCGGGGCAGGAGCCGGAGCCTGTCACCGGAGCCGTCTCGGTCCCCATCTTCCAGACCTCCACCTACGCGCAGGACGCCCTCGGCGCCCCCCGCGGCTGCTTCGAGTACGCGCGCTCGAAGAACCCGACCCGCGCCGCCCTCGAGGAGCTGCTCGCCGCCCTCGAGGGGGGCGCCGCCGCCCACGCCTTCGCCTCGGGCCAGGCCGCGCTCTCCGGTCTCGCGACGGCGCACCTTCAGAGCGGCGACCACGTCGTCGTCAGCCGCGGCAGCTACGGCGGCACGTGGCGCTACTTCACGAAGGTCCTCGCGAACTTCGGCGTCTCCTTCTCGTGGGTCGACACGACCGACCTCGACGCCGTCCGCGCCGCGCTCACCCCGTCCACCCGGATGCTCTTCGTCGAGACCCCCGCGAACCCGACGATGGAGCTCTCCGACCTCGCCGCCCTCGCCGAGGTCGCCCGCGAGGCGACCGCCCGAAACGGCGCGAAGGTCCGCCTCGCCGTCGACAACACCTTCGCGACCCCCTTCTTCCAGCGTCCCCTCGCCCTCGGGGCCGACGCCGTCGTCCACTCCACGACGAAGTACCTCAACGGCCACTCCGACTCCGTCGGCGGCGCCGTCGTCTCGGCGACGGCCGAGGACGCCGCCCGCGTCGGCTTCGTCCAGAACGCGGCCGGGGCGATCCTCTCCCCGTTCGACTCCTTCCTCGTCACCCGCGGCATCAAGACGCTCGCCGTCCGCATGCGCGCCCACGACGACAACGGCCGCGCCGTCGCCGCCTTCCTCGCCGTCCACCCGGACGTGAAAGCGGTCTTCTACCCGGGTCTTCCCTCCCACCCGCAGCACGCCCTCGCCTCGCGCCAGCTGTCGGGCTTCGGCGGCATGGTCTCGTTCGACCTCGGCTCCCGCGAGGCCGCGAAGAGCTTCCTCGACCGCCTCCGCCTCTTCACGCTCGCCGAGTCGCTCGGCGGCGTCGAGAGCCTCGCCGGCCACCCCGCCTCCATGTCCCACGGCAGCCTCTCCCCCGAGGAGCGCGCCGCCCGCGGCATCACCGAGGGCCTCGTCCGCCTCTCGGTCGGGATCGAGGACGTGGACGACCTGCTCGCGGACCTGGCGCGGGGGCTGGAGGGGGAGTAGCGGAGCAGAGAGCTGGCGCAGCGATGCACCGTTCGTAGTACGATACTTTTGTGATATTACGAAGTACACTTCGATCGGTCCTGCAGAGCCCTTCTTTCCCGGAGGCGCCGCATCCCGAGGTCGCGCGAAGTCTCGCGTCGCGGATCGACCTTCGGCCGGGCCGGGCCACCGTTCTCACCGGCGTCAGGCGTTCGGGGAAGAGCACCCTCCAGGCGCAGCTCATGCGGCGCGAAGGTGCCTCCTTCTCCTGCAACCTCGAAGATACGCGCCTCTTCGGCCTGGGGCCGGACGACTTCGCGGCGTTCCTCTCGGTCCTCGACGAGCTGGCCGGCGCCGGGCAGCCGGTCTTTCTCGACGAGGTCCAGGAGGTCGACGAATGGCAGAAGCTCGTGCGCGCGCTCCTCGACCGCGGGCGGGCCGTCTGCATCACCGGCTCGAACGCCTCCCTCCTCGGGCGCGAGCTCGGCACGAAGCTCACCGGACGGCACCTCTCCTTCGAGGTCTTTCCCTTCAGCTACCCCGAGTACCGCGCCTTCACGGGGACGGAGCCCGGCGCCGCGTCCCTGCGAGCCTGGCTCGAAGACGGCGGCTTCCCGGGATTCCTCGCCGAGAGGAACGATCTCGTCCTGCAGGAGCTGCTGCGCGACGTCGTGCAGCGTGACGTCGCGGGCCGCCACGGCCTGCGCGGGTCCCGGCACGTCATGACGCTCCTCCTCTTTCTCTACGCGAACACGGGGCAGCCCTTCTCGTTCCAGCGCCTCACGAAGAACCTCGCCATTCCAACCGTCGGCCAGACCTCGCGCTACGTCGAGCTGCTCGAAGACGCCTACCTGATCTTCCCCGTGCCGAAGCACGCCACCTCCTATCGCCAGCGCGTCGTCGCCCCCGCGCGCTACTACGCCATAGACAACGGTCTCCGTCGCGCGAACTCGCCCCAGCTCCAGCCCGATGTCGGCCATCGCCTGGAGAACGCGGTCGCGCTCCACCTCCGCCGCCAGGACCGCGATCTCGCCTGGGCCGGTGAGAAGGACGCCTGGGAGTGCGACTTCGTCACCAAAGACGCCGCGATCCAGGTCTGCCTCGAGCTGACCCCGCAGAACCTCGCCCGCGAGCTGCGCGGCGTCGTCGCCGCCGCGCGCCTGCCCGGACGTCGCCGGGCCGTCGTCGTGACCCTCGACCAGACCGATCACCTGCGCGAAGACGGAGTCGACGTCGAGATCGTTCCGGCGTGGCGGTTCCTGGACTGACGGCGCGCCGGCCGGCCGGGAGCCCGGAGCGGGCTTTCCCTGGCCTTCTCGAACGGCGAGTCGCGTCGTCATCCTGACGACAGGATCAGCTCCATTGCGAGCCTGTCGACGAAACCGAGGTCCACGTCCGCCGGCAGCGCGGTTCTCGCAGCAGCGCTCTCGATCCGTCCCTGGAGCTCCGAAGCGAGAGTGATGAGCTCATCGAAGGTGAGTCTTCCGTCGCGGATGGCGTTCAGGTCGTCCGCGTCCGGGCGCCGGACCCGGAGCTCTCCGGTCTCGAGGACTTCGAGGCCGGTCCGCATGAGCCGGACGAGGTGCATCGCGTGCTTCGTGTCGTACCCGTGCCGGCGCTCCAATTCGGCACGGGCGGGGTTTCGGGAAGCCTCCCAGGTGCGGTACGCGTCCCAGTGTTTCATTGCCGCCCGGTACTTCCGCTCGGCGTCGAGGGCTGCCTCGACCTCGCGCGGGAGGTGGAGAGCCTGGGTCGCCACCGCGCGGAGGCGACCGTCGAAGTCCTCCTCGCTGGAATGGAGAAGGTCCCGCCAGAGGCTGGCGAGACGATCCTGAACCTCGAGGCGGGCGGCCTTCGGCATCTCGACTGTGTCGATCCCGTAGCTCCGGTCCTGTCGGCGATGCTCCTCTCGATCCGGTCACGGTCGTCGGGGCTCAGCGTCGCGGCGTCCGGAAGCCCGAATGCCTCTCGCGTCGGCTTCTCCTTCGGTGGCCGGAGGAGCCACGACCGGTGGGTACCGATCCTCTTCAGCTGCGCCATCGCATATCCCAGGTACGTCTGCTGGACCTTCTGCGAGAGGAATCGGTAGCGTTCGCGGTGGAGGCGGCGCCAGGTCGGGGTCTCGTACATCCAATCCCGTTCGTCGGCGAAGAGAATCTCCAGCGCGTTCGGGTTGGCAGCGGCGCAGAGAGAGGAACTTCGCGACGTCGTAGAGGACGCACTCGGTCCTCACGGAAACACCGCGGGAGGCGGAGGAATGTGCCAGAAGGCGTCCGTGCACTGCCGCGCCGACGCCCCCGCGGAGCGGTCCCTCGAGCTGCCCGACGGATTGAAAGAGCGACAGGCGCAGAGCAACCGGCGCGACGAAGACGCCTCGCAGGTCTACGTCCGACCCCTCGCGGTCCGTCCCGTGCGCCTGGCTGCCGGCGAGCGCGACGAAAACGGTGTCCCGGTCGAGGTCGACCATCCTGACGTCATCCGAGGCGAACGGAAGCCGCGAATCCCCGGTCGCGCTCACGTCGCCTTCTTCGCCACGAGCGCCTCGAACTCTTCGGAGAGCCTTCGGCCGCGAGAGAAGCCGCGCTCCTCGATCAGCCGGACGGCGCCGCGGGCCTCGTCCACGTCGTCGATCGTGGCTTCGCGAAGAAGGGCGCGGATGTCGTCGAGGTCCTGGGGGCGATCGCGGTCGTTTCGAGCGAGCGCCTTCAGCGCGAGCAGATGTCCGATTCGAGCGACGGGAACGGAAAGACCCGGAACGATCTCGATCTCCTCGGCGCGCTCGACCAGCTCGGACTCGATGCCGGAGGAAGCGAAGAGGATGTCGACCAGGATCCCGCGGATCCGCTGATCGGAGGATCGGAGCCGAGCGGTGGCGAGCCGGTGCAGGGCGGCCTGCTCGACGACCGAGACGACCGCGAAACCGTGGTTCTGGAGCCGATAGAGAGCGGCCTCGGCCTGGGTGTCACCGTCGACCGCGACGGCAAGGTCGACGTCGCGCGTCGTGCGTGGCTCGGCCCGGGCGCTGACCGCCAGCCCCCCGACGACGGCCCACCTGAGCCGCGCCTCGCGCAGGCCCTCTGCAGCGAGGCGCAGGGCCGTCTCGAGCCTGGTCATCCGTTCCGGGGCCACGGGACGAGCTTGCCGTCACAGTCCCCGTGATCGGCGCCGGGGCGCCTGGCGAGCCAGGCGGAGACGGCGGCCTCGACCTCCTCCGCGCCCGCGCCGGGATGACGCCGTACCCAGCCCTGGCGCAGCATCGCCTCGGCGAGCTCGTGAAGCTCGAAGGCGATCCGCATCCGCTCGGCGGGGCTCTCGGCGGGTGCGTCGTCCACGACCGAATTGTAGTGTCGGCGGCGACCCGGGCGGCTCGCCGGGCGGAAAGCCGAGGCGCGCGTCTCTACGGCGCCGCGCGACGGACGCCAGGCGCGGAGTCGGCTCCCGCCAGCCGCAGCCGGACGACGAGGTCCTCCAGCGCCGCCGCCGTGGTCGGCACATCGGGGAGCGAGCTCCTCTCGTGCGCGGCGCACAGCTCCTCGTCGAGCGCGTCGAGGCGCTTCTCGTGCTCCTCAAGCTCGCCCTCGGCGAGGGCCATCGTTTCGGCCCCGGCCCGCTTCCGCTCCATCAGCGTGAGAAGGCCCTCGACGGAGAAGATCCTCTCGAGCGAAGCGAGGTTCGCGACGACCTCCCCCGTCCGCATCATGTGAATGCCAGTCAGAAGGACCCGGTAGGCATAGAGAAGGTGCTTGACCGTCGGGGCGGGCTCGCGAAGCCGCTGGCGTCGCCCGCGGGCGAAACCGAGGTAGTGCCGCACGGTGGGCCGCGTCACGCAGCCGCGGCCGAGGTCGCGGAGTTCCTCGAAAGCGGGGGTCGACACGACGACGAGCGGAGAAAAGAGCTGCTCGAGGACGTACCCGTTGTGGCTCGTCAGGAGCCTCGCGAACTTCCGCAGGTCGTGTGCGACCCAGTCGAGGTCGACCGGGCTCTTCTCGGCGACCGTGGACGTCTCGGGAGAGGGGTGAAGCCCGAGGACGTCGCGCAGGGGAAGAAGGAACGCCCCGCGGAGGTCGACATCGCTGTCGGGCGAGGCGAAGCCATAGAGATGCGCGCCGCTGACGGTTGCAAAGACGGGGGCCGGACCGCGACGGGCGACAGCTGCCAGGTACTCGCGATCGAGAAGGGTCCACGCCTCCTCGAGCTCAGCGGGATCCACGAGACCGCCTCCGATCAGGAGAGACTCTCATCCTCGGCATTCTGCGGGATGCGGCCCTCTCCCTCACGCCCCCCCGCTTCCCTCCGCAACCCACTTCGCGTACGCCTCGTCGGCATAGCTCGCCGGGAAGGCGAGGAACTCCGGGACCTCGTAGGGGTGAACGGCGCGGAGGAGGTCGCGCACCTCCCCGGCCGGCCGCGACGTCTTGATCAGGAGGAGCCACTCCCTCTCGTCCTGGAACACGCCCTTCCAGACGTAGAACGACCGGACGGGCGCGACGATCGAGACGCAGGCGGCGGCCTTCGTCTCGACGAGGTGGCGGGCGATGCGGGCGGCGTCCTCCTCGGAGCCGACGGTCGTCAGGGCGAGCGTCACGGGCGTGCTCATGGCGGGACGTTACGCCAGAATGCAGACGCACCAGGGAACGGGCGGGATGGGGGGGGCGGACGTGCAGCGCGCCTGGAAGCGGATCAAGAAGTACTCGTACCTCATCGTCTTCGTCCTGCCGGGTCTCGTCGTCCTCGGCGTGCAGTTCGGCGGCGTGGCAGCGTACCTGACGCCTTTCGTCGCGTTCGTCCTCATCCCGCTCCTCGACCTCCTCGTCGGCGAGGACCGCGTCAACACCACGCCGGAAGAGGAAAAGGCCCTCGACGCCGAGCGCTACTACCGCCTCGTCACCTACGCCTTCGTCCCGGTCTACTGGGGCGTCCTCGCGGTCGTCGTCCACGGCGCCATCGCCGGGGGCTGGACCCTCTCCGAGTACGCCGGCAACACCTGGTCGATGGGGATCCTCTCCGGCATCGGCATCGTCGTCGCGCACGAGCTGGGCCACAAGGCGAGCCGGCTCGAGAAGCGGCTCGCGAAGGCGCTCCTCCACCCGACCTTCTACGGGCACTTCACCCAGGAGCACAACCTCGGCCACCACCTCATGGTCTCGACGCCCGAAGACCCCGCCTCGTCGCGCTTCGGCGAGTCGTTCTGGCGGTTCTACCCGCGGACGGTCGTCGGCACCTTCCGCAAGAACCTCGAGCTCGAGCGGCAGCGCCTCGCCCGCGTGGGGAAGAGCGCCTGGAGCCTGCGCAACGAGACGTGGCGCAACGTCCTCTTCCCCGTCGCCCTCACCGCCGCCGCGTACGCCGTGGGCCAGCTCCTCGCGCCCGAGGCGCCCGGCCTCCTCGGCCTCGGCGCCGGCGCGACGGCGGCCCTCGTCGTCGTCGTCCAGGCCGTCCTCGGCTTCTCGCTCCTCGAGATCGTCAACTACCTCGAGCACTACGGCCTCGAGAGGCGCAGGCTCCCGAACGGCAAGTACGAGCGGGTCACGCCGCTCCACTCCTGGAACAGCAACCACCTCGTGACGAACGGCTTCCTCTACCACCTGCAGCGCCACTCCGACCACCACGCGTGGCCGGCGCGCCGCTACCAGGTTCTCCGCAACTTCCCCGAGGCGCCGCAGCTCCCCACGGGCTACGCCGGGATGATCCTCCTCGCCGCCGTCCCGCCCCTCTGGTTCCGGGTCATGGACCGCCGCGTCCTCGACTTCCGCGAGCGCCAGGCCCGCTCGGAGGCCGTGGAGGGGCAGGGGATCGTCGCGTAGAGAAGTCCGCCTTGACCCGGGCGGTACAATCGGAGCTGATCCTGGGGGCGACCCGGTTTCGACGGGGCATCTCACGATCGAGGAGCACGCCGAGCATGCCGTCTGACTCGTAAAAACAACGGCAAAATTTAGCTGCCAACGACAGCGAACTCGCACTCGCGGCTTAAGCCGTGACGGGACCCGGAGAGCCTGCCTGGAGCGCTTCGGAATCCTGTTGAGAAAGCCAGGCTGGGACCAAAACCCGCCATCTGAAGGTGAGGTCCGAGACGTTTCAGGTTGGTCGTCGCGCCTGGCTGTTCCGACCTGGAAGCGCGGCGACGAGATAACAAGTCGGGACTGAGCGTGGAGAATCTCGACGTACGGTCGCTTCGGACGGGGGTTCGACTCCCCCCGCCTCCACCATTTCGGGGGAGACTCGGAAACGGGTCTCCCCCGAACCTTTTTGGCGAGGGCGTCAGGTCTCCTGCTGCCCCGTGCCCAGGCCGAGGAACAGCCGGAGGCCCTCGTCTATCGCTTCCATCACGGCGGGGTCGAGCGGACGATAGGCCGCGACGATGCGGCGCTTGTCGATGGACCGAACCTGGTCGGTCAGCGCCCACGAGTCCTTTCGCAGCCCGCCGGAGCCGGCCGATACCTTCGGGTAGAGCGCGCCGCGTCCCTCCGTCCCCGTGAGGGGCACGACGCCGACGAGGGCGTAGCGCTGGTCTGCGGCAATGACGGGGTCACTGACGATGACGCAGGGCCGGACGTTCTTCTGTTCGTGCCCGATGGTCGGGTCGAGGTCGACGAGGACGACGGTGCCGCGTTCGAGCCGCACGGCTAGACCTCGCGCCATCCCTTGCCCTCCACCCACTTCACGCGACGGCCGTGCTCGGGCTCGAGGAGCCCCTCGGCGTCCTCGGCGGGCAGGGCGCGTCCCCACTCTCCGACCCCGGCCTCGGCAATCGCGCTGCTCTCGGGATGCGGCGCGGAGAGGGAGACGCGAAGCGCAGCCCGGCGCCGGCGGGCCAGCTCTCGCGTGACGGCGTCGAGAACGAACCGGCTCCTGTTGGAGGCCAGCCGGTCCATCTCGGCGAGGACGCCTTCCGGGAGCGTGACGGTGACCCTGGAAAGGCTCATACGAGGCTCCTTCGTATGATCATATCAATGCTCATACTCAGTGGATGTGGAGCGCGGCCGCCGAGCCCTAAGGCAGCTACGGGAACGGGTCGGGCATGAGGGCGAGCCCGGTCGGCTGGGCCTCTCAGACCCTCGACGACGTGCTCGCCGAGGCCCGCCGCAGCGCCGAGGTGACCCACGACCACCCCGAGGGAATCAAGGGCGCGCAGGCCGTCGCGGCGGCCGTCTTCCTTGCCCGCACCGGGTCGTCGAAGGACGACATCCGCTCGGCCATCGCGACCCGCTTCGGCTACGACCTCTCCCGGCGCCTCGACGACATCCGGCCGCACTACACCTTCGACGTCACCTGCCAGGGCTCGGTCCCCGAGGCGCTCATCACCTTCCTCGAGTCCTCGGGCTGGGAAGACGCGGTCCGGAAGGCGGTCTCCCTCGGTGGAGACGCGGACACCCTCGCCTGCATGGCCGGCGCCGTCGCGGAAGCGTTCTACGGCGAAGTTCCGCCCGCCATCGCAGCGGAGGTCGTGGCGCGCCTCGACCACCGGATCCGGGCCTCGATGAGCCGGTTCGCCGAACGCTTCGTCGTCTGACGCAGTCCGGGGGCGCCTCCAGGAGGAGACCCAGGGCGCAGGCGCCGAAGACGTTCGCGACCTTCCTGTTCCCTCCCTGGACCAGGGCACCCGCGTATCCTGAGCCATGCCGCCCCTCACGCGACGAAACTTCGCCGGCGCCTGCGTGGCGGCCGGCGCCCTCGGCCCCCTCGAGGCGCTCGCCCGCGCCGTCTCGTCCACGGCGGCCGAGGCCTCCGCCCCCCGCCCGCCCGTCGTCGACCTCGTGGGCGACGGCATCCCGCTTTCCCCCGCCGAGTACGCGACGCTTCTCGCGCGCCTCACCCAGGAGGGCCTCGCCGCTGACGAGTACTCGCGCGGCGGCGCCGTCGAGGCGCTGGAAGCGCAGTTCGCGAAGCTCCTCGGCACCGAGGCCGCCGTCTTCATGCCGACCGGCACCCTCGCGAACCATCTCGCCGTCCGGACGCTCGCAGGGCCGCGCCGCAGGGTGGCGGTGCAGGAGACGAGCCACTTCTACAACGACTCGGGCGACTGCGCGCAGACGCTCTCGACCCTCAACCTCGTGCCGCTCGCCCCGGGCGAGGCGACGTTCAAGTGGGAGGACGTCGACCGGCTCCTCTCGCGCACCGCGTCGGGGCGCGTCGCCACCTCCGTCGGAGCCATCTCCATCGAGTCGCCCGTGAGGCGGCTCCGAAACCAGGCCTTCGACGTCGCGGAGATGGAGCGGATCTCGAAGGAGGCGCGCGCCCGCGGAATCGGCCTCCACCTCGACGGCGCCCGCCTCTTCGCCGCCGCCGCCGTCTCCGGGCGCGCCCCGGCGGAGTACGCCGCCCTCTTCGACACCGTCTACGTCTCCCTCTGGAAGTGCTTCAACGCCGCCGGCGGCGCCGTGCTCGCGGGACGCAAGGCCCTCCTCGCCGACATGTACCACGCGCGGCGCATGTTCGGCGGCGCCCTCTGGAACGCCTGGCCGTACGCGGCCGTCGCCTCCCACTACGCAGAGGGTTACCTCGAGCGCCTCCGCCGCGCGTTCGCGGTGGCGGACGACCTCGTCGCCCGCCTCGCTTCCGACCCAGAACTCGAGGCGAAGAAGATCCCCGGCGGCACCAGCGTCTTCCTCCTCCGCCCCCGTCGCGCCGACCCCGAGCGGATGCGCAAGCGCCTCGCGCAGGAGGGAATCGTCCTCCCGCCGCCCCAGGACGGGGCCTTCTGGCCCCGCGTCAACGAGACGCTCGCGGGGGCCTCGGCGGCGGAGCTCGCCGCGTCGATTCAACGGGCGGCCGTGGTGGCCGGGCCAGCGCCCGGGTGACGGCCACCAGGAGCCGCG
The DNA here is from genome assembly GCA_016719485.1 of Holophagales bacterium. Taxonomy (NCBI): domain Bacteria; kingdom Pseudomonadati; phylum Acidobacteriota; class Holophagae; order Holophagales; species Holophagales bacterium. The sequence goes on from JADJZB010000008.1 coordinate 259,956, forward strand.
GGCTTCTGGCGCGCCGTCGCGAGCCTCGAGGCTCGCGCCCCGCGGCTGCCGTCCTTCGCCTAGGTCTCCCCCTTGCGGATCCACTTCTCGACCGCCGGCGGGCGATACCCCGCGAAGCGGTCGAGGAGGTCGGAAGGGTCGTCGCTCACGATCAGCATCGAGCGGTTCGCTTCCTTCACGAACCTCTCCGCCACCGTGTGGTCGAGGAGCGAGCCGCGGGCCGGGGGGGCGGGGGGGGGGCCCACCGAGGAAGGCGTCCGACAGCTCGGCCATCAGCATCTTCCGCTCGTGCATCGAGGAGGTGACGTGCAGCTCGGTGAGGCCCCGGTGCGCGACCTCCTTCCGTACGATCGACTCGGGCATCACGCCCGTCACGCGGCCGCCGAGGGAGAGCACCGTGTCGGCGAGCACCCCCATGATCCCGACGCTCGCCCCGCCGTAGACGAGCCCGAGCCCCCGCTCCACGAGAGCCTTGCCGAGCGCTCTCGCCGCCTCGGCGTACACGGGCAACCTGCCCTCGTTCGACCCGCAGTAGACGCAGACGGATTTCATCGCGCTATTCCACGTCCATCGTGCGCCCTTCCGTACGTCCTGGCGAGACACGGTCGAGGAGGACTTTGGCGACGAGGGGCTGAGCCTGTTCCTGGGTCGCTCAGCTCTCGAAGCGGCCGCCCCCCTCAGCCCTTCAGCTCGTGCACCCGGAGAACGTCCGGGGCGAGGTGGGCCTTCGCGAGGTCGACGACGTGGCGGTGGTGGGTGAAGAGAATCACCTGCACCTCCCTTCCGAACTCCGCGAGCGTCCGCAGCGCCGCCGCGGCCCTCTCGTCGTCGAAGGAGACGAGGAGGTCGTCGGCGACGAAGGGGAGCGGCTCGGCGTCCTTCGCCCAGCGCCTCACGGAGGCGAGCCGGAGGGCGAGGAAGAGCTGGTCGCGCGTGCCGTCGCTCAGGCCGGACATCGGGACGCGGCGCCCCTCGGCCCGCTCGGCGACGATCACCGGGTTCCCGTCGTCGTCGACCTCCGCGAGAAGCGAGACGAAGCGCCCTCCCGTCAGCGAGGAGAAAAGCTGCGTCGCCTCGACGAGGAGCGGGTCCTGGTTCTCCTTCCTCCAGCCGTCGATCGCGCGCCGGAGGAGGAACGCACAGGCCCGGAGCCGCAGCCAGCGCCGGGCGTCCTCCTCGATCCGCGCGCGGACGCCCGCGGCCTCCTGCCCGCGCGTGGCGGCCGCATCCCCGCCGTTGGCGGCCTCGAGGCTCTGCCCCAGCTCGCCCTCGCGCCTGTGTTGTGTGCCGATCTTCCCGTCGAGCTCCTTCCGCTCGTCCCCCGCCTTCTCGAGGAGCGCCGGGAGGGCGTCGCCGTCCACGCCGGCGCACTCGGCTGCGAGGTCGGCGGGAGAGCGGCCGGCGCCGACCGACACCAGCTCGTTCTCCGCCTGCTCGAGCTCCTTCAGAACGCCGCGCTTCTCGGCGAGCTGCTCGAGGCGGGCCGACAGCTCCGCCTCGCCCGCGCATCCGGCCTCGCGGCAAATGGCCTCCACCTTCCGGCGCGCGGCCTCGCCCTTCCCGCGCTCCTCCGCGAGCTTCACGCGGCCCTTCGCGAGGCTCTCGCGGTCCCGCGCGCGCTTTCCCTCGGCCTCCCGCTCGGCGGCGAAACGCTCGAAGAGCGCCGTGGCGGCCACGACGGCTTCGGACTGCCGAAGGTCGGGCGCGACCTCCGCGCAGAGCGTGCCGACCGACGCGGCGAACTCCTCGAGGCGGCTCTGCATCTTCTGCACGCGGTCCCGAAGCCCCGGCACCCGGCCCGCCAGGGCGTCGAACTCGTCGCAGGCTTCCAGAATGCCCTCCACCTCCTCGGTCGAGACGGTCGCGGGGCGCCAGAGGACCCGGACCTCCTCGCCCCACGAGGCCTTCCACTCCTCGAGGGCGGCGCGGGCCTGCGCGGCCGCCGCCTCGAGCGACGCGGCCTTCGCCGTCGCCGTCTCGATCGCCGCTTCCAGCTTTCCCCTCTCGACGGAGGCCTTCTCGAGCCCCCGCCTCATCTCCTCGACGAACGCTTCCGCCGCCAGGTACGCGGCGGGCGGCGGCGGGCCGCCGGGGCGGACGAGCGCCGCGGCCGCGACGAGCGCTCCGCGCGCCCGGTCGAGCGCCGAGCGCGCGACGTCGACCTCGGCCGCGGCGGCGCGGTGCGCCTCCAGGTGCTCCAGCGCCCGGCTCCTCGCCCGCAGCCACTCCTTCATCGCGGCCGGTGGGCCGGGCGGGATGCCGTCGGCGGGCCAGGCGGCGCGCCACTCGCTCTCGAGAGCGGAGCGGCGCGCGCCGAGCTCCTCGCCCCGGCGGCCGCACTCCGCGAGCGCCTCGTCGATCTTCCGCAGCTGCCGGACCAGCTCCGCGTCCTCCGCGGCGATCGCTGCTGAGTCCACCAGCCGGTCGGCGGCGACGTCCGCCGTCTCCACCGAACGCTCGAACGCCTCGACGAGCGGGCGCTCCGGGTCGAAGAGACGTGCTTCGTCCTCGGCCCCCGGCTCCCGATCGACGTAGACGCGGCGGACGAGCCTCCAGCCCTTCGTCCGCCTCTCCCGGGCGCCGCCCACGGCCTCCCGCGTCGGCAGCGCGCCGCGGGCGGCGAGCCTCCCTCTCTCGGACTCCAGGTCCGCCCGCTGCGCGGCGAGCGAAGAGCGCGCGCTCGCGAGGTCGCCCTCGTCCTTCTCGAGCGCGGCGAACCGCTTCTGGAACGCGTCGATCAGCGCCTCTGGCGCAGCGGCGAGCGCCGCGAGCGCGTCCGCCCCGCGCGGCGCCCAGCCCGGGAGCGACGCGAGCGACTCGTCCAGCGCCTTCCGCGCCTTCCTCTCCGCTCTCTCCGCCTTCTCGAGGCCCTCCACGGGGTCGCCGCCCCGCCGGCAGTCCTGCAGGGCCTTCGCCAGGGGCGCCGGGTCGACGGCCGGCCCGAGCGACGAGAGCTTCTCCTTCGCCGCGCGGATCGACTCGCGGGCGGCGGCGAGCTCACGCTCCTCGCGGGCGAGGCTGTCCCTGAGGCCCCGAGCCCTGCCGGCGCTCGCCCGGAGCGCCTTGCGCGCGGGCCGGGACGGAGGCGCCTCGAGGAGGGCGTCGAGCCCGAGCGCGGGCGCGATCTCCGCGGCGAGGCGCGCCGCCTGCGCGGTCGCCTCCCGCAGCTCCGCGTCGCGCTTCGGCAGGTCCTTCAGGAACTCGCGCATCGTCCCGCACTCCAGGTGCAGCTCCTCGATCCGCGCCGCGCGCTCGAGGATCTTTCCGGCCGCGGGGAACCGCGAGACCTCCTTCTCGAGGCTCTCCACGTCGCGCGCGAGGCCCTCCTCGGCCGTCGCGGCCCGGAGCAGCTCCTCGCGGGCCAGCTGCCCCGTCCGGTCGAACTCGGCGGAGAGGACGGGGACCCCGGCGAGCCGTTCCAGCGCCGACTGCGCCCGGGCCCGGCGCGCGAGGAGCGGGAGCGCCCGCTGGATGCGCGAGAGCCTCTGCCATTCCACCTCGTTCGCCGTCCGCAGCTCGAGGAGCCGCGCCACCTCGAGCCGGACCTTCGCGAGCTCCTCGTCGAGGCTCCTCCACGACTCCGCGCTCTGGCTCTGCTCCTTCGTCTCCCGCTCCAGCTCCTTCAGCCGGGCGAGGGAGGCGTTGATCGCCTGCGTCTTGCCCCTCTCCCTGAAGAGGTTCCCCGCCTCCGCCTCGATCGCGTCCAGCCGCGCCGAGAGCCCCGAGAGGCCGGACGTGGCCTGCAGCACCGCCCGGCCGACGTCCCCTCCGCTCCGGAGGAGGTCCATCGCCCCCTCGGCGAGCCGCCCGGGGTCGAGGCCGAAGCTCCGCTCGAAGAAGTCCCGCTCGGCGCCCCCGAGGAACGGAACGAGGACGTCGCGCGCCAGCGCGTGCCCGGCCGCGTCGAGGAGGTCGCTCCCGCTCCGCCCCTTGCGGCGGACGAGCTCGAGCGTCCGGCCGTCGCGCGCGGAGATCGAGGCGCGGATCCGGAGGGCGTCGTAGGGGTGCAGGAAGTTGTCGGCCGTCTGCGCGGGGACTCCGAAGAGGAGGTCGCCGACGGCCCGGAGCGCCGACGACTTGCCGGCCTCGTTCGGCCCGAAGACGACGTGCAGGCCCGCCGCCCGGTCGAAGTCGATCGAGACGTTCGTGAAGGGGCCGTAGGCGACGAGGTCGAGGCGGTCGAGCCTCACGGCCGCTCCTCCCCCTCGACGAGCATCGGCACCAGCGTCGCCTCCACCTCGGCGAGGAACGCCTCCACCTTTCCCGGCTCCGCCGCGTCGAACAGCCGCCCGTCCTCCCCGAGGCCGGCCGGGAGCTTCTCGAGGAGCGGGCGCAGCTCCTCCGCGAGGGCCTTCAGCGTCTCCGGGTCGCCGGCGGCGTCGTGGACGGTGCGGGCCACGTGCCCGAGCGCGTCCTTCCGCTCCCGCGCCTTCGCGAGGTCGACCTCGGGAAGCGTCCGGACGACGACCTTCTCCACCCAGACCTCCCCGCTCACGTCCGCGGCGGCGGCCCTCACGCTCGCCTCCGTCGCCGCCAGGTCGCGCACCAGCGCCACGTGCACCGGCCCGCGCCCCGTCAGCCGCACCCGCGCGGCGACGAGCCGCCCCGCGCTCGCGCCCGCGGCCGCCTCGAGCGCGCGCTGGACGAGCGTCGCCGCGTCGTCGGGGCTGCGGGCGGGGGAGACGTCCACGGAGAGGTCGTGCCAGCGGGCCACGTCGGCGGCGACCGGCTCGACCGACCTCACCTCCGTCCCTTCCGCGGTGACGACGACGAACCCCTTCTCGCCCGTCTCGCGGACGCTGCGCCCCTGGAGGTTCCCGGGGAAGACGATCCACGGGTCGCGCGAGACGACCTCGGCGCGGTGCACGTGGCCGAGCGCCCAGTACGCGTACCCCTTCGAGGCGAGGCGGTCCGCCGTCGTCGGGGCGTAGGGGGCGTGCTCGGGCCGGCCGGCGAGCGCCGTGTGGAGGAGGCCGACGTTCAGGAGGCCCGGGAGGGCCCGCGGGTAGGCCGCGGCGAGGTCCTCGCCGACGTCCCTCTTCGCGAAGCTCTGGCCGTGCACCGCGAGGCCGAGCCGCTCGTCGACGGAGGTCTGGGGCGCGTCGTGGGAGAGGAGCGTGACATTCTCGGGCAGCTTCAGCCGGCGCGTGATGACGCTCGCGGCGTCGTGGTTGCCGAGGACGGCCCAGACCCGGATCCCCGCCTCGCGGAGCCGCGCGAGCTGCTTGACGAAGAAGAGGCCGGTGTTGAAGTCCTGCCAGTCGCCGTCGTACACGTCGCCCGCGAGGAGCAGCGCGTCGACGCGCTCCTCGAGGCAGTGGTCGACGAGGTTCACGAACGCCCGCCGCGTCGCGACGCGCAGGTCCGCGCTCGGCGCGCCGTCGTACCGGTCGAGCCCCCGGAGCGGGCTGTCGAGGTGGATGTCCGCCGCGTGGACGAGCTTCATCCTGCGTCTCCTCCAGGGTCGTCGTCCGTGGCGCGCGGCTCCGGCGAGTTACCCGGAGCCGCCCGCCACGCGAGGGCGATCGTACGGGGAACGGTCCGACAGATGGCGTCTCACGTAGACGATCGAGGTCGGCATCCTCCTCGCCGAGCTGATCAAGCGGGGGAAGGGGCGGCGCATCCTCGTCGTCTGCGGACGCAGCATGATGGGCCAGCTCCAGAAGGAGCTCTGGTCGCGCTTCACCATCCCGCTCGTCAGCCTCGACTCGAGCGTCATCCAGCGCGTCAACCGCGACCTCCCGACGAACGCGAACCCCTTCCACTACTACGACAAGACGATCATCTCGATCGATACCCTCAAACAGGGACTCCGTCTACCGTGTCTCCCTCGAGAACGCCTGGTGGGACGTCATCGTCATCGACGAGGCGCACCCGCGTCGCCCCTCCGGGGCGACACGGACAAAGCTCAACTACAAGCTCGCGCGCCTCCTCTCCACCCGGTCCAAGACGCTGATCGTGACTTCAGCCACCCCCGCACGACGGCCGCGGGTCGTTCGCGAGCCTCATGAACATGCTCGACCCGACAGCCATCGCGAACCCCCGCGACTACACGAAGGACGACATCAGGGGCTCCACGTCCGCCACTTCAAGAAGACGTCACGACCCAGCTCGGTGCAGCCGTCAAGCCGCGGAAGCTCATCAAGGCGAAGGCCGCCGCCACCCCGGAGGAAGAGGCCGCCTTCGACGTCCTCGCCGGCCTCACCTTCGAATCGTTCGACCGCCGGCGCCGCCCCGGCCAGCACCTCTTCCGCACCGTCCTCGAAAGGCCTCTCCCCGAGCCGGCCGAGTGCCTCCAGACCGTCCGAGAGGCTCCGCAAGCTCGGGTCCGTCACGACCGAAAGAGGCGACTCGCGACAGGGACGGGCTCGAGAAGCTCGAGGCCGCCCTCCTCCCCGTCACCCCCGCCCGGTTCAGCCGCTACCAGCGCCTCCTCCAGCTCCTCCGGAGCCCCGCCGAGCTCGCCTGGACGGGCACCGACACGAAAGACCGTCTCGTCGTCTTCACCGAGCGCATCGAAACGCTGAAGCTCCTCCGAGAACAGCTTCAGCGCGACTTCGGCGCCCCCGCGACGAGCAGGTCGCCGTCCTCCACGGGCAGGACGGCTCCGACCTCGACCAGCAGCGCATCGTCGAGGACTTCGGCCGCGAAGTCACCCGTCCGGCTCCTCTCGCGACCGACATGGCCTCCGGGGGCATCAACCTCCTTCCTCTGCCGGAAGATGGTCCACTTCGACACTCCCTGGTCGTTCATCGTCTTCCAGCAGAGGAACGGCCGCATCGACCGCTACGGCCAGGACCGCCAGCCCCTCATCGCCTACCTCTTCGTCGGAATCGAAGACGGCCCGAGCAAAGGCGACACCCGCATCCTCGAGCTCCTCGCCGAGAAGGACGACGCCGCCCAGAAGAACCTCGGCGACCCCACCGCCCTCTACGGCGTCAACGAGGAACTGGAGGAGGAGCGGATCACAGCCAGGCGATGGAGTCGGGCGTGACCCCGAAGGTTCGACGGCTGGGTGGAGGAGAAACGCGAAAGCGGATGGCGGCCGCCCCCGTCAACCTCCTCGACGTCCTCTTCGGCTCCCACGCCGGCCGCCCCGGGAGCCGAGATCACGGCCCACCGCTCCCTCGAGCCTCTTCCCCGACGACCTCGCCTACGCCCGCCGGGCCCTCGAGTCCCTGAAGGGGGAGAGCAAGCTCGAGTGGAGCCCCGACCCCGAGCACAGCGCCCTCGAGGTGACCCTCAGCCCCGACCTGAGGCGCGCCTTCCGCGCCCTCCCGCCCGACGCCCTCCCGAGCAACGGCCGGCTCGTCTTCACGACCGACCGCGAGCGGGTGAAGAAGGCCATCCGCGACTGTCGGGCCGAGGAGCAGCGCTGGCCCGGCGTCCACCTCCTCTGGGACCTCCACCCCTTCCTCAAATAGCTAAACGGCCACCTCCTCGTCGCCTTCCAGCGGCGCGAGGCCCCCAGTCGTCACCACTCCGGGGCACGCTCGCGGCAGGGGAGTCGCTCTTCCTCATCGGGGCGAGATCCCAACCTCAAGGCAGCCCGCCGTCCGCCTGGTTCGGGGTGCGTTACGAGAAGGAGCGTCTTCCGCGAGACGCTCGACCTCGACCAGCTCCTCGCGAAGACCCGCCTCGCGACGGCCGTTCACGCCAACCCCGGCACGACGCCTGACCTCATCCCGTCTCAGTCGCTCGTTCCCGACGTCGTCGCCCGCGCCCGGGCCTTCCTCTCCGATCGCCGCGCGTCGTTCAACACCTGCTACGGCCCCGCCCTCGCCACCCATCTCGAGAACCTGAAGCGACTCGAGGGGCGTCAGACCGAGCAGCTCGAGCTCGACCTCCCCGATGGGGCCCTCAACCGCCGGGGCGCGAGAGAAGAGGGCCGCCGCGGGCGAGTCCGCCGCGCTTCGACAGGCACGTCGGCTGGGTGCGCGAGACGATGACCGTCGAAGACAAGCCGTACCTCCGCATCGCGGCGCTCTTCGTGGGGAGGCGCGCTGATGGCCCTCGACCTCACCGGCATCTCGAACGAGAACGGTTCTACACGAGCCACTACCTCGCGGCGATCCTCGAGGACGACCTCAAGGGCCTCTTCGCCACCTGGGCGAAGGCCGAGGAGGAGGGAAGGGCAAGCCTCCGGCCGACCTCCTCCTCTCCCTCTCCTCGCGCGACTACGCCGCCTCCCGGAGCGACCTCGCCCGCTGGCGCGACGCCGCCTCCGTCTCGACCTCCAGCGTCCGTTCCTCGCCTCCTTCCTCGCCGCCCTCGGCTACACCCTCCCCCCCACCCTTGCCCACACGGTCAAGGAGCTGGGCGACGGCAGCGCCATCCCGGTCCTCGCCGAGGTGAGGAAGAAGAACGGCGCCCCCGACCTCTGGGTCGTCGAGACGATCGAGACCGCCGGCCGACGCCGGCGCCGCCGACCCCCTCTCGCAGCCCTTCCTCCCCGAGCAGCTGCCGCCCTCCAGGCGGGCGCCGAGCCCCTCCGGCTCCCTTCCGACGGCGGCGAGCCGCTCGCTCAGACGTCCTCACCGCCGCCGTCTTCGCGCCTCCCCCAACCGCCCCGCTGGTCATCGCCCTCAACCACGGCCTCGTCGTCCCCGCCGACCGGACGAAGTGGACCCAGAAGCGCTACCTCCGCTTCGACCTCGCCGAGATCTACGGCCGGAGGAGCCCCGGCACCTTCCGCGCCCTCGCGGCGCTCCTCCACCCGACAGCCTCGCCCCCGAAGGCGGCCTCTCCCCTCCTCGACACCCTCGACGAAAGCTCGCACAAGCACGCCTTCGCCGTCTCCGACGACCTCAAGTACAGCGTCCGCGAAGCGGTGGGGCTCCTCGGCAACAGGCCCTCTACGACCTCCGCGAGCGCCTCCGCGAGGGGAGTCTACGGCCGGGAGATGGCCAAGCCCCCTCACCGAGGAGTGCCTCCACTACCTCTACCGCCTCCTCTTCTGCTTCTACGTCGAGGCCCGCCCCGAAAGCTCGGCTACGCCCCGATGAAGAACGAGGAGTACCGCACGGCTACAACCTCGAGGCCCTCCGCGACCTCGAGCTTCAGGACCTGACGACCGAGGTCGAAGAACGGCTTCTTCCTCAGCGACTCCGTCGCCACCCTCTTCCGCCTCGTCTACGAGGGCTTCAGCCACGAGGGAAAAGCAGACCGTTCTCGGGGCGGACCAGGGCACCGACCATCACACCTTCCGGATGGAGCCGCTCCGGAGCCCTCTTCGATCCAGAACGGACGCCGCTTCTGAACCGCGTCCGCTTTCGCAACCACGTTCTCAGAGGGGTCCTCGGTGCCTCTCCCTCTCGAGGCGAAAGAGGCGGCCGGGGCGGGGCGAAGAACCGAGGCCGCATCAGCTACGCCCAGCTCGGCATCAACCAGCTCGGCGCCGTGTACGAGGGGCTGCTCTCCTACACCGGCTTCTTCGCCGAGGAAGACCTCTACGAGGTCCACCGGGCAGGCGAGACTCCCGACGAGCTGCAGAACGCCTGGTTCGTGAAGGCGGCCGACCTCGCGAAGTACACCAACGAGGAGAAGCTCTTCGACGAGCGCCTCGGAAGCACGCGAAGGGCACCTTCATCTACCGCCTCTCGGGCCGCAACCGCGAGAAGTCGGCCTCGTACTACACCCCCGAGGTCCTCACCCGCTGCGTCGTCAAGTACGCCCTCAAGGAACTGCTGAAGGACCGGACGGCCGACGACCTCCTCTCCCTCACCATCTGCGAGCCCGCCCTCGGGAGCGGCGCGTTCGCGAACGAGGCCGTCAACCAGCTCGCCGACGCCTACCTCGAACGGAAGCAGGCGGAGCTGAAGCGCTCCATCCGCACGACGCCCTTCTCCTCGAGAAGCAGAAGACCAAGGCCTACCTCGCCGACAACAACGTTCACGGCGTCGACCTCAACCCCACGGCCGTCGAGCTGGCCGAGATTTCCCTCTGGCTCAACACCATCTACGCCGGCCACACCATCCCCTGGTTCGGGAACCAGCTCGTCGCCGGCAACAGCCTTGTCGGCGCCCGGCGGCAGGTCTTCACGCCAAAGGATGCGCCGAGGAGGGGCGGGCACTTCGTCTTCGAGGGGTTCCCGATCAGGTGAAGCTCGGCGAGGCTCGCCCCGCGGGCGCCGTCTACCACTTCCTCGCCCCCGACCCGGGATGTGCGCCTACGACGACGCGGTCATCCGCGGGCTCGCTCCCGACGAGATCAAGGCGATCAAGGAGTGGAAGAGGGAGTTCGGGCAGCCCTTCAGCGCCTCGGAGCTGAAGACCCTCCAGAAGCTCTCCTCCGCCATCGACCGCCTCTGGCAGAAGCACGTCGAGGAGCGTCGAAAGCTCCGGGTCGACACCGGAACACCTTCCCGCTCTTCGGCCACGAGAGCGACCCCGCCTTCGCGGCTCCAGAGTCGGGCAAGCGGCTTTCGACCCGCGACAAAGACCGCCTCTACCGCCAGCGCTTCCTCGCGGAGGGGGTCCGCGCTTCGAGCCCCTACCGTCGCCTCAGGACGGCGATGGACTACTGGTGCGCCCTCTGGTTCTGGCCGATCGAGAAGGCGAGCCTCCTCCCGAGCCGGGAGGAGTTTCTCCTCGACCTCGCCGTCCTCCTCGAGGGACGTCCCAGGGCGTCGCCCTCGTCGGCGGCGCCGACCAGACGACCCTCTTCCCGGAAGACACCCCGAAACAGGAGGCGTTGAAGCTCGTCGACGAGTTCGGGTTCGTGGACGTCGACAAGCTGGCGCGAGAGATGCCACGGCTGGCGGCGGTGAAGGAGCTGGCCGAGAGGCATCGGTTCCTGCACTGGGAGCTGGAGTTCGCGGAGGTCTTCGCGGACAGGGGAGGATTCGACCTGATCGTCGGGAATCCGCCGTGGATCAAGGTCGAATGGGACGAGGGCGGGGTCATGGGGGACTTCGAGCCGCTCTTCGTCCTTCGGGGACACTCGGGGCCAAGGCTCTCTGAGCTGAGACGCGAGGCGATCGGTGCTTCGGGCGGACTCATCGAATCCTATCTTGGCGAGTTTGTTGAGTCCTCCGGCATGCAGGCGTTCCTGAACGCGGGAACAGAACTTCTCTCTGCTACGCGGTTGGTGGAAATCTCTACAAGTGCTTCTGCCTCAAGCGTGGATGACCACAAATGGCCGGGGGATGACAGGATTCCTACATCCTGAAGGCGATTACGATGACCCCAATGGCGGTGCGCTGCGAAGGGCCGTCTATTCGCGACTTCGCTACCACTTCCAGTATCAGAATGAGCTCCTTCTGTTTCCCGAGATTAACCATCCGAAGCTCTACAGTGTGAACATATCCGGCGGCGCTTCCAGCGAACCGTCCTTCGTTCATATGTCGAATCTCTTTGCGCCGCACACGGTCGATACGTCTCTCGGCGAGATGGCTGTCGCGAGACGGAGCATCCAGGCGTTGCAGCCGAAGGGCGGGAGCGGGTCTGCCCCGGTCCCGGGCATCAAGGACGACGACGGAAGCTGGTGCGTACGCGCCCATCCGTCAAGAGCCATTAGCATCCGCCGAGCAGAGCTGGACCTCTTCGCCCGGTTGTATGACGAACCAGGGACTGCTGCCCTCGAAGCGCGACTTCCCGCCCTTCATGCGCGGGAGCTCCTCGGAGTTCTCGAGAAGTTCGCGGCCTTTCCGCGGCGCCTCGCCGACATTTCCGATGAAACGTTCTCGACCGACATGTGGGACGAATCAAGTTCTCAACGTAACGGCACGATTCGTCGCGAGACGAGGTTTCCGACGGAGCTGACGAGTCTAGTCGTTCAAGGACCTCATCTCTACGTCGGGAACCCGCTCTTCAAGACGCCTCGTGCGATCTGTGACACGGACCTCGCGCACGATCCCATTGACCTTATGGAGTTGTCCGGAAGATTACTTGCCACGGACCAACTTCGTCCCGTCGTGCGACCACAAGACCTACATAGACAGGATGCCTCATGTGCCATGGGGGTCGCCGTCCGAATACACGCCGGCTACCGTCTCTGTCATCGCGAGATGCTCTCCCAGGCCGGGAACGCACGTTGCTCTGCGCCGTTGCGCCGCCGAAGCAGGGCATGTGCATGCCGTCGTGGGGGCACCGATTCCGCGACGACAGGACGATGCTGGAGGCCGCGGCTTCTTCTTCTCCCTGCCGGTGGACTTCAGGGTGAAAAGCACCGGGATGGGCCATGCATACAGTGGATTCCTCGGCCAACTCCCCATCCCCCTCCCTACGGGACCTGAAACGGAGCAGCTCGTAGCGCGGGTGCTACTCTTTTCGTGCCTTACATCGCACTACTCCGCCCTATGGTCATCGTCCTGGTCGACGGGGTTTGTCGTCGATCGCTGGACTAAAGTCGATCCCCGTCTCGGGACACTCAGCTACTCCGCAGCCACGAACACATGGCTCTGGGCGACTCCGCTTCCGCTCAGACTATGAACGACGTCAGGCGCTAGTCGAGATCGATGTTCTCGTCGCCAGAGCCCTGGGCCTGACGCTTAATGAACTCCTCGCCATCTATCGGATTCAGTTCCCCGTTCTTCAGCAGAACGAGCGCGAAACCTGGTACGACCGGAACGGCCGAATCGTCTTCACGGTCAACAGGGGCCTGCCTGGCGTCGGCCTCGATCGACCCCAGTGGAACGAGGTCAAAGAGATGCAGTCGGGGACCGTTACCAGGACGATCCTCAACGACACGCTCCCTGGCGGTCCCAGGGACCGGACGATTACTTACATTGCGCCATTCGACAGGTGCGACAGAGAACGCGATTACAGCTCAGCGTGGGCCGCGTTCGAAGAACGGTGCCTCAACGCCGAATCAGGCCCGCAGGGGCCGTGCCTCCACCAGAATGGAAGGAGAACGTAGACGACCATGCCCGATGAAGCTGCAGCGACGCCGTTCCATCCACGAGTGAAAGGTGCCACCACGGCATTCTCGACGAACGTCGCATCCCTCCTCGGCGAGCTGGACGACGACGCCTACCACGTCCCCGACTATCAGCGGGACTCGTCCCAATGGGACCTCTCGAAGAAGTCGCTCTTTATCGATTCGCTGATCAACAACGACCGTGCCGCCCCTGATCCTCTATCCGGAGACGAATAGCGAAGGGTCCGAGAGGCATCAGATCATCGATGGGCAGCAACGCCTGGCGACGATCCGGGACTTCATAAAGGGTGGCTTCGCGCTCGCTCCGGAGTCAGAGACCGAGTATGCGGAGAACATCGGTCCACTGGTTCAGGGGAGAAGGTTTGCCGAGCTGCCCGAGACGATCAAGCAACAGATCCAGCGGTACAAGCTGAACTTCATCGTTCTGCCGAAGGATCCTGGGCTGAGCCTTCGCCTCGAGATCTTCCGCCGCATCAACGGGCCGGCGTTCCGCTCAGTGCCCACGATTTGAGGTTGGCGGTATTCGGGCGATCCGACCGCGTCTATTTTATCCGGCTCGCCGGCGTCTTCGACTCGCACCGTGACGGAGCGAGCCGGATGATCAAGGCGGCTAAGGAGAACTTCGGACTCGAGTACCCATGGAGCAACGCGGCAGCCTGGAATGACTGGTGGAGCGACACGACCCAGTCCGCCGGGCAGGCACCGTCGCAGATGTTCCTCTACTACGTCATCGCACGGGACATCGCGAACGTGGAGACCCTGCTCGGGAGCACGAAGGCGCAGGACGGAGCCGGTGTCCGCTATGACAGGACGACGATTTCGGTCCTCGACCTCTACATGGCGCAGCTCCAGAACGAGAGCCATGGTGGGTCTGAGGGTGCCGGGATTCTCGCGGGCCTGAAGACGATGAAGGGGTGGTTCGTCGAGTTCGAAACGTGGTTCAACGCGATCAAGATGGCTAAGGTACCGCGCATCAGCACGAACTCTTCGACGAAGGTCGCGCTGTTCATCGCCGCGGCCATCGAAGTCTGGGGAACTCCGGACAAGGTGACCGAGCCGCAATGGGAGCTCATCCAGGTGCTTCTCACTCCAGGGACCGCGGGCGATCGAGGACGCGATTGGCCTCCGCGTACCCGATCCCGAAGGGAAAGTGGCCAGGACAGCGGACACAGATCGCGAAGACGGTGGAGGCATGTCAGGCAATCGCAAGAAGTAGGTCCCGCCCCGGCCTACATCACGTGCAGCCCGCTGGCGAGGACCTTCCCGCCCGGATGGAAGGACGTCTGGTTTCGACGCTGGGCAAAGGCGGACGAGGCGGGAAGCGTCTCGTATGCCTGTCCCATCTGCCAGCGACTGTTCGACCACCGGATGATGAGCTATCTGCACGGAGATCACGTTTGGCCCTATTCGCTGTTCGGCGAGACGACGTGGGACAACTATCAGCTCATCTGTGGCGACTGCAACCTCGACAAGAGCAACACGCTCGATGTCGATGTGCGAAAGGCGCTGGGAGCTGATGAGTTCCGGCAGCGGGTGAGGGACTTCCTCCGGGAGCAGGTCGAGCGCGGCACCCTCGCAGAGGACGTCGTCGTCAGGAGTCTTCTGGGGCATGTCGTATAGGGCGCGGTTGGTCGAGGTGGGGGGACAGTACTGCGCCGACGAAGTCGGCGTGGGTCTTCCCGGCGATTCAGAAGCGGGCGACTGAGTCTGGACGGGGAGCGGAGAGCGGAATGAGAGCAGTCACCGAGAACGACCTTCGAGACGCTTGGAATCGCCACCACGATTCCCACCGCGGCAAGCGCGAGGACTTCTTCGGCCCCGTCTACCTCGCGAAGGAGTTCAGCGGGTCCGTCGAAGACTTCCTGGCGCAGTGCGCGTTCGGGTCGAACGACTACGGCCTCGACGCGTACCACGTCGACGAGAGCCGGCGGAACCTCTACCTCTACCAGTTCAAGTGGTCGGAGGACCACAACCTCTTCAAGGGCTCACTGAAGCGGCTCGTCGAGTCGGGAATGGGGCGGGTCTTCGGGAACCCGCAGGCCTCCCGGAACGAGAACGACTTCCTGGGGCGCCTCAGGGCCGAGATCCACGAGAAGCAGGCGAGCATCGACCGGGTCGTCATCCTCTTCGTCTTCAAGGGGGACCCGGAACGGGCGGACCAGAGCAGCGGCCTCGAGGCGCTGCGAGAGGAACGGAGTCGAAGAAGCACTTCATCAACGGCTTCTTCGGCGAGGACCGATCCGTCGACCTGACGTTCGAGTTCCGGTCGAACGAGACGCGCGGCAAGTCGGCGACGCACGTCAAGAAGACTCACCAGTACGACCTCCGGCTCGAGGCGCCTCACGAGAGGCAGCTCGAGTCGGGCGAGAGGCTCCACGTCGGCTTCGTCCGGCTGATGGACCTCTACCGGATTCACCAGGCCATGGGGCCGCGCCTCTTCGAGCGGAACATCCGGTTCGGCCTCGGGGAGGAGGAGGGGGCGAACCGCTCCCTCCGGAGGGCCTTCGAGAAGATCGTCATCGACGGGGCCGACCCGGCCGGCCTCTTCGCCTTCACCCACAATGGCGTGACGCTCTCGGTGGAGAAGCTCGTCGTGGAGGACGGGACGGCGAGGGTGACCGAGCCGCGGGTCCTGAACGGCGCGCAGACGCTGACGACGCTGGCCCGGTTCATCGAGAGGAACCGGGAGCACCCGGAGTTCCGGAAGCGGGTGCAGCGGCCCGACCTCGAGGAGATGGAGGTCGACGGGAACCAGAAGCCGATCCAGATCCGGCCGCTGGCGCAGACGTTTCTCGCCGTGCAGGGCGAGCTCGACCGGATGTCGCGCCTCGGCGACGTCTTCGAGGACGAGAAGGCCTTCCGCCGGACGTTCCCCGAGTCGTATCTCCGGGTCGATCCGAGGAAGATCGTCCTCGTCTACAAGGTCCACCTCCGCCGGCGGGCCCTCCTGCGGCACCTGGCAGAGCACAAGGGGCCGTCGTTCGAGTTCATCCAGAGGGGCTGGAACCTCGTTCAGGCGCTCCTCGTCCAGGCGCTCTTCAACAACAAGGACCTGTCGTCCTGGCTGGAGCGCTTCGGAACGACGACCTCGATGGAGACTGACTACACAGAGGTCCTGCGGAGCCTCCTTCTCTCGAAGGTGGTCCCGGTCATCAAGAGGGCGGCCTCCGAGAGCCCGTACGCCGAGTCGCTCGCGGAAGGGAAGTACGCCTTCCTCCGGACGAAGGCGTTCTTCGGGAAGTGCATGGACCAGGCCGAGAACGACTATGGGTGGGAGAAGCGGTCGTTCTGATGAGGAATCGGGGCACCCCGCCAGGTCCGCGGGCTACGGGCGTCGATCGACGGTGCCATCCCGCAGGCGAGAGATAGTGCCCGTGCAGGGGGAGAGGATCCGGTCGACGTCGGGGACGAGGCCCATCGTGCGGATCAGGGCGAAGGCGCGAATGCGTGCGTTCGGGAACGCCTTCGACAGCACGGTCGCCGAAGCGAGGAGCGTCGCTCCCTTCGTAACGACGTCGTCCACGAGAACGATGTCTTCTGGCGAGCCGAGCGGTGGCGTGGGTGCCACGTCCAGAGACGCGACGTGGTCCTCGAGAGACGGCCGATTCCCGGGAGTCGACCAGGCGGACTTCCGGACCGCCGACGTCCGGATCAGGAGGGGCTCTACGGCGGCGCCGATGCCGCACGACACGAGTCCGTCCGCGATGCGACGAGGGACCCACAGGGCGTGCGGGTCCTTGATCGGCGCGCTCCTCGGAACTGGCACGATGGTCGCTCCCGCTGGAAAGAGCGAGGCGAGAGGTGAACCGGGCAGCTCCTCAGCGAGTCGTCGAACGGCGAAGTCGATCATCCTCTCGGGAGGGAAGGGGCCGGGGCCGTCGTTCTTGATGCGGCCGACGATCTCCCTGGATCGGACCGAGGTCTCGCCCGTCCCCCGGGGTGAGTAGATGAGGAGCGAGCCGAAGTCGACGCTAGAAGGCAAGGCGCTCGCGAACGATCTCGCCGGCAGGCGGGAGGAGCTCGAAGAGCTCGTCCTCGTGACCGGAGGCGAGCGTCCGCGCGCCGTAGTGGAGCATCTCCTTCGCCCACTTCAGCCGTTCGTCATCGACGATCGACTTCATAAGGAAGAGCGGGCGTCCGAGCCGGAGCGCCTCCCAGCCCTGCGAGAGCGAGCCGCTCGGAGTCGGGCCGCCTCGACGATGACCGTCGCGTGCGAGAGGAGGGCCATGGTCCGGTTGCGGCGGGGAAAGTTGGACCGGAGGACCGGGTGGCCGGAGGGGAACTGGCTCACGACGAGGTGGTTCTCCTCCATCGAGCGCCGAAGAGCCGCGTCGGAGCCGCCGAGGACGACGTCGAGGGGGTTCCCGAGGACGCCGATCGTCCGGCCGCCGGCCTTGACGGCACCCCAGAGGGCGGCGGTGTCGATCCCCGCCGCGAGACCGCTCACAACGAGCGCGCCGTGGCCGACGAGGAGGCGCGCGAGCTTCTCGGCTCGCTTGAGGCCGAGGTGGCTCGCCTCGCGAGCACCGACGACGGAGACCCGCGGGCCGACCGACAGGAGACGGATGTCGCCTCGGGCCCAGAGCGTCTCCGGGGCGTTCTTTCGCTCGACGTCGTTGAGCGGCCCGAGCACCTCGTCCAGCGAGAACGAGAGGGGAAACTTCGTCCTGTCCTCCATCCGTGCCAATTATCAACCCGCGGCACCCACTTCGGAATGCCTGGTTCGGCCATGCGCGTATCTCGCTGCCTTCGTCGTCGTGTCGAGGGCAAACTAACGCAGCAAGGCAGATACGTGCCGGCCGTCAGAGCCACGCCGGCGGAGGGCCCCCGATGATCCCGTCCGTCCTCTCCACGCAGGTCCGGAAGGGGATCGAGGAGTTCCTCCTCACGACGTTCCCGGTCACGACGCCGCTCTTCCAGCAGAGCCTCCCGGACCTGCTCCGCAGGGATGGGTCGGTCTTTCGAGGGCCGTATCTTTCATTGAAGCTGCCGTTCCGGACGGGAGAGAAGGGTGTCCGGTACTTTCCTGAGGTGCTTCCCGAGGGCTTCCGGCCGCACCGGCACCAGGAGCGGGCCTTCGAGCGGCTGGCCGGGCCTGACCGGCTCTCGACGATCCTCGCGACGGGGACCGGGTCGGGCAAGACGGAGTGCTTCCTCTACCCCATCCTCGACCACTGCGCCCGGCGAGGTGGGAGGCCAGGGGGTAAAGGCGGTCGTCGTCTACCCGATGAACGCCCTCGCGACCGACCAGGCGAAGCGCTTCGCGCGGGCCATCGAGGCGAACCCGGCCCTGAAGGGAAAGGTGACCGCGGGGCTCTACGTGGGGGGGATCGGACACGAGACGCGGAAGGTGATGGGGCCCGACGACGTCATCACCGACCGCGAGACGATGCGGACCTCGCCGCCCGACATCCTCCTGACGAACTACAAGATGCTCGACTACCTGCTCATCCGCCCGGAAGACGCGCGGCTCTGGCAGGGGAACGGGCCGGAGACCCTCCGGTTCCTCGTCGTCGACGAGCTGCACACGTTCGACGGGGCGCAAGGCGCCGACCTCGCCTGCCTCATCCGGCGGCTGAAGGCGCGGCTCAGGACGCCGGAGAGGCACCTCTGCGGCATCGGCACGTCGGCGACGCTCGGCGAAGGGCCCGAAGGGATGAACGCCGAGGCGCTGAGCGACTACGCGGCGAAGCTCTTCGGCGAGCCGTTCGGGACGGACTCGATCGTCGGCGAGACGGTGGAGACGACCGAGGAGTTCCTGAAGGGGACCTCGTGACGCGGTTCGGGTGCCGGGGCCGGAGAAGCGCGAGGCGCTCGACCCGCTGGTACGCGGGCCAGGCCGAGTACCTCGAGGCGCAGCACCGGCTCTGGTTCGACGAGGCCTGGACGCGGCGGGGGAGACGACTCCCTCGTGGGTCTCGGTGAGCGGCTCAAGGGGCACGCCTTCCTTCGGAATCTCCTCGTCATCCTGGACGGGAAGGCGCGCGAGCTGCGGGCCGTGAAGGACGAGCTGGCCCGCCAGGTGCCGGGTTTCGCGGGGGCGGACGTCGAGACGTTCGACCGGCTCCTCGGGAGCTTCCTTGCGCTCGTCTCGGCGGCGCGGGTGAAGGGGCCCGACGGGAAGCCCCGCCCGCTGGTGCAGGTGAGGCTGCAGCTCTGGCTGCGCGAGCTGAGCCGGCTGGTGGCGATGGTGGAGATCCCGCCGCCGGGAGGCTCGCCCCGCCTTGCCTTCGCCGACGACCTCGCTGCCGAGGAGGCAAAGAAGGCGCTGCCGATCGTCCACTGCCGGGAGTGCGGCGTCACCGGCTGGGGCGCTGTCTACAAGGCCCAGGACCAGCGGCTCGAGGCGGGGCTCAAGGGGTTCTACGACGCGTTCTTCCGCTTCAGCCCCACGGTGGCGTTCGTCTACCCGGAGGAGGACGGAGCCACGTGCGACCAGCGCGGCTTCGCGTGGTGGCTCTGCACCGAGTGCCTGAGACTCGCGCAGGCGAACGAGGCGGGCGAGTGCCCGGGCTGCGGGACGGGGCCGGAGGCGGCGCTGAGGGTGCGCGTCGGCGAGAACACGTACCGCGACCGGGAGGGGAAGACGCACGGGCACCACAGCTGCTCGTCGTGCGGCGGCCACAACAGCCTCACCATCGTCGGCTCGCGCGCGGCGAGCCTGACGAGCGTCGCCCTCTCGCAGCTCTTCGCCTCGCGCTTCAACGACGACAAGAAGCTCCTCGCCTTCTCCGACTCGGTGCAGGACGCCTCGCATCGCGCCGGCTTCTTCGGGGCGCGAACGTACGCCTTCAACTTCCGGACGGCGGTGCAGAAGGTGGTGGCCTCGCTCGGGGGGCCGGTTCCTCTCGCCGAGCTTCCGCGGAGGGTCGCGGAGTTCTGGCGGGAGAAGCTGACCGACGGGCCGTTCGTGGCGACCTTCCTGCCGCCCGACATGGAGTGGCTGCACGACTGGGAGGCGCTGCGAACCGACGGGAAGGTCCCCGAGGGCTCGGACCTCGTGAGCTGGTCGAGAAGCGTATCGCCTGGGAGGTCTGGAGCGAGTACACGTTCAAGAGCCGCATCGGCCGGACGCTCGAGAAGTCGGGCAGCTCGGTGCTCGTGCCGCGCCCGGAGGTCATCGAGGCGGCCGTGGCGAAGCTCCTGCCGGTGCTTCGGGAGGAGATCGGCGTCCTCCGCGACCTCGACGGCGCAACTCTCCGCAAGCTGATTGAGGGCTACCTTGTGACTCTGAAGAACAAGGGCGCCGTGCAGCAGGCGGACCTCGGGCCGTACGTCGAGTCGGGCGGGAACGTCTACCTCCTCAACAGGACGAAGCACCTGCCGGGCTTCTCGAAGCACACCCGGGCACCGGCCTTCCTCGCGAGCCAGGGCTTCTCGCGCTTCAACACCTGCTCCGGTCGACAGCGCAGCAGGCGCCGACCTGGTTCGAAGACTGGCTCGCCCGGTCTCTCGCGTCGGTTGACGGGCGAGCGGGGCCTACGCGGCCGAGATCTGGAAGCTCGTCGTCGGGGGGCTCATCGACGCCGGGGTCCTCTTCCAGCGGACGGGCCCGCACGGTGCTTCCGTCTGGGGCCTCCGGGAGGACCTCTTCCTCGTCGTCGACACGGTCGCCCAGATGCGATGCGGGCGCTGCGGCTCGAACGTCTCGGTGGCGGCCTCGGAAGCCGAGGCGTGGGTCGGCGCCTCCTGCCTGCGCTACCGGTGCGCCGGCGTTCTCGCGCCGGAGCCTCCGCGCGAGGACTACTACCGGAGCCTCTATGCGACGGGGGACGTGAGCCGCCTCTTCGCCGAGGAGCACACGGGGCTCCTCGAGCGCGCCGAACGGGAGGAGATCGAGATCGCCTTCAAGGCGAAGCCGGAGGACCGGAAGCCAGGCGACCCGAACCTCCTCTCCTGCACGCCGACGCTCGAGATGGGGATCGACATCGGCGACCTGTCGTCGCTCGCGCTCTGCTCGGTGCCGCCGAAGTCGAGCAACTACCTCCAGCGGGCCGGGCGGGCCGGACGGCGCGACGGAAACGCCTTCATCCTCGCCGTGGCGAACGGCCGCCCGCACGACCTCTTCTTCTACTTCGAGCCGGAGGAGATGATCCAGGGCCTCGTCGAGCCGCCGGGCTGCTTCCTCAACGCCTCGGCCGTCCTCGAGCGGCAGCTCACGGGCTACGTCTTCGACCGCTGGGTCGAAACGGGCCTCACGAAAGGGGCGATCCCCGAGAAGCTTGGCCCGGTTCTCGACGCGGTGGAGAAGGGAACGGCCGCCCGCGACGCCTTCCCGAACAACCTCATCCAGTTCTTCGACCTGAACCGGACCTCGCTCGAAGAGGACTTCCTGGCGCTCTTCGCGGGAGAGGTGACGGAACACTCGCGCGAGCGGCTCCGGACGTTCGTTCGCGGGACGGACCCCGAGGTCCCCGCGCTCCCCGTTATCCTGGTCGAGGAGCTGCAGGAGGTGGTGAAGGAGAGGAAGAGCCTACGGAACGCCGTGCGGCGCCTCGCGGAGCGAGTCGAGAAGGTGGAAGCCGAACCGGCGGGCGGGGACGAGCGCGAGAAGGAGCTCTCGGAGCTGCGCCAGGAGAAGCACGCGCTGACACGCCTCGTAGCCGACATCAACGGCAAGCACGTGCTGAACTTCCTCACCGATGCGGGGCTTCTCCCCAACTACGCCTTCCCCGAGAACGGGGTCCAGCTCAAGTCGGTGATCTACCGGCGGAACGACAAGGCGAAGGACGCCGAGAAGAAGTACGAGACGAAACAGTACGTCTACGAGCGGCCGGCGGCGTCGGCCATCATCGAGCTGGCCCCCGCGAGCAGCTTCTACGCGCAGGGGCGGAAGCTCCTCGTCGACCAGGTGAACGTCGACCTCTCGAGGCCCGAGCCGTGGCGCTTCTGCGCCGAGTGCTCGTACATGGAGAAGGAGGGGGAGAAGGAGCTTTCGGCCGCCTGCCCCCGATGCGAGAGCCCCCTCTGGCCCGACGCGGGGCAGAAGCGATCGATGCTCCGGATGAAGCAGGTGCTCTCCACGGAGAACGACAAGGAGAGCCGCTCGTACGACGAAAGCGACGACCGCGAGCCGCAGTTCTTCCAGCGGAACATGTTCGTGGTGACGAGTCCGGCCGACGTGAAGGCGGCCTATTCGCTGCCGGTCGACGGGGTGCCCTTCGGCTTCGAGTTCTTCGGGAAGCTCACGCTCCGCGAGGTGAACTTCGGGAAGCGCGATACGGGCCAGGCGACGCTCAGGATCGCCGGGGAGGACTTCGAGGACACGGGGTTCGTCGTCTGCCAGTCGTGCGGGAAGGTGAAGGGGATCGGAAGGGGTGGTCGAACGGCCAGCCCGTCTCCATCGACCACGCGCTCCACTGCCGCTTCCGGCCGACGCCGAGCGCGACGCCGCCCCCGACGCCCTGACGGCCTTCCAGACGGAGTTCCTCTACCGGCAGTTCGACTCGGAGGGAATCCGAATCCTCCTCCCCGTCGCCAAGTTCGACGTGGAGCAGAAGGTGGAGTCGTTCGTGGCGGCGCTCGACCTCGGGCTGAAGAAGCGCTTCCGGGGCGACCCGGGGCACCTCCTGACGACGGTCACGAGCGAGCCGGTGAAGGGCTCGGGGTGAGGAAGCGGTTCCTCGTTCTCTACGACGGGGTGCCCGGGGGAACGGGCTACCTCGACGAGCTGATGCGGGACGAGAACGGCATTCTCGACGTCCTGCAGAAGGCGCTGGACGTCCTGACGGCCTGCTCGTGCCAGCACCACCCTGCGAAGGACGGCTGCTACCGCTGCCTCCTCGCGTACCGAGGCCGGCACGACAAGCTCCGGACGTCGCGGCGGGAGGCGATCGACATCCTCGGGTCGATCCTCCGGGAGCGGGGGCGAATCGAGCGGGTGGAGCAGATCTCGACGATCCCGCTCGGGTCGCTCCTCGAGAGCGAGCTGGAAGCGCGGTTCGTGGAGGCGCTCCGGCGGAGCCGGATCGGCGACCAGCCTGTGCAGCTCCTCCAGACCGTGGTGAAGGGGAAGACGGGCTGGTTCCTGAAATGCGCCGCCGGGAGCTGGCTCGTCGAGCCGCAGGTGGACCTGGGCCCCGAGGAGGGCGTCGAGGTCCCGTCGCGGGCCGACTTCGTCCTGCACCCGGAAGGGGGCGGCTCGGCGCTGCCGATCGCCGTCTTCACCGACGGCTTCGAGTACCACGCCGACCCCGCGTCGGGGAACCAGCGGCTCGGCCTCGACACGGCTCAGCGCCTCGCCATCGTTCGCTCGGGGCGGTACCGGGTCTGGTCGCTCACCTGGGACGACGTGATGGAGCGCTTCGACCCGAAGACGCCGAAGCTGACGCCTCTCGGCGCCGACCGGCGGCCACTGTTCCAGGTTCTCGCCGGGAGATTGGCCGCGGGCGCCGCGCCGGACTGGATGGCGCTGGCGGAAGCGTCGACCTTCGAGATGCTCCTCGAGCGCCTCGACCGGTCGCGGGAGCGCGACTGGAGTGGCTTCGCGTGCGCGTGGGCGCTCTCGTTCCTGGAGCAGGGGCGTGGGACGACGCTCGGCGGGGCCGAGAGGCTGCGAGACGACCTCCTCGCTCGCGGAGCAGCGCGGCTCGCTCGAGCACGGACCGGAGCGTTGCCGGATCCGGTGGCAGACGGGGCGCGTCGAGCACCTCCTCCTCGGGACGTCGCCCGGTCATCCAGGGCCTCGTCTTCGGAAAGGCCGAGGCGCTTGGGCGGGGGAGTTTCGAGGGGACGGCCGTCTCGCTGCGCCTCAACGAGATCTATGGCGTCAACTCCCCGGTCGAGTGGAAGGACGCCTGGCGGAAGTACCTCTGGGCGACGAACGTCGCCCAGTTCGTCGGGCGAAGCGAGTTCGTGACGGCGGAGGGGTTAGCCGCTGGGCGGTATGCGGACCTCCTGGGTGACCTGCTGGGCGCCGTTCCGCCGAAGAAGGCCCTCGCACCGGCGACCGAGAACCTCCTCCTGCAGGCGGACGTGGCCGTCCGCGACCTCCTCCTCGCCCTCCTCGAAGCCGGGGCCAGGGCGCCCGAGATGGGCTACGAGCTGACCGGGGCAGGCGGGGAGATCGTCGCGATGGCGGAGCTGGGGTGGGAGAAGCAGCGGTCGCCGTCCTCCTGCCGCGCGAGGAGCCGTTCCGGGCCGCCTTCGACGGAGCCGGATGGGTGGTCTTCCTCGCCGGGGAGACGGACACGAACCCGGAGGCGGTCCTCGAGGCGCTCGGGGGCGGGAAGAGAGCGGAGGAACGGGAATGAAGGTCGCGATCTCGGACGACTTCCTGCTGGCGTTCTCGAACGTCCAGAAGACTCACCAGAAGAAGGTCCGGGAGTTCATCGAGCTCTTCCGGGAGAACCCGGAAGCCGGGGGCATCCAGTACCACCCGGTGAAGAAAGCCCGCGACCCGAACCTCTACTCCGTTCGGATCGACCAGGCTTACCGGGCGATCGTCTTCCACCCTGCCGACACGGATCTCTACCTCCTGACCTGGGTCGACCACCACGACGAGGCCTACGCGTGGGCCGAGAGGAAGGTCTTCCGCGTCAACCCGATGACGGGTGCGCTCCAGGTGCTCGCCGCCGACGCCGTCGAAGCGGCGGAGGTGGCGCCGAAGAAGGCTGCCGCCGCCCCGAAGGCCGGCCTCTTTCGGAAGGTGAAGGACGAAGCTCTTCTGCGCTTCGGCGTTCCGGCCGAGCTCGTTCCGACGGTGCGGGCGATCGGGGACAGGCGGGGCTGGAGGAGCCGCGGCGACCCTGCCGCAGGAGGCCTACGAGGCGCTCTTCCTCCTCGCGGCGGGGTACGACGCCGACGCGGTGCTGCGCGAGCTGGAGAAGCCGCTCGAGCCCGTGGCGGCCGACCCGACCGACTTCGCGGCGGCTCTCGCGAACGACGACTCGAAGCGACGTTTTGTCGTCGTCTCCGATGCCAAGGAGCTGGCCGAGCTGCTCAACGCACCGCTGGAGCAGTGGAGGGTCTTCCTCCACCCGAAGCAGCGCAAGCTCGTCTCCATGACGGCGAGCGGCCCCTACCGCGTGCTCGGAGGGGCGGGAACGGGGAAGACCGTCGTCGCGATGCACCGGGCGAAGCACCTCGTCGAAACGGTGTTCCCCGGGCGGAACGACCGGATCCTCTTCACCACCTTCACCCGAAACCTCGCGACGGACATTCACGAGAACCTGAAGACGCTCTGCGGCCCCGACCTTCTCTCGCGGATCGAGGTTGTGAATCTCGACGCATGGGTGTCGAACTTCCTGAAAGGTCGCGGCTATCGGTTCGAACCGGTCTTCGACGGAGAGAACAACGAACTCTGGGAGAACGCCCTCGCGCTCGCGCCACCCGAGACGGGACTCTCGGGCGAGTTCTACCGTCAGGAGTGGGACGAGGTCATCCAGCCGCAGGGGATCGACACTCTGGCCGAGTACCTTCGCGCCCCCCGTCTCGGCCGCGGGACGAAGATCGGCCGGGCCACTCGCGAGGCCATCTGGCCCGTCTTCCGCGAGTACCGCTCCCAGCTCAACGAGCACGGGAAGCGCGAGTACATCGACATGGTCCGCGACGCCCGACAGCTCATCGAGAAGCAGGGGATCCGCCTCCCGTACCGGGCCGTCGTCGTCGACGAGGCCCAGGACATGCACGCCGAAGCCTACCGGCTCATCCGGGCGCTCGTGCCAACCGGCCCGAACGACCTCTTCATCGTCGGCGACGCCCACCAGCGCATCTACCGCCACCGGGCCACTCTCGGGAAGTGCGGCATCGACATCCGGGGGCGCGCGGAAGCTCCGGCTCAACTACCGCACCACCGACGAGATCCGCCGCTTCGCCGTCGCCCTTCTCGAAGGGCGCGACATCGACGATCTCGACGGCGGCCTCGATGACCAGAAGGGCTACATGTCGCTGACGCACGGCCCGAAAGTCGAGGTCCACGGTCTGAAGACCGCCGCTGCCGAAGCAGCCTTCATCGGAAAGCACGTCAAGGAGCTCATCGACTCCGGCGCGGCGTCGGAGTCGATCTGCATCGTCGGGCGTACGAAGACCGTGATCGAGCACGCAAGGACGCGCTCCGTTCCGCCTCCCTCGACCTCTACGAGATCAAGCGCGAGGCCACAGACAACCGCGCCCGCCCTGGCATTCGCGTCGCGACCATGCACCGGGTCAAGGGCCTCGAGTTCGACCATGTCGTCGTCGCCTCGGTTAATGACAAGGTCATTCCGCTCGACAAGGCCCTCAAAGCCGGCGCGGACCAGGTGGCCGCCCGAAACGCGGAGACCGGGGAACGCGCATTGCTCTACGTTGCACTGACCAGGGCGAAGAAGTCGGCGGCGGTCA